>NZ_JBHUEP010000001.1:0-426897 GCF_042680925.1 Ottowia beijingensis
GATGCCGCGCGCTTTTTCTTCGGGGGCGTTGTCGATCTGGTCGTAGCTCTTGACTTCACCACCGAATTTCTTGCCCAGCACGGTGGCAATGGCCGCCGTCAGCGTGGTCTTGCCATGGTCAACGTGGCCAATCGTGCCCACGTTCACGTGCGGCTTGCTTCGCTCGAATTTCTCTTTTGCCATTTCGGATAACTCCAGTGAAAGAACAATGCCCGTGACGGTTTAACGTCTCCAGCGCCGGGGCCGCCACGGGCAGCGCCCACTACCTTGCGGTGTGCCGAAGACAAAAAAGGATAGCTGCTTACGCTTGATGCACAAGGGTTTCAGATAGAAAACGATCTGAAACCCCCTGCAATCGGGCGCAAGCAGCTCCTGTTATTGAAGCAGCTTACTTGGCGCGCGAGGCCACGATGGCGTCGGCCACGTTCTTCGGCGCTTCGGCGTAGTGCTTGAATTCCATCGTGTACGTGGCGCGGCCTTGCGTGGCCGAGCGCAGCGATGTGGAGTAGCCGAACATCTCGGACAGCGGCACCTCGGCCTTGATGGCCTTGCCGCCGCCGACCATGTCTTCCATGCCCTGCACCATGCCGCGGCGGCTGGACAAATCGCCCATCACGTTGCCGGCGTACTCTTCAGGCGTCTCGACTTCCACGGCCATCATCGGCTCGAGGATGACGGGGTTGGCTTTCTTGGCGGCTTCCTTGAAGCCGAAGATGGCGGCCATCTTGAACGCCTGTTCGGACGAGTCCACGTCGTGGTACGAACCGAAGGTCAAGCGCACCTTGACGTCGACCACCGGGTAGCCGGCCAGCACGCCGCTGGTGAGCGCTTCTTCCACGCCCTTCTGCACGGCGGGGATGTATTCGCGCGGCACCACGCCGCCCTTGATCTCGTCGACGAACTCGAAGCCTTTGCCCGGCTCCTGCGGCTCCAGCGTGAAGACGACGTGGCCGTACTGGCCCTTGCCGCCCGACTGGCGCACGAACTTGCCTTCGACGTCGGTGACCGTCTTGCGCACCGTTTCGCGGTAGGCCACCTGCGGCTTGCCGACGTTGGCCTCGACGTTGAACTCGCGCTTCATGCGGTCGACAAGAATCTCCAGGTGCAACTCGCCCATGCCGGAGATGATGGTCTGGCCCGACTCTTCGTCGGTGCGCACGCGGAACGAGGGATCCTCGGACGCCAGGCGCGACAGGGCGATGCCCATCTTTTCCTGGTCGGCCTTGGTCTTGGGCTCGACGGCCTGCGAGATCACGGGCTCGGGGAACACCATGCGCTCCAGCACCACGGCGGCGCTCGGGTCGCTCAGGGTTTCACCGGTCGTCACGTCCTTCAGGCCCACGCAGGCGGCAATATCGCCGGCGACGATCTCTTCGATCTCGATGCGCTCGTTGGCCATCATCTGCACGATGCGGCCGATGCGCTCCTTCTTGCCCTTGATGGTGTTGAGCACCGTGTCGCCCTTCTTCAGCACGCCGGAATAGACGCGCACGAAGGTCAGCTGGCCGACGAAGGGGTCGGTCATCAGCTTGAACGCCAGCGCGGAGAACTTCTCGCTGTCCTCGGCCTTGCGGGTAACCGGGTTCTCGTCGTCGTCGGTGCCGGCCACCGGCGGAATGTCGGCGGGCGACGGCAGGTAGTCGATCACGGCGTCCAGCATGCGCTGCACACCCTTGTTCTTGAAGGCGGTGCCGCACAGCATGGGCTGGATCTCGGTCGAGATGGTGCGCGCGCGCAGGCCCTGCTTGATTTCTTCCTCGGAGAGGTCACCCTCTTCGAGGTACTTGTTCATCAGCTCTTCGCTCGACTCGGCGGCGGCTTCGACCATGTTCTCGCGCCACTTCTTGGCATCGTCGACCAGGTTGGCGGGAATGTCCTGGTACTCGAACTTCATGCCCTGCGAGGCCTCGTCCCAGATGATGGCCTTCATCTTGAGCAGGTCGACCACGCCCTTGAAGTTGTCCTCGCCGCCGATCGGGATCACCACCGGCACGGGGTTGGCCTTCAGGCGCAGCTTCATCTGGTCGTAGACCTTGAAGAAGTTGGCGCCGGTGCGGTCCATCTTGTTGACGAAGGCCAGGCGCGGCACCTTGTGCTTGTTGGCCTGGCGCCAGACGGTTTCGGACTGCGGCTGCACGCCGCCCACGGCGCAGTACACCATGCAGGCGCCGTCGAGCACGCGCATGGAACGCTCCACCTCGATGGTGAAGTCCACGTGGCCCGGGGTGTCGATGATGTTGAAGCGGTGCTCGGGGTAGGACAGGTCCATGCCCTTCCAGAAGCAGGTCACCGCCGACGAGGTGATGGTGATGCCGCGCTCCTGCTCCTGCTCCATCCAGTCGGTCGTGGCCGCGCCATCGTGCACTTCGCCCAGCTTGTGGTTCACGCCGGTGTAAAACAGGATGCGCTCGGTCGTGGTGGTCTTGCCGGCGTCGATGTGCGCCGAGATGCCGATGTTGCGATAGCGCTCGATGGGGGTTTTGCGAGCCATGATGGTCTTTCGTGAAACGGACCGGCCCGCTCGTGGCGGGCCGCACTCCAGGAGGGAATGAGGGAGAAATTAGAAACGGAAGTGGCTGAACGCCTTGTTGGCCTCGGCCATGCGGTGCACCTCGTCACGGCGCTTCATGGCACCGCCGCGGCCTTCGGTGGCCTCCAGCAGCTCGTTGGCCAGGCGCATGGCCATGGACTTCTCGCCGCGCTTGCGGGCGGCCTCCTTGATCCAGCGCATCGACAGCGCCAGACGGCGCACCGGGCGCACTTCCACAGGCACCTGGTAGTTGGCGCCACCGACGCGGCGAGACTTGACCTCGACCATCGGCTTGACGTTGTTGATGGCGGTGACGAAGAGTTCGAGCGGATCCTTGCCGCTCTTCTTCTCCATGGTTTCGAGCGCGCCGTAGATGATGCGCTCGGCAACCGCCTTCTTGCCGCCCTCCATGATCACGTTCATGAACTTGGAAAGCTCGACATTGCCGTACTTGGGATCCGGCAGGATTTCACGTTTAGGGACTTCGCGACGACGTGGCATGTTTCACCTCATGTTTGCTTCAGTTGGCAGTTGGAACGTCCTGGTTTTCCGCCTGCCGCGCAGACCCATCCGGAGCCTGCACTTACTCGACCTTCCGATCAGGTCACTACGCTCGACCGGGGTCGTCTTCTCGCCCGATTCAAGCACCGAAAAATGACGAAAGCGCTTAAGCCTTCCTGGGGCGCTTGGCGCCGTACTTGGAGCGCGCCTGCTTGCGGTCTTTCACGCCTTGCAGGTCCAGCGAGCCGCGCACGATGTGGTAGCGCACGCCCGGCAAATCCTTGACACGACCGCCGCGCACCAGCACCACGCTGTGCTCCTGCAGGTTGTGGCCTTCACCGCCGATGTAAGAGATGACCTCGAAACCGTTGGTCAGGCGCACCTTGGCGACCTTGCGAAGTGCCGAGTTCGGCTTCTTCGGCGTCGTGGTGTACACGCGGGTACACACGCCGCGACGCTGCGGCGAGTTCTGCATCGCAGGGCTCTTGGACTTGATCTTCTCGACCGTCCGCCCCTGACGCACCAGTTGACTGATGGTTGGCATTGAAAAACGTCCCTAAACGCTTGAAATATCAGCGCGACCGATTCACCGGCGCCTGCTGCGCAAGGCAGCAGGGCGATGGCGGCGCGCACGCAAAATTCCCACCCCAAACGCGGGAAAGCCTTAAAGTATAGCCCGGATCGGGGTTAACCGCAATGCAGGTGCCCGCGCGTCACTTGATCCACAGCCGCATCGCGTCCCACGCGCGGCCAAGGAAACCTGCCTCTTCCACGGGCTCCAGCGCCATCAGCGGCACTTCGGCCAGTGGCTGCTCGCCCTGCTTCACTTTCAGCGTGGCCACGGCCTGGCCCTGGCGGAACGGGGCGATCAGCGGCTCGGGGCGGGCGATCTCGGTCTTGACCTGGGCGGCGGTGCCGCTGGGCACGGCGACGACGATGTGCTCGTTGCGGCCCAGCTTGAGTTCGTTGGTCTTGCCCTTCCACACCTTGGGCGTGGCCACGGGCTTGCCGGCATCGAACAGCTTGACCGCCTCGTAGGCCGTGTAGCCCCAGTTCAGCAGCTTCTGCGATTCGTTGGCGCGCGCCGCCTCGCTGCTGGCACCCAGCACCACCGACACCAGGCGGCGGCCCTGCAGGTTGGGGAAGTCGCGCTTGGCGGTGGCCACCAGGCAGTAGCCGGCGGCCTTGGTGTGTCCGGTCTTCAGGCCATCGACCGTGGGATCGCGGAACAGCAGCAGGTTGCGGTTGCTGTCGTTGCTGGCGGGCGTGCCGGGGTAACGGTATTTCTTGATGGTGTAGTAGTGCACGTACTCGGGGAAGTCGTGCATCAGCCGCGTGGCCAGCGTGGCCAGGTCGCGCGCGGTGGTGGTGTGGCCGGCTTCGGTCAGGCCCTCGGGGTTCTTGTAGCCGGTGTTCTTCAGGCCCAGCGCCTTGGCCTGGTCGTTCATCAGCTGCACGAAGCGCTCGACGCTGCCGCCCACGCCTTCGGCCAGGGCCACGGTGGCGTCGTTGCCGGATTGCACGATCATGCCCTTGATGAGATCCTCGACCGGCACCTGCATCTTGGGGTCGATGAACATGCGCGAGCCGGGCATCTTCCAGGCGCGCTCGGACACGGGCAGGGTCTGCGTCAGCGTGAGTTTCTTGGCCTTGAGCGCGTCGAACACCAGGTAGGCCGTCATCAGCTTGGTCAGCGAGGCCGGCTCGACCGGCTCGTCGGCGTCCTTGGCGGCCAGGATCTGCCCCGCCGTCACGTCCATCAGCAGATAGGCCTTGGCGGCCACCTCGGGCGGTTGCGGCGCCTGCGCATGGCTGGCCAGCGAGGCAAGCGTCAGCAGGGCGGCGGCGAGAAAGCGGGAGATGAAGGTCATGATTACTACAAATAAGTGAGCTATCGGCGCTTGCTGGATAAGCGCTGAAGCCCTAAATCATTCAAAAAAAACTCAGACGCACACATGGCGCACCACCAGGGCCTTGAGCAGCGGTAATTGTCCGTGGAAGAAGTGCTCGCCGCCCGGCACCACGGTGACCGGCAGCGACTGCGGGCGCGCCCAGTCCATGACGGACGCCAGGGGCACGGTGTCGTCCTGTTCGCCATGCACCACCAGCGTCTGCGGGTGCAGTTCGGCCGGCACCGGCGGCACGTCGAAGCGCGAGGCCGCCGTGCCCACCAGCACCGCGCCGGCAATGGCGCGCTGCGGGTGCAGCGTGTCGATGGCGCGCGCGGCGATGAAGCCGCCGAACGAAAACCCCGCCAGCAGCAGCGGCTGATCGGCCGGCGCGGTTTGCGCCACCACGGCCAGCATGTCGTCCACCTCGCCGCGGCCTTCGTCGTAGTGGCCGCCGCTGGCGCCCACGCCACGGAAGTTGAAGCGCACCGCGCGCCAGCCGCACTGCACGCAGGCGCGGGCGATGGTCTGCACCACCTTGTTGGTCATGGTGCCGCCGAACTGCGGGTGCGGGTGGGCGATGACGGCGGTGCCGTGCGGCGCCTCGAACAGGTCGGCCTCGGGCAGATCGAGCACGGCCTCGATCGGCCCGGCGGGGCCGGTCAGCGTCAGGGATTGGGTCTGGGCGTTCATGCAGCTATGCAAATTATAGCTGCCGGCGCAATGTCTTCGGCGACTGGAGGGCGAAAAAGCTTGTAACGCCGCAGGGCGGTCAGCGCCCCAGGTGCGGCGGCGTCAGCAGGCGCTCCACCACCTGGCCGTTCTTCAGGTGCGATTCGACGATCTCGTCGATGTCGGCGGTGTCGACGTAGCTGTACCAGACCGCCTCGGGGTAGACCACGGCCACCGGCCCGGCGGCGCAGCGGTCCAGGCAGCCGGACTTGTTCACGCGCACCTTGCCCGGGCCGGCCAGGCCCTCGGCCTTGACGCGCGCCTTGCAGTGGTCGAAGGCGGCCTGGGCGTCGTGGTCGGCGCAGCAGGCCTCGCCGCCCGCGCGCTGGTTCAGGCAGAAGAAGATGTGGCGCTGGTAATAGGACGGTGCGGCGGGGGCAGACATGCGGGCATTCTAGGCGCCGCCTTGAGACTGCGGCGCCGGCTGGGCCGCGGCGCCCACCTCGGCGGCGGGGTCGCCCGTCTGCGTCACCACCACGCCGGCGGCGGCCAGGTCGTCTGGCGGCGGGGCGGCGGACGCAGGCCATGGCGCGGGCTGCGTGGTGCGCGCCGGCTGTCCGCCGTCGGAGCCCACCAGGCGCATCGCCAGGTACAGGAACGCCACGAACGGCCACAGCCAGCCCACCCACTGCGCCAGGCCATGGAAGTGGATGAAGCGCCCCTGCTCCCAGGCCTGCAGCGTGGCGGCGTAATACGGATTCTGCGGCGCGGTGTTGAGCAGCACCACCTGCGCGGCCAGCACCACCATCAGCAGCAGCACGCACACGCGCATCGGCACCAGCAGCAGCAGCGCCGCGCCCAGCAGCGCCGCCCACAGGCCGAGCTGCACCGACGGGTTGACCCACGACCAGGCGTGCACCGGCCCGAACGACAGCCCCGCCGACAGCCCCGACACCGCGATGCCCGCCATCAGCGCCAGCAGCGCGAACAGTGCGCGCCGGCCGCGGTGGCGGATCACGGTGTAGCCCAGCAGGCAGGGCACCAGCGCGCCCAGCGCCACGGCCAGCACCTCCTCGCCGGGCAGCAGCGGCTGCAGCGCCAGGTCGCGCGCCGGCAGCCAGGTCAGAAAGGGCGTATCCGCCAGCAGTTCCGCCAGCCAGTCCTCGGCCCGCGCAAACACCTGCCCCATGCCGAACGCCACCGGCGGCGGGAACAGCAGCCCCAACGGCCACAGCGCCAGCAGCACCAGTGCCCCGCGCGAGTTGCGCACGAACCAGCGTGCGCGCAGGCGGCGCCAGCGGTCGATGGCGCCCACGCGCTCCAGCACCCAGGCCGCCACCGCGCCGGCCAGGCCGCCGGCCGCGTTCAGCCCGAAATCGACGTTGGAGGCCACGCGCAGCGGCAGGTAGGTCTGCAGCGCCTCCAGCACCAGCGACAGGCAGGCCGCGGCCAGCGTGGCCAGCGTCACCGCCGGCCAGCCGCTGCGCATGCGCATCAGCGCCAGGGCCAGCAGAAAGCCCAGCGGCGCGTAGCCCACCAGGTTGGCACCGACGTCGAAGCGCGTCCAGTACTGCGGCAGCGGCGCCTGCAGGTAGGCCCAGGGCGCCACGCCCACGTCGCGCCAGCCGGTGAAGGGGTACAGCGTGGCGTAGACGATGAGCGCCGCATACAGCAGCGCCAGCGGCATCGCGGCGGACTTGTAGCGGTTCATCGCCGGCGCCGTGCTGGCAACGCAAGGCCGCCGCGAGCCGCTTCGATGCCGCAGCCCCTCATGTCAGAAGGGCTTGACCACGACGAGAATCACCGCCGCCAGCATCATCAGCACCGGCGCCTCGTTGAACCAGCGGAACCACACGTGGCCGCGCAGCTCTTCGCCGTGCGCAAAGCGCTTCAGCAGCCGGCCGCAATACCAGTGGTACGCCATCAGCAGCAGCACGATCAGCAGCTTGGCGTGCATCCAGCCGCTGCCCGGCCCCAGGCCGATGCCGTAGCCCAGCCACAGCCACAGGCCCAGCGCCAGCGCCGGCACGGCCAGCAGGGTCATGAAGCGGTAGAGCTTGCGCGACATCAGCAGCAGCCGTTCGCGCTCGGCCACCGAGCCGGGCGGCACCATGGCCAGGTTGACGAAGATGCGCGGCAGATAGAACAGGCCGGCGAACCAGCTGGCGATGAAGACGATGTGGAGGGCTTTGATCCAAAGCATGATGAATTATCCCCCCTGAGTCGGCCTGCGGCCGCCTTCCCCCTGAGGGGGACAACGCTGGCGGCCGGGGGGACCCCGGCCACGGCGTTCTGGGGTGGCCTGCTCCGCGGCCTTCGGGGGCGGCTTGCGCGCAGCCGCTGAAGAGCGGTTGCGCGTTGGTAGGCGCAGGGCATGGGGGAGCGGCTTGCATGGCCTGCGCCGTGACCTGCCGGTGATCGGGCAAGAAAAAACCCCCGGCCGGGGCCGGGGGTCGAAAAGCCTGTCTGCTGTCACACATCAAGGCTCCCGCTCAGGGAGGAAAAGCGGGGAGCAGCGAACTGCTCGCGGATGAATATAGCAAAAGTGCTCAGACCGGGCAATGCGCTGCGACACGCTGACACACTTGCGTTGGGCGGCGGCGCACGCGCGCCGAACGTCCGCCCGCGATCAGGCACAATTTTCGGCATGACCATGCCCATTGCCCCCTTCCCCGCCAACCGCCCGCGCCGCCTGCGCCGCGACGACTTCACCCGCCGCCTCGTGCGCGAACACGCGCTGTCGGCCAACGACCTGATCTACCCCGTGTTCGTGCTCGACGGCAAGAACCAGCGCCAGGACGTGGCCTCGATGCCCGGCGTGGAGCGCCTGTCGCTCGACCTGCTGCTGCCGGTGGCCGAGGAGTGCGTGCAACTCGGCATTCCGGTGATGGCGCTGTTTCCGGTCATCGACGCCAAACTGAAGGACGAGAAAGGCAGCGAAGCCGCCAACGCCCGCGGCCTGATCCCGCGCGTGGTGCGCGAGCTGAAGAAACGCTTCCCCGAGCTGGGCATCATGACCGACGTGGCCCTCGACCCCTACACCAGCCACGGCCAGGACGGCTGGCTCGACAAGACCGGCTACATCCTGAACGACGAGACGGTGGGCCAGCTCGTCAAGCAGGCGCTCACGCAGGCGGCGGCCGGCGTCGACATCGTCGCCCCCAGCGACATGATGGACGGCCGCATCGGCGCCATCCGCGACGCGCTGGAGAAGAAGGGCCACATCCACACCCGCATCATGGCCTACAGCGCCAAGTACGCCAGCGCCTTCTACGGCCCGTTCCGCGACGCCGTGGGCAGCAGCGCCAACCTGGGCAAGAGCAACAAGAAGGTCTACCAGATGGACCCCGGCAACAGCGACGAGGCGCTGCGCGAAGTGGCGATCGACCTGACCGAGGGCGCCGACATGGTGATGGTCAAGCCCGGCATGCCCTACCTGGACATCGTGCGCCGCGTGAAAGACGAATTCCGCGTGCCCACCTTCGCCTACCAGGTGAGCGGCGAATACGCCATGCTGAAGGCCGCGGCGCAGAACGGCTGGCTGGATCACGACCTGGTGATGATGGAGGCGCTGCTGGCCTTCAAGCGCGCCGGCGCCGATGGCGTGCTGACCTACTTCGCCCGCGATGCGGCGCGCATGCTGCAACAATAAGAGCTGCTTGCGCCTGTCAAACAACGATTTCAGATGCATTCATATCTGAAATCACGCAATGACGGGCGCAAGCAGCTATCAAAATCATCCTTCATTTTGATGCCACCCTTCCGGCCTGGCGCCCCATGGTGACCTGATGCAGATCGTCGAATTCACCGCCAGCAGCCTGCGCTTCGTCGACAGCCCGCCCGAAGCCGCGCCGGCCGACGGCTTCGTCTGGGTCTACCTCGACCGCACCGAGTTCGTTCGCCGCCAGGCCGAACTGCAGGCCGCGGCGCAGCGCCTGGGCGGCTCGCCGCTGCTGGATCTGCACGTGCAGGACCTGTCCAGCGACGGCCACCCCTCGCACTACGACGGCACCTCGGTGTACGACATGGTCATCTTCCGCCGCCTCGCCTCGCTGGCCGAAGTGCAGCACGAGCAGGACCACGCCAGCGCCATCGCCCGCTACCACAGCCTGGGCGCCGGCGCCCCGGCGCCGGCCGAGGCCGCCGTGCCCGAAGCCTTCTCGCGCATCGACTCGCGCGCCGTCGGCTTCGCCGTGTTCGACAGGCTGCTGGTCAGCGTGCACCCGGCGGGCTGCTACACCGCCACCACCTTCATCCAGCGCTTTGCCGCCGACGCCAAGCTCAGCGTCGACGCCGCCAGCGTGCGCAACCGCGTGCCGCAGGGCCCGGCCGACCTGGTGCTGCGCCTGCTCAACGCCATGGTCGACAGCTACCTCGAGCTGCGCAAGGACCTGACCAGCGCGCTGGAGCAGGCGCAGAACGAGCTGCTCAAGCCCGACCCCCACCACGGCGCCTGGAACGCCATGATGCACGCGCGCCGCCGCCTGCACGCGCTGCAGGACCTGTGCGAGGAGCAGCTCGACGCCATGCAGGAATGGCTGGACACCCTGCGCGAGCTGCCGCTGGCCGCCTACAGCGCCGAGCCCGTCGTGGCGCAGCAGCGGCGCGACCAGCTGATCGCCCGCGCGGTCGATGTCACCGAGCACATCGACCGCGTGCTGCACCACGCGCGCCGGCTCGAGCAGTCGGCCGAGACCGTGGTGCAGATCCACTTCGCCGCGCAGGGCCACCGCACCAACGACATCATGCGGACGCTGACGGCGGTGACGGCGATCTTCCTGCCGCTGAACCTGTTCACCGGCTTCTTCGGCATGAACTTCGAGCACCTGCCGCTGATCCACAGCCCCGAAGGCATGTGGGCCGCGCTGGCGCTGCTGGTGCTCATCGCCGCGGGCATCCTGATCGTGTTCCGGCGCCGGCGCTACCTCACGCGGTCGCGGCGCTGAGGCCGCGCCAGCGTCAGGGCAGTACCCGGTAGAGCGCCGCGCCGATGTCGGCGCCGACACCGGGCACTCGCTCGATCGATGCATTGCCCGCCAGCCGCGGCGCCCGATCAAGGGGCATGACGACCCAGCGCGCGCCCAGCCGGCCGAAATCGAAGCGCGCCGGATCCAGATGCACCTGCACCTCGTCCAGGCGCGGCGATTCGATGCGGTGGGTGCGCTCGGCCGGCTGTTCTTCCAGTTCGAACATCAGGCGCTGGTAGCGGTTGTAGACGGCGCGCTGCGCACCATCAGGATCCAGCTGCCGCCACAGCGACGACTGCGGGTAGTACAGCAGGCTGTTGACCACTGGCACGCCGACGGCCGGCAGCGTCATGGCCCAGTTGCGCTCGCCCACCACCGCCACGCCGCGGCGGCCGGCACTGTCGGGCTGGGCTTGGGAGATGCCGGCCGCGGCCAGCGCGCCGTCCAGCGCGAGCGCGCGTGGCGCCTGCCCCAGGGGGTGAAACGGCAACACGGCAGCCAGCATCCAGCCCAGGTAAAGCACCAGGAACACGCGCCAGCGCTGCAGAACCAGCAGGTAGGCGGCCGCCGCGGCCGTCAAAGCACTGAGCAGGACGAAGCCCGCGGGCAAGCCGTCCGCCACATCCAGAGGCATGCGCCCATTGGCCCACAGTGCGTACGCTGCCGTCAGCAGCGCCATGGCCAGCGCCAGAACGCGCAGCGATGCCAGCCCGGTCGCGGCGCGCGGCTGGGCCATCAGCCAACCCAGCAGCACCAGCTGGGCCACGCCCAGCGCCAGATCGAGCCGGTACACCGTGACCACGTTCCACAAGGTCAGCCGCGTCAGCCAGGCCGGATACCCCAAGAACTGAAAGCCCAGCGCAAACGCCGCAAACCCCAGCAACACCAGCGGCAGGGGCGACACCCGGCGCGTGCGCCACGCCGCCCACAGCACCCCCGCGCCACTGGCCAGCCACAGGAACGGATACGACGCCGCGTCCACCGGCACCATCGAACCGAGGTTTGCGTGCAGGGTGAGCGGGTTGAGCCAGCCCTTGAACAGGAACCAGCGGTCGATGTCGCCCCCCGCTTCGCTCGCGCGCTGCCCCGGATAGACCGTGGCCTGCATGACCGACACCGCCTCCCGTGCGTCCAGCCACCAACTGCCGAGCAACCAACCGCCGACCAGTACCGCCGCCGCGACAGCCGGCCACAGGTGCCAGTGCCAGGCCCAACGGCGGCGCTCGTGCCACCACCACGCCAGTGCCAGCGGCACCGCCAGCGTGGCCAGCGACAGCTGCCAAGCGGGGTAAAGCACCAGCGCGTAGCCTGCCACCGACCAGCCCAGGAGCCCGCCCCAGCCCATGCGCGCGGGCAGGCTGCGGGCCATCAACGCGCGATCCGCCGCCCAGAACCCCAGCGCCAGAAACATCAGCAGATAGGCCGGCCAGAACGAAAACGCCACCGAGTACGGCGCCAGCACGGCGCCTGCGGCCAGCGCCGCCGCAGGCTCGCCGGCCAGCCCCAGCAAGCGCCGCAGCCACAGCCACACGGCCAGCAGGCCGCCCCAGATGGGCAACCACCAGGCCCAGGCCAGCGCGTGGCGCGTGTCCAGAAAGAAGAAGCCCCAGGTCGCCGGCTTGGCCAGCGCGCTGGCGTGCGCCACAGGCACCGCCGTCATGCCCATCACCAGCATGTTCTGCCCGTCGCTGCCCAGGTTGCGGTTGACGACCGGGAACGGTGGCACATGCGCCGCCTGCGCCAGCGCCAGCGGCGTGTAGACCTGCCACTCGTCACTGCGGATCACGCGCGGCTCGCCGGCCCAGGGCTGCATGCTGCCGGTGGTCACCGCGGGCTCGGCCAGCAGCAGCGCCATCGACGAACCCGTGGTGCCGCTGGCCACCAACAGCACGAACGGCGCCACTGCCGCCAGCGCCAGCCATCCGCGATGACCGACCTGACGCGCCCGCCGCCGCCAGGTCAGGAGCGCCAACGGCACCGCCAACGCCAGCACCAGCATGCCCAGCGCCACGCCCGACGGCGATGGCGACAACGGGATGGTGATGGTGCCTGCAGGCGTCTCGAGATCGAACTCCCGCCCGTCACCCAACCGCCCCTTGACCTGCAACGCCTGAGTGCCCGACGGCAGGCCTCGCGGCAGTTGCACGCGCAGCTGAAACCCGCTGTGCAGCCACGCGGTCCGGCCCGTGGCGGCCACCACGTCAGGGCGCGCACTGGCACCCGCCAGGCGGCCGCGGTACACCTCGCACCCGCCCACTTGCACGATCAGATTGGTGAGAAAAACGTTGCCCTGCTCAGGCGCTGCCCAACCGCTGAGCACCAGTTCGCGCCCGTGCGCAGCCAGGCGCGCCTGCTCCACATAGCCACGGCCAGCCGCAGCGGGCGCCTCTGCCGGTGAGGCCTGCGCCCCACCGCTCGCCAGCATGACGCCCAGCAGCCAATACAAGGCCAGCCGCCAGGCCCACGCGCTGATCCGTACTCGCTTCACCCCAGGTCACACCCTCTCTGGACAGACGGCGGCTTATGCGCGCAGATGCAGTGCCACCGATCGCTGCGAGAAGTGTAGCTGTGGACATCGCCGGGATAAGTGCCCACGGCAAAAAGGGGAGCGGATTTTCCGCTCCCCTTTCAGTCAAGCATGTGCCGTGGTAACGCCATCAGCTGCGCTCGCCGATCGCCGGGCGCTGGCCTTTGGCGATGGCTTCGCGGGTCTGCTGGCGCACTTCGGCGCGCGTCGGCTGGCTGGCGTCGTTGGTGGCGGCGACCACGCCGCTCATTTCGCCGGAAGCCACTTGCTGGATCGACACCTTCGCGCGGCTCGGGCTGTCGCTGGTGGCGGCGATGCGGGCTTCGTTCTGGAAGAACGGGCCCTCGCCCGCAGCGGGCATCTGGGCGAAGGCGTTGCCTGCAAACAGCAGGGCGGCGGCGGTGGAAGCGATGGTGGCGGCGATCTTTGTCATGGTGTTTCTCCTGTGGGACGGCAGGGTCCCTGAACTTGCTGAAAACCGGCGTGGCCGCCGGGGGTTGGGGTCGGTGGCTGCGGTGCAGCGCGTCCGATGGGATGTAGTTTCGGGCTTGAGGGCCGTTGAAAAAACCACCCCGGCGTGAATGGACTATTTCCGTTCAGGAAATAATCAGCCCATGGACTCCCTTGATCTCATCCAGACCTTCCGCGAAGTGGCGCGCCGCAACAGCTTCTCGGCGGCGGCGCGCGCGCTGGACATGTCGCCCGCGAACGTGAGCAAGTACGTGGCGCAGCTGGAGGCGCGCTTCGGCGTGCGGCTGTTCCACCGCACCACGCGCAAGGTGTCGCTGACGGACGCCGGCCAGCTGCTGTACGACCGCAGCGGCCCGGTGCTGGAGCTGGTGCAGATGACCGCCAGCGAACTGCAGGAGCGCGCCACCCGCCCCAGCGGGCGCCTGACGGTGACGGCGCCGCACGCCCTGGCGCACACCGGCCTGTCGACCCTGCTCGGCCAGTACCTGACGCTGTACCCCGAGGTGTCGCTCAACCTGCGGCTCACCAGCCGCACGCTTGATCTGGTCGAAGAAGGCGTCGACCTGGCGATCCGCGTGGGCCCGATTCCGGACCAGAACGTGATCGTGCGGCGGCTGGCGCAGCTGGAGCGCGTGGTGGTCGCCTCGCCCGCCTATTGGCACACGCACGGCGTGCCGCAGAACCCGCGCGAGCTGGCGGCGCACCGCATCCTCAACGCCAACCACGGCGGCGAGCCGACGCGCTGGCAGTTCAACGAGCGTGGCAAGACGCTGGAGCTGGCGCTGCAGCCCTATGTCGACGTCAACGACGTGGCGCCGCTGCCTGCGCTGGCGGCGATGGACCTGGGGGTGATCTATGTCGCGCGGCCGCTGGTGCAGCGCCAGATCGACGCCGGCGAGCTGGTGGGCGCGCTGGAGCCCTTCATTCCGCAAGACTTGTGGATCTACGCGGTGTACACGCAGCGGCGCCACAACAGCGCCGCGCTGACGGCGCTGCTGGCCTTCATGGAAAGCGAGATGGCGCGGCCGGGCAGCGTGTTCCGTACGACGACGTATTGAGTTTCATGCATCGAAGAAGCCGCCGGCGCTTGACTGGCAAGCGCGGGCAGCTACGTTTTTCGAAGCATTCAGGATGCAGGCCAGACAAAAAAACGGCCAGCTGATGCTGGCCGTTCTTGTCTAGGGGATGAGGAACCGGGGATCAGGCGACGATCAGAGCGCGCCGGTGGCCGGGCCGTGGCCGGCGGCGATGGCGTCACGCGTTTCCTGGCGCACTTCGGCGCGGCTGGGGCTGTTGACGTCGTTGGTTTGCTTGGCGATGCCATTCATTTCGCCAACGGCCACTTGCTTGATCGACACCGGGGCGCGCGTCACTTCGGTTTTCTGCACGCGCTTGGCGGCGTAGTCCTGATGCTCGACGAACGGGCCTTCGCCGGCGGCGGGCATCTGGGCCATGGCGTTGCCGGCCAGCAGCAGGGTGGCAGTGATGGAAGCGAAGGTGGCGGTGAACTTGTTCATGATTTTTCTCCTGAAATGAAATGGTCTCGAATCGACTTTCAAATCCGGCGTTGCCGCCGGGGCTGTGTCGGGTGGCTGATCTGTCAGCGCGTCCGATGGGATGTAGTTTGCGTCGGCGAGCCAGTTAAAAAAACCACCTAAAAGTGAATGAACCATTTCCGATTTCGAAACAATCGGGATGCAGGAGCGCTGTGCGAAGGCGCAGCGACGCGCCCGCGCGGTGGGCGCGTCGTCAGCTTGTCCAGCGTTCTGCGCTGGGCGTTTTAGGGCGTGGCGGCGCATCGGCGCCGCGCCATACCGCAGCGGGCGCCACTCGGCGCGGCAGCGCGGCTAGATGCTGAAAAGCGCCGCCAGCGCCCGCCCGATGTGCGCCAGCAGCTAGATGATCGATAGCGCCAGCCCTGCGGCGCCCTGCCCGCCAGCTCAGCCCAGGTGCTTGGCAAAGAAGGCCAGCGTGCGCTCGCGTGCCAGCTTGGCCGATTCGGCGTCCCACGCCGCCCGGTGGTCGCAGTTGAAGCCGTGGTTGGCCGGGTACAGGTGCACCTCGACCTCGGGGTGCGCCTTTTTGAACGCTTCCACGCCGTCCAGCGGCACCCACTGGTCGCGGTCGGACAGGTGCGCCAGCACGGGCACCTTGGGCTGGCGCGCAATCTCGGCCGGCTGCGTCATGCCGCCGCCGTAGTAAGGCACGGCGGCCGACAGGCCGTTCAGCATGGCCGCCGCGCGCCAGGTCAGCAGCCCGCCCCAGCAGTAGCCGACGATGCCGACCTTGCCGCCGCTTTTTTGCGCGGCGTAGTCGATGGCGGCCTGGATGTCCTGCATCACGCCGGGCGCGGGCAGCGCCTCGACGGCGTTCTTGTAGCCAAAGCCTTCTTGCATGTCGGCGTCGGTGTAGCCCAGATCCACGCCGGGCTTGACCCGCTGGAAGGTGCTGGGCGCCACGGCCAGGTAGCCGTCCTTGGCGTAGCCGTCGGCCACTTCGCGGATGTGGGCGTTGACGCCGAAAATCTCCTGCAGCACCACGACGGCGCCCTTGGGCTGGCCGGCCGGTTCGGCCACGTAGGCGGGGATTTTCTGGCCGTCGGCGGCGGTGAGGTCGATGAATTGGCCCATGGTGATTTGCTCCTGATTAAATAGCTATCTGCGCTTGTCTGGCAAGCGCCAGCACCCAAAATGAACAATGATCGGCGCGGCGCGCCATGACCTTGCTTGCGCTAGATGACGGTGCACTTCGGGCAGCATGACTTTTGTCATGCGTCCAGAGGACGCGTCATCGAAGGCCGCAGGCCGAGGTCATGCGCTCGCCAGAGCGCGGTCATCGATCGCTCAAACAATGCCCAACTTGCGGGCGACAAAATCCAGCCGGTCCTGCCCCCAGAACAGCTCGCCGTCGATCACGTAGGTCGGCGCGCCGAACACGCCAGCGTCCATGGCGGCCTGGGTGTGGGCATCGTAGCGCGCCTGTGTGTCGGCGCCGCGCGACTCGGCCAGGCGTTCTGCAGGCAGATCGCATTCTTCGAGCAGTTCGGCCAGCGTGGCATCGCTGGCAATGTCGCGCTCTTCGCGCCAGCAGGCGGCCAGCACGGCGCCGGCCAGCGCCATCGCGGCGGCCATGCCGTCTTGCTGCGCCACGGCGGTGATCAGGCGCGCCGATGGCGTGGCGTCGACCGGAAAGTAGCGCGGCTGCGGATTCAGCGCCAGCCCCAGGTGCTCGGCAAAGCGCTTCAGCTCGACCAGCCGGTAGGCCTGCCGCTGCGGCGCGCGCTTGGCCAGCGGCAGCCCGCCCGATTGCGGAAAGATGCGCCCGTAGTCGACCGGCAGCACCGCCACCTCGCGCCGGCTGCGCGCCAGCAAATCGACCAGGCGCGCATGACCAAGATAGCTCCACGGGCTTTGCGGCGCAAAGTAATACAGCACGGTGCGGCTCATGCAAGTCTCCTGAAATAATGATCTTCGAGCGTGATTTTTACAGGAGATGCGGCGTGGCGACAGACAAGGTTTTGCTGGTCACCGGCGGCGGCCGGGGCATTGGCGCCGCCACCGCGCGGCTGGCGGCGCAGGGCGGTTGGGCGGTGGCGGTGAACTACGCCGCCAATTCGCTCGCCGCCGACGAGGTGGTGCGCGCCATTCGCGCCGGCGGCGGCACGGCCATCAGCGTGCAGGCCGACGTGGCCGACGAAGCCCAGGTGCTCAAGATGTTCGCGCACGTCGATTCAAAGCTGGGGCGCCTCACGGGCCTGGTCAACAACGCCGGCGTGGTGGATCGGGCGCAACCGGTGGCCGAGCAAAGCGTGGCGCGCTGGCGCCGCATGTTCGACATCAACGTCATCGGCTCGATGATTTGCGCGCGCGAGGCAGTGCGGCGCATGGGCACGGCGCACGGCGGCGCGGGCGGCAGCATCGTCAACCTTTCCAGCGCGGCGGCGCGGCTGGGCTCACCCAATGAATACGTCGATTACGCGGCGGCCAAGGCCGCCATCGACGCCTTCACCATCGGGCTGGCGAAAGAAGTGGCGCCGCAGGGCATCCGCGTCAACGCCGTGCGGCCGGGCCTGATCGACACGGAGATTCATGCGTCCGGCGGCCGGCCGAACCGCGTCGAAGAACTGAAAGCCGGCGTGCCCATGGGCCGCGGCGGCACGGCGGACGAAGTCGCGCAGTTGATCGTCTGGCTGCTGTCGGATGCGGCAAGCTACACCACCATGTCCTTGATCGACGTTTCTGGAGCCCGTTGACCGTCAAGCGCCCCAGCAAGCCGTCAACCTCTCACGCCATCCGGCTGATCTCATTTGAACGCAATGCGCCAAAGCTTGTAACCGTGGAGCAAGTACAGATTGCCTGCCCGGTCGAGGTCAAGCATCTGCGGATCGACCGTCGGGACAGTGTCCCAAGTGGGCGGCTGGCCCGGGAGCTGGCTGGCGATCCTCGCGACGCTTCCGTCGGGGGCGTAACGATACATGTCCATATACATGCGAGTCCTGCTGCGCACCGTGGCATAGACCGCGCCGTCGGAAGAAATCGTCGACGCCGAAGTTCCCTCGCCACTGCTGGGGATGGGAATGCCGCCCGTGCCGTCAAGCCGCTGCCACATGCCCGCGCCATTGTTGTAATAGACCACACCCGCGTTATCGGCGGTGATGCTTGACGGCATTTGAAGGGTGGTCGTGACGGTGGTGACCTGCGCATCGCGTGTCACCCGGCGAATCACGTCCGGATAGTCGTGCACGAACAGGGCACCCTGACCGAAGACCAGGCGTCCGACACTGAGGAACTGAGCCTGCAGGCCGGTACCGTCGGCCGGTTGCAGCGACCAGGTGCGCAGACCGGCGAAAGGCTGCGCACCTGTCGGCGTGATCGTCCATATGCCTGTAGCCGGCCCCTGTTGGTGATAGCTCGGAAAAAGCAAGAAGGATTCATTTCCATCGCTCAAGTAAACCGTTCCATCGTCGCCCACGGCCAAGCTGCGACCATTGCGAAAAGACACCAGCGGGCCGCCCGGCACGACCGGCTCGCGCGAAGCCACCGCCGGCGTGGTGACCTGGCCGGTCGGACTGACGCTGCGCACACGGGTCAGCCCGCTGCCGTCACACACTTTCTCCAGCATGTGAACCGTGCCATCGGGCGCCACCGCCATGTCCATCGCCTGTCCCAACCGGGCTTGATCGGCGACGCCATTTGCGTCACCGCAATCGCCCGCGCTTCCCAGACCGCCACCGGCCAACAAAGTGATGCTGGTCGGCACGATGTTGGCCGCGGGGGCTGGCGATGGGGTCGGCGCAGGTGTCGGGGCCGGCGCGGGCGGAGACGGTGCGGGATCATCGTCGCCGCCCCCACAGGCGGTCAGACCAATCACGGCCATCATGGCGCTCAGCGCGGCCAAGCGCAGGGGACTGGATGGGTGGGTCGCATGCATGACGGACACTCCTTGGGTAGAACTGGTGCGCAGCTACCATAGCAAAAAAAGAGTTTTCATCCCGAATCACCGACAGCACCATGTCCGACCACCCGCAACAACACATCAAGTACTTCTGGGAAGACCTGCCCGTGGGCACCACGCTCGACATCGGCAGCACCACCGTTGACCGCGACGAGGTGATCGCCTTTGCCAGCAAGTACGACCCTCAGCCTTTCCACCTGGACGAAGCGGCGGCCGCCAAGTCCATGTTCGGCAAGCTCAGTGCCAGCGGCTGGCACACCTGCGCGATGGCGATGGGGCTGATGGTGCGCGGCTTTCTGCACGAGTCGAGCAGCCTGGGCTCGCCGGGGCTGGAGAAGGTGAGCTGGCTGACGCCGGTGTACCCCGGCGACACGCTGACGCTCAAGCAAACCATCCTCGAATCGCGCCCCATGAAATCGCGCCCCGACGTCGGCCTGACGCGAACGCTGTGGGAGATGTTCAACCAGCACGGCGAGCAGGTCCTGATGATGGACGGTTATGGCATGTTCAGGCGGCGGACGCCGGCGCCTGCCGATTCGGCATCAAAATAAGCGCCAGCGCTTGATAGACAAGCGCGAACAGATCTCTATTTGATAGCAATTTACTTTACGGTCCTTCGCGCGCCCACACCGGCGGCGCGCCGATGCTGTCCTGCAGCCGGTCCAGAAACAGCCGCGTGCGCAGCGGCAGGCGGCGCTCGCCATACACCGCGTAGACCATGCCGAGGGGCGGCAGGCGCACATCGGGCAGCAGCGGCACCAGGCGCCCGGCTTGCAGGTCGGCATGGGCCAGAAAGGCCGGCATCACACCCCAGCCGCTGCCGGCCAGCACGGCGGCCAGCAGGGCCTCGCCGTTGTTGCTCCAGAACGCGACGGCCGGCATCGGTTCGCTGCGCTCGCGGCCGGTGGCGTCGATCCAGTTCAGCGTCTCGTGCTGCAGGCCGTCGGCGCGGTAGCTCACGGCGGGCAGGCGCAGCAGCGCGGCCAGGCTGTCGATGCGGCCGTGGCGCGCGACGAAGGCGGGTGCGGCGGCCAGGCGCAGCGGGTTGTCGCACAGCTTGCGCGCGATGAGCGACGAATCGGGCAGCTCGCCGATGCGGATGGCCAGGTCGAACCCCTCGGCCGCCAGGTCGGTGCGGCGGTTGTCCAGCCGCAGCTCCACCGCCACCTGCGGGTGCAGCGCCTGGTAGCGCGCCACGGCCGGCTGCACCACGCGGCTGCCGAAGTGCGTGGCGGCCGTGATGCGCAGCAGGCCGCGCGGCTGGTCCTGTGCGTCGTCAGCGATGCGGCGCACCTCGCCCACCAGCGCGCCCAGATCGCGCGCGCGTGCGGCGATGGCGGCGCCGGCCTCGGTGAGCGAGAGCGAGCGCGTGCTGCGGTGCAAGAGTTGCACGCCGAGTTGCGCCTCCAGCGCGGCCACGCAGCGCGACAGCACCGAGCGGTCGATGTGCAGCCGGTCGGCCGCGGCCTGAAAGCTGCCGGCATCGGCCACGGCGGCGAAGTGCAGCAGGTCGGCCGGGTCGAGCGGGCGTGAAGGCATGGCGGAGCAGCGGTGGATTCGTGCTGATTTTGCACGACTGAAGTGGTGGGCCGGGGCTATTTCACGCACCGACGGCTGCCTACAGTGGCGCCATGTTCCACCGCCGCCTGAAAGGCCATGCCATGAAAACCCTCGTCAATGTCTTCCATCCGCGCCTCGACCAATCCACCGTCAACCGCCGCTGGGCCGAGCACATGGCGCGCCAGCCGGGCGTGACGGTGCGCCACCTGGACGCGCTCTACCCCGACCGCGCCATCGACGTCGCCGCCGAGCAGGCCGTGCTGCTGGCGCACGACCGCATCGTGTTCCAGCACCCGCTGTTCTGGTATTCGGTGCCGCCGCTGATGAAGCAGTGGCTGGACGACGTGCTGACCTACGGTTGGGCCTACGGGCCGGGCGGCACGGCGCTGGCGGGCAAGGAGTGGCTGTCGGCCATCTCCACCGGCGGCCCGGCCGACGCGTATGTGGCCGGTGGCTACAACACCTATTCGATGAGCGAGTTGCTGAAACCGCTGCAGCAGACGGCCAACCTGATCGGCATGAAGTTTCTGCCGCCCTTCGTGTGGCACGGCGCGGTGCGCGCCACGCCCGAGGCGCTGGCCGAGGGGGTCGAGGCCTATGCCCGGCACGCGCTCGATCCGCTGCTGGACCCGCAGAAACGCCTGGCCGGGTTGCTCAAGCAGATGGAAGAAGAGCACGTGGCGCTGTGAGCGCGGCGGATGGCCGCCGTATCGCGGGCAAGCCCGCTCCCGCAGGCCCGTTTGTGGGAGCGGGCTTGCCCGCGATGGGCCGCCCCTCGCCACGGCGGGCGCAGTCCCTCAAAGCTGCCGGCGCAGCGCCTCGAAGAACAGCTCGGACTGCAGGCGCTCGCCCAGCGTCTGCGCCGCCACACTGGCGGCCAGTTCGTCGGCCACCGGCGCCAGCGGGCTGCCGCTGGAGGCCGCCAGCACCTGGGCCATGCAGGCGCGTTCCAGGTAGTACAGGTCGTCGTAGGCGTGGTCGATGCGCGCGCCGCAGACGATGACGCCGTGGTTGCCCAGAAAGCACACCTCGGCGCTGCCCATGGCGCGGGCAATGCGCTCACCCTCGCCGTGGTCGAGCGCCAGGCCGTTGTAGTCGGGGTCGGCCGCCAGCCGGCCGTGAAAGCGCATGGCGTTCTGCGACAGGCGCGTGTCGAGCGCGCGGTCCTGCGTCAGCGTCAGCGCGGTGGCGTACGGCATGTGCGTGTGCAGCACGCAGGCCTGGCCGGTGAGGCGGTGCACGGCGGCGTGGATGTACATGGCGGTCGGCTCCACCGCGTGCCGGCCGGCCAGCTTGTGGCCGTGGAAGTCGACCAGCACGACGTCGTCGGCCTGGATCTCGGCCCACAGCAGGCCGCGCGGGTTGAGCAGGAAGCGCTCGGAGCCGTCGGGCAGCTCGATGCTGAAGTGGTTGCACACGCCTTCCGCCAGGCCGTGGTGGGCCGCGGCGCGCAGGGCCAGGGCCAGGTCGGCGCGCAGGCGGCGCACCGGCGGGGCGTCGAAGTCGAGCGCGGGTGTGGTCATCGGCGCGCGGCGTCGGCGGCGGGCGCGGGCAGGGCATTGACCCAGGCCACGACCTGGCGCACCACCTCGTCGCTGGCCTGGCGCAGGGCGCTGACGCCGCCCGGTGCGTCGGCCGTGGGGGCGGGCTGGCGCACTTCGAAGGTGCGCTGGCCGACCAGGCGCTGCGCCCGGCCGCCGGGCGCGACGGCGGTCACGCGCAGGCGCACCACGCCTTCGCTGGTGGCGGGCGCGCTGAAGATGTGGGCGAATTCGTCCAGCTCGGCGCGCAGCTCCAGCGGCGCCAGGCCGGCGCCGGATTCGACCACCGGCCGCGTGGCCGAAAAGGCCTCGCGCAGGCGCTGCGTCAGCAGTTGCGGCGGCGACATGGTCCAGCGCGCCGTGGCGTAGGGGCGCGGCTGCTGGCCACCGTCGCTGTGCACCAGGCGGTAGATGATGTGGGTGCCGTCGATGGCGGCGGAGGATTCCACGCGGTCGAGCGCCAGCGCCGGGCCGCTGGGCGCGGCGTTGGCGGCCAGCGGCAGGGCCGGGCCCAGGTCGTAGGGCTGGGGGCGCACCGGCTTGTCGGGCAGCGGCACGGCACAGCCGGCCAGCGCCAGAAAAATTGAAAGAAAAACGGCTTTTGCGCAGACGGGACGGGCGCTGGCAGCTATTGTTTTCATATCAAACCTCAACGGGAGGCCGCCGCCGCGGGGGCGGTGGGCGTGGGGCCGCCGGGGGCCGGCTGGCCAAAGCCGGGCTCGCCCGGGCCGGGCGGAATGGTGCCGGTGCCGTAGATGAAGGCCTGCGGGTTCTCGCTCAGCGAGTTGGCGATGCGGTCGAGCCGGCGGATGGTGCGGCTGGCGTCCTCGGTCAGGCTCTGGATGCGCGGCAGCGTGGTGGCGGTCACCGTGTTGGCGCTTTCGCTGAGCTGATCCACCACGCCACCCTTGCCGGCCACCTGGTCGACGGCGCGCTTCACGTCGCCGGCCACGCTGTCGAAGCTGGCCACGGTGCGGCGCGTCTGCTGCGCCGCGCTGTCGATCGACTGGATCGCCGTGCTGGCCTGCTGCACCAGACGCGGGATGTTGGTGCGCGCCGGATCCAGCTGGGCCTGGATGGTCCGGTCGGCGGTCTGCGCCAGCTGCCTGGTGCTCTTGGCGGCCTCGCCGATCTCCTGCAGCGCGGCGCTGAAGGCGGCCTGGTTCTCGTCGCTCAGCACGGTGTTCACGCGGTCGGTGATCTGGCCCACCTTGTTGGCCAGCTCGCCCGCCAGGTCGGTCAGTTGCCCCAGCGCGCTGGGCTTGAGCGGGATGCGCGGCGGCCCGTTGGGGCCGGGCGGCGGCGGCTCGGCCGACTTGCCCTCGTCGTCGAGCTGCACGAAGGACAGGCCGGTGACGCCCTGGAACGCCAGCGTGGCGAAAGTCGATTGGGTGATCGGCGCCTCGGGCGAGACGGCGATGCGCACCAGCACGTTGGCGCGATTGGCGGGGTCGAAGCTGATGTCGGTCACCTTGCCGACGGCCACGCCCTTGTAGCGCACGGCCGCCTGCGGCTGCAGGCCGCTGACGGCCTCGGCGCTGACCATCTCGTAGGTGGTGGTGTTGACTTCGTCGCGCAGGAGCCACATGGCCAGGCCGATGAGCAGCGCGGTGACGGCCAGCACGAAGGCGCCGGCGGCCAGGGCGTGGGCTTTGTTTTCCATGATGCGTTCTCAGTGTCCTTGCGGGGTCGCGGCGGTGCGGCGGTCGCGCAGCAGCTCCATGGCGCGCTGGCCGCGTTCGCCCAGGAAGAAATGGTGGATGAAGGGGTGGTCGAAGGCCAGCACCTCGGGCACCGGCGCGGCGATGATCACGCGCTGCTCGGCCAGCACGGCCACGCGGGTCGACAGCTCGAACAGCGTGTCCAGGTCGTGCGTGACCATCACCACCGTCAGCCCCAGCTCCTGGTGCAGCGAGCGCAGCAGGGTGACGAAGGCGTCGGAGCTGTCGGGGTCGAGCCCGGCGGTGGGCTCGTCGAGCATGAGCAGCGGCGGATCCATGATGAGCGCGCGCGCCAGCGCCACGCGCTTGACCATGCCGCCCGACAGCTCGCTCGGCATCTTGTGCGCGTCGCTGGCCTTCAGGCCCACCATCTGCAGCTTGAGCAGCGCCGCCTCGCGCGCCAGCGCGTCGGGCAGCGCGCGCGTTTCGCGCAGCGGAAAGGCGATGTTGTCGAGCACGCTGAAGGCCGAGAACAGCGCCCCTTGCTGAAACAGCATGCCCACGCGCGCCGCCGCGCCGGCGCGCGACATCTGGCTCACCGGCTGGCCCAGCACCGTGATGGTGCCCTGGTGCGGCGTGTTCAGCCCCAGCATCTGGCGCAGCAGCACCGTTTTGCCGGTGCCCGAGCCGCCCACCAGCGTCAGCACCTCGCCGCGGTACACGGTCAAGTCCAAGTCCTTGTGCACCACGTGCTGCCCGCCCCCGGGCGTGGGAAAGGCGCTCCACAGCCCGCGCACCTCGATCATCGGCTCGCCGTGCTCGGGCAGCGGCAGCGGTGCGTCGACCTGTGGCTCGACCGCCGTCGCCGCGTCGATGGGGGCGGGTGCGAGCACCTGGTCATCGTTGCTCATGCGACCCTCCAACACCACGCCCCATGACCAACGGCCGCGGAGCAGGCCACGCCAGCGACCGCCACGGAGCGGGCTTGGCCCGGCCGTCGGCGGTGTCCCCCTTGGGGGAAGGCGCGAAGCGACTCAGGGGGGAGCATGCTCTACATCCCCACACTCTTGAACAGAATGGCAAACAGCGCGTCGATCAGGATCACCGCCGTGATCGACGCCACCACCGACGCCGTGGTGCCCTGCCCCAGGCTCTCGGTATTGGGCTTCACGCGCAGGCCGTAGTGGCAGCCGATCAGCGCGATCGACACGCCGAACACCACCGACTTGGCCACTGCCAGCGTCAGGTTCGCCACCGGCACCACGGTCGGCAGCGCTTCGTAGAAGTAGCCGGGGTTGATGCCCAGCGTGAGGTCGGACGCCAGCATGCCGCCCACCAGCGAGGCCAGCGTGGTCCACACCGCCAGCAGCGGCATGGCGATGGCCAGCGCCAGCGCGCGCGGCAGCACCAGGCGGAAGCCGGCCGGAATGCCCAGCACGCGCATGGCGTCCAGCTCTTCCGTCACCCGCATCACGCCGATCTGCGCCGTGATGGCCGAGCCCGAGCGCCCGGCGATCAGCACCGCCGCCAGCAGCGGCCCCAGCTCGCGGATCAGCGCCAGGCCGAGGATGTTGACGATGAAGGTCTCGGCGCCGAACTGGCGCAGCACCTGGCTCATCAGGTAGGCCAGCACCACGCCGATCAGGAAGCCCACCAGCGCCGTGATCGGCAGCGCCTGCGCGCCGATGCGGTACAGGTGGCCCGAGAAATCGCGCCACGGCCCCCAGTGCGGGGCGCCCAGCAGGCGCAGAAAGTCGAGCAGCAGCTGGCCCATCAGCCGCACGAAGTCGCGCACCTGGCCCAGCGCCTGCATCACCCACAGGCCCAGTGCATCCACGCGCTGCGCCAGCGACAGCCGGCGCGCCGGCAGCTCGGCCGGCGGGTAGGCGGCCACGCGCTCCAGCAGCGCGCGCTGGTCGTCGCGCACCGCCAGCTGCGCCGGCCACGCGCGGCCCCAGTGGTTCCACAGCGTCAGCGCGCCCAGGTGGTCCAGCGCGTCCAGCCCGCGCAAATCCCAGGCAGCGGCGCCGGTGGTGCCGCCCAGGGCCGCGGTCACGGCGCGCCAGGTCTTGCCCGCCGTCAGGCTGGCGGCAGTCCATTCGCCGCGCAGCACGGCCTGCACACCTTGGGCGGTCTTCTGGGTGTCGATGCGGGGTTCGGTGTCGGAGGGCATGCGCGGCGGGGGCCGGGTCGGGTCGGGCGTCACCCACGGTGCGGTGGCGCTCCCTGCCCGGGCAGCCACGGATGGTACTGCCTTGGTATGAATGGCGCGGGTCCGCGGGGCCGAATCCGCTGTAGGCCGGGCGCTCGTTCTGGCGGGCGGGCGCCGGCGCACGGGGGCGGATCGTTACGATTTTTTCCTAATGTTTGTGAAAAACATCACTGCCCCCGTTAGGATCGACCGATTGTCACCAGGAGATCAGCAAGCATGGCACTTCAAGGCCCCTTCTTCGGCAAGCGCGAAGAACCCACCGCCCCCCGCACGCCCGGCAGCTCCACGCTGGGCGGCACCAGTTCACTCGGTTCGGCCAGCAGCAGCGCACAGCCCTTCTCCGCCCCCGCCGCCACGCCGGTGCCGGCCACGCCCGCTGCGCCCGAAAGCGGCGCCAAGCTGACGGTCGGCCCCAACATCAAGCTCAAGGGCGTCGAGATCACCGACTGCGACACGCTGGTCGTGGAAGGCACCGTGGAAGCCACCATGAACTCGCGCGTGATCCAGATCGCCGAGCAGGGCGCCTTCAAGGGCTCGGCGGAGATCGACATCGCCGAAGTGCGCGGCACCTTCGACGGCAACCTGACGGTGCGCCAGAAGCTGGTGATCTTCTCCACCGGCAAGGTCACCGGCAAGATTCGCTATGGCAAGATCGTGATCGAAGAAGGGGGGCAGCTCTCCGGTGAAATCACGTTCGGCACCAGTGGCAACAGCGACAGCAAATCCTCGACCGGCACCAGCACCGCCAAGGGCGAGCAGGCCGCCATCGCCGCTTGACGCGGCCACCAACCAACCGCCCGCAGCCGCCGTGGTGGCTGGCGGGCACGCCATCAGGGCCGTTGCGACGGCCCTTTTGCTTGCCTGCGCCGGACTGGCCGGCTGCAGCAGCGCGCCCACCCCGCGCGGCGCGGTGCAGGGCGCCGAGTTCAGCAGCGGCGAGCTGCTGCAGAGCGAGGGCAACCGCATCACCCAGAACGCCATGGCGGCCAACCACCGCAGCCTGATGCTGCTGGCGGACAAGCTGTACCGCCGCAACCCGGCCGAGTGGCGCAAGAGCGCCGCCACGCGCGAAACAGCGCTGGCGCAGCTGGAGCTGGCACTGCTGTCGGCCCAGCCGTGGGCACCGCTGGCCGGCCAGCGCGACGTGGCGGCGCTGTCGCTGGCGCTGTCGCCCGACTTTGCCGGCGACCGCGTGGCCGCCTTCATCGTCGCCTGCGCCGACACCATCGTGACCGCGCACGGCGGCAAGCGCGAGTTCTACTACCTCGACGGTGTCGATCCACAGCACCTGTACAACGCCGCCCGCAACATGGAGATCGCGCTGTGGGTGCTGAACACGCGCAAGAACGCGCAGGGCCAGCCGCTGCTGCTGGCCAACGAGATCGGCCCCGACGCGCGCAACCTGAGCTTCGAGCGCGAGTTCGGCAAGATCATCGGCCGGCTCGACCTGCTGGCCACCTACACCACCGAGCGCTACCGCCGCGCCTTGATCGGCTACGTGCAGGGGCTGGTGGCGGCGCCGCTGCTGGCGTTTCTTCCGGTGAGATGACTCCCCCTGAGCGGCTGGCGCCGCTTCCCCCCTGAGGGGGGACAACGCTGGCGGCCGGCGCAGGTCCGGCCGCGGCGTTCCCGCGTGGCCTGCTCCGCGGCCATCGGAAGGGCGCCTGCTGCGCGGCGCCGATCTCTATTGTTTTTGTAGCTGCCCGCGCTTGTTGGTCGGGCGCTGGAGGCCGATTTGGCTCACGGCTCTGTGGGAGCGGGCTTGCCCGCGATAGGCGTCACCTCCACACAACCGCCCCATCCCGGGCAAGCCCGCTCCCACAACACGCCGGCGCACCCCGCAGCATCAGCGACACCGTCGCGCCCCACCCTGTGGCATGCTGCCGCCGCAGGAGACAAGCGCCATGAGCGAGCCCACATTCGACTTCATCATCGTCGGCGCCGGCACGGCCGGCTGCCTGCTGGCCAACCGGCTGTCGCGCGATTCGTCGCGGCGTGTTCTGCTCATCGAGGCCGGTGGCAAGGACGACTACCACTGGGTGCACATCCCCGTCGGCTACCTGTACTGCATCGGCAACCCGCGCACCGACTGGCTCTACCAGACCGAGCCCGCCGCGGGCCTGAACGGCCGCACCCTGCGCTACCCGCGCGGCAAGGTGCTGGGGGGCTGCAGCAGCATCAACGGCATGATCTACATGCGCGGCCAGTCGCGCGACTACGACCAGTGGGCCGCGCTGACGGGCGACGAAGAATGGCGCTGGGACCATTGCCTGTCCGACTTCAAGGCGCACGAGGATCACTACAAACTCGATAGCGCCTTGCGCTCGCCAGACGGGCGCCAGAGCCCGATTTCATCCAAATTCAGCGAACTGCACGGCCACGGCGGCGAGTGGCGCGTGGAGAAGCAGCGCCTGCGCTGGGACGTGCTCGACGCCTTCGCCGCCGCCGCGCAGGAGGCGGGCATCCCCGCCACCGACGACTTCAACCGCGGCACCAACGAAGGCGTGGGCTACTTCGAGGTCAACCAGAAGGCTGGCTGGCGCTGGAACACCGCCAAGGCCTTTCTGCGCCCCGCCCTGCAGCGCCCCAACCTGACGGTGTGGACCGGCGCGCAGGTCAGGCGACTGCTGATCGAGCGCGGCGATGCTGGCCTGCGCTGCACCGGCGTAGAACTGGTGCGCGGCGGCCAGGCGCTGACGCTGCGCGCCGCGCGCGAGGTGGTGCTCAGCGCCGGCAGCATCGGCTCGCCGCAGATCCTGCAACTGTCGGGCATCGGCCCGGCCGAACTGCTGCACCAGCACGGCGTGCCGATGATGGCCGAGCTGCCCGGCGTGGGCGCCAACCTGCAGGACCACCTGCAGATCCGCAGCGTCTACAAGATCGCCGGCGGCAAGACGCTGAACCAGCTGGCCAGCACGCTGTGGGGCAAGGGCCTGATCGGGCTGGAATACGCGTGGCGCCGCAGCGGCCCCATGAGCATGGCGCCCAGCCAGCTCGGCGCCTTCACGCGCTCATCCCCCGCCTTCGAGTGGCCGAACATCGAATACCACGTGCAGCCGCTCAGTCTGGACGCCTTCGGCGAGCCGCTGCACCGCTTTGCGGCCATCACCGCCAGCGTGTGCAACCTCAACCCCACCAGCCGCGGCACCGTGCACATCAAGAGCCCGCGCTTCGACGACGCCCCCGCCATCGCCCCCAACTACCTGGCCACTGAAGACGACCGCCAGGTCGCCGCCGACAGCCTGCGCGTCACCCGCCGCATCATGGCCCAGCCCGCCATGGCGCGCTTCAAGCCCGAAGAGTTCAAACCCGGCGTGCAGTACCAGACCGACGAGGAACTGGCGCGCCTGGCCGGCGACATCGCCAGCACCATCTTCCACCCCGTCGGCACCACCAAGATGGGGCGTGACGACGACCCCATGGCCGTGCTCACCCCGCGCCTGCAGGTGCGTGACGGCGCCAACGGCCTGATCGCCGGCCTGCGCGTGGTCGACGCCGGCGCCATGCCCACCATCACCAGCGGCAACACCAACAGCCCCACGCTGATGATGGCGGAGAAGGCGGCAAGGTGGATGGCGGGGGCTTGAGCCCCCTGCGGCAGGGTTGAGAGAAAAACGCCGTTGGCGCACGCCGAGCCGCAGGGCGCGGCCCGACGGATGACTGCCCTGCGCTGACCGCGGCCGCGCGGTCAGCGGCGCCCGCTGCGGCCGCGCTGCGCGCGCAGCCCCAGGCCGGCCAGCAGGCCACTCATCAGCAGCAGGCCCCAGAACTGCAGCGTGGGCACGGCCTGCACGCCGGTCGCACCAGCCTGGGTGACCGTCAGGCTGGCGGTAGCGGTGACCACCGGCGCCCCCGTCAGCCCCGACGTCGTGCTGGCCTGCAGGGTGACGGGGCCGGCCGGCAGCGCCGCCGGTGCCACGTAGTCGAAGGTGCAGTTGATCGCCTCGCCGGCCGCCAGTGGCGTCGGCGGTGTCGGCGTGCACACCAGGTTGCGCACCTCGCCGCTGCCGGCGGGCAGGGCATCCAGCGCGCAGGTGGCGACCGGCGCGGCGGCTGGCCCGCTGTTGGTGCACACCAGCGTGCCGGGCGCGGTGGCTCCCGCGATCACATTGGCCGGCAGGCCGATGGCCACGCTCATGCCCGCCGCCTGCACGGCGGTCTCCGCCGTGGCAACTGCGTCGGGGCCGGTGCCGCCGCTGGCGGTGCCGGCGAGCTCCACTGGTCCCGCGCTGCTCGTCGCCGTCAGGTCGAAGGTGCACACCATCGCGGCACCGGGGTCGAGCACGGCGGCAGGCGACGGCGGCGTACACATCACGTTGGACACCGTGGCCCCACCGCTGGCGACGGTGGGTACACAGGCGGCGTCGATGGCCGCACCAGGACCGTTGTTGGTGCAGGTCAGCGTGACGTTGCTGGTCTGGCCCGGCATCAAGGTGGGCGGCACGTTGCTGAACGCCGCCGCCATGGCCGCCTCCAGGCGCGCGCTGGCATTGGTCACCACGCGCACCGTGCCCCGGTTACCCGGACCACCAGCGGCATTGGTCGACGCGCCGACGCCCCCAGCGGGCCCGGCCACGGCCATAGGCGCGGCCTCCAGCACGTTGGGGCCGGTCATGAACACGCAAGAACCACCCGCGCCACCACCTTGCGCAGGGGCGCCAATGGCGGGCCCGTCCTCGATCGCGGTCTCGCCACCGGTGCCTGCGGCGCCCAGGTAGCCGCCGCCACCGCCGCCGCCGCCAGCGCCATCACCCGGCAAAGCGCCCAGGCCCGGCTCCCCTGGGGCCGGCGTGGCGCAGTCGGCTGCGTTGGCCACGGAGGTGGCTGCGGAAGCTCCAGGGTCGCCGATGATCTGCCACGATCCTCCGCCACCGCCGCCGCCGCCACCAGCGCGCACCACCGAGCTGCCAATGGTCACCACGCTGGCGCCACCGCCACCGCCACCGCCGCCACTGTTGGGGTTCAGGTTGGCGTTGCCGCCATTGCCCCCGGCACCTGCGCCCGCGCCGCCCGCGCCGCCGCCGGTGCCGATCTGCTTGGGCAAACCGCCGGCGCCCGCCTGGCCGATCACGGCACTCACGGTCTGTCCAGGCACGACAGCCACACGTGCCGTGACAGTGACACCCGCACCGCCGTCGCCGGCCTTGGCGCCTTCGTCATAGCCACCGCCACCACCGCTGGCGCTGGTCACGGTGACGTCGAGCCAATACACCCCCGCCGGCACCGTCGCCGGCCCGGTGGCGCCGTCAAGCAGCACCGTCTGCGCCGCGGCCAGCGACATGCCACAGCCCAGCGCGCCGGCCAAGACCACACTGCGCCAGCGCCAGCCGGGATAACGCGGCAACACGGCGGGCACGTCCTGCGACGTGGACGAACAGCGTTGCGGCAACCTGTTTTGGTACATGAAGGCCCCTCTGACATCAAACGAAACGAAAGCGTGAGTTTTGTCTCAATCCCCACCGGGTTGATACTCTTGTGTCTCACCCCATCTTCATCAGGCTTTATTTGGCCGTCTTAGCACCATGAACCACCTCACCGGCTTCCTCGACCACCTTCTGAAATCCGCCGGCGCCACCGTCACTGGCGCCAACCAGACCAACCGTGGCAGCGGCATCGGCGGGGCGATCAACAGCGACTTCGGGCGCGGCACGCTGACGGGCGGGGCGCTGGGGCTGCTGCTGGGCAAGAACAAGAAGACGCGCAAGCTGGCCAGCTACGGCGGTCTGGCGGCGCTGGGCATGATAGTCTACAACACCTACACCGAATACCAGCGCCAGCAGGCCGGCACCGCGGGTCTGCCGCCGGCACAGGCGCCCGCGCTGCCCACGCCGCAGACGGTGGACCGCCTGCCCGCCGCGCAGGCCAGCGCGCACAGCGCCGCCATCCTGCAGGCCATCGTGGCCGCCGCCAAGGCCGACGGGCACATCGACGCGCGCGAGCGCGGGCTGATCGAGGGCGAGCTGGCGCGCCAGGGCCTGGCCGCCGACGTGCAGCAATGGCTGAACGCCGAACTGGCCAAGCCGCTCGACCCGGCCGAAGTGGCCCGCGCCGCCACCACGCCCGAGATGGCGGGCGAGATGTACCTGGCCAGCCTGCTGGTGGCCGATGAGCAGAGCTTCATGGAGCGTGCCTACCTGGACGAACTGGCGAAGCAGCTGAAGCTGGAGCCGGCGCTGCAGCAGCGCCTGCAGCACCAGCTGGCGCAGGCCACCGCCGGGGCCTGAAGCGCGCGTGCCCGCCCGCCCGCGCCCCCGGCCGCGCCGCAGCATGGCGCAGCGGCTGCGCAGCCTGCTGTGGCTGGCGCTGTGGGGCGCGGTGCTGTGGCGGGGCGGCGGCTGGCTGTGGCAGCAGCCTTTGATGGACCGCCCGCGCATGCTGTGGCAGATCACGCGGATGGACCCGCCCACGGCCCTGCCGGTGCCGGTGGAGGGCGTGGCCGCGCGCCGCATTGCCGACACCTGGGGCGCCGCGCGCGACGGCGGCGCGCGCGGGCACGAGGGGGTGGACATCTTCGCGCCGCGCGGCACGCCGGTGCGCAGCAGCACGGTGGGCATCGTCACCGCCGTGCGCGACGGCGGCCTGGGCGGCCGGCAGGTGTGGGTGCTGGGGCCGGCGCGCGAGCGGCATTACTACGCGCACCTGGACGACTGGGCGCCCGGCCTGCAGACCGGCGACGTGGTGCAGCCCGGCACGCTGCTCGGCTTCGTGGGCACCACCGGCAACGCACAGGGCACGCCGCCGCATCTGCATTACGGCATCTACGGCGCCGATGGGGCGCTGAACCCGTGGCCGCTGGTGCGCGCAGGGGCGCAGGGAGCCGGGTCGCGCAGGCCCTGAGTGCTGGCGGGGCGGGCGTCGGGGGTGTGGGGCATGGCGATGAAGTCTTTCACATGGGGTATATGACTTCAGCGACCAGCCATCAAGCGCTGACGAGCTGATATACAGGGAGTATCTGCGCTTCGGTTGGATGGGATGCGGCCATCGCGGGCAAGCCCGCTCCCACAGGGGTGCTGGATCCCAGCCCTCTCCCGCCAGCGGGAGAGGGAGTAAAACAGCACGCCGCGCGAAGCAGCGGCGTTGACAAGCCAAGGCCGAGCGCAGCGATGGCCCGTGTGGGCTTCACCTCCCCTCTGGCCGTGCCGAGAAGCGCAGGGCGTGGGGCGGGCATGGGCTGCGCAGCAAGCCCATGCTTCGTGCTCTGACTCGCTGCGGTTGTTTGAGCGGAGCGCGCAAGCGCGAAGCGAGTTCCGCAGCGCCGCCCCGCGACCGAGCATCGCAGGCTGCCCGCAGCGAAGCGGAGGGACACGGCCAGTGGGGTCGCCTTTTCTTTGGTTACTTTCTTTTGGCGAGACAAAAGAAAGTGACTGCGCCGCCGGGCGCACATCCCGGCCAGCAGCGCCCCCAACCCCATCAACCAACCCTCAGGGCTTGATCGCAATCTTCAACACCCCGTCGCGCTGGTTGGCGAACAGGTCGTAAGCCTCCACGATGTCGTCCAGCTTGCGCTCGTGCGTCACCAGCGGCTTCAGGTCCACGCGGCCCGATTCGATCACGTTCATCAGGCGGCGCAGGCGCTCCTTGCCGCCGGGGCACAGCGCGGTGTTGATCTTGTGGTCGCCCAGGCCGGCGCCGAAGGGGCCCAGCGGGATCTTCAGGTCGCTCGAATACACGCCCAGGCTCGACAGCGTGCCGCCCGGCTTGATGCAGCGCATGGCCTGCTCGAAGGTGGACTGCAGGCCCAGCGCCTCGATGGCGCTGTCGGCGCCCTTGCCGCCGGTGATCTTCAGCACCTCGTCCACCACGTCCACGTTCCTGAAGTTCAGCGTCACGTCGGCGCCCAGCTTCTTGGCCACGGCCAGGCGCTCGTCGTTGCCGTCCACGGCGATGATGGTGGTGGCGCCGCGCAGCTTGGCGCCAGCGGTGGCGCACAGGCCGATGGGGCCCTGCGCGATGACGACCACAGTGTCGCCGATCTTGATGTTGGCGTTCTCGGCGCCGACGAAGCCCGTCGACATGATGTCGGGGCACATCAGCACCTGCTCGTCCGTCAGGCCATCGGGCACGGGGGCCAGGTTGCCGGCGGCGTCGGGCACCAGCACGTATTCGGCCTGCGTGCCGTCGATCAGGTTGCCAAAGCGCCAGCCGGCCGTCAGCTTGTAGCCGTGGCAGCCGCAGCGGCCGCTGGCCACCAGGTAGCTGCCGTCCTGGCTGGGCGCGCCGTCCTGCGCGGCGTAGCTGTTGAAGTCGGGGCAGATGGCGCCGGCGATGACGCGCTGGCCTTCCTGGTAGCCCTTCACCGCGCTGCCCAGCTTGACGATGGTGCCCACGGGCTCGTGGCCCACGGTCAGGCCCTTCTCCACCGGGTATTCGCCCTTCAGGATGTGCACGTCGGTGCCGCAGATGGTGGTGGTGGTGATCTTGATCAGCGCGTCGTTGGGGCCGACGTCGGGGATCGGCTTCTCGGCGATCTCGATGCGACCGGGTTCAACGAAGATGGCGGCTTTCATCATCTGGGCCATGCGGTTCTCCTTTTTGGCGGTTGGGGTCAAGGGACTTTTTTAGCACGCCCGCGTGACGACCGCATTGACCACGGGCAAGCCGCCCGCCCAAGGGGCGACAGCAGGCGCCGCGCGCTGCGGCTAGCATGGATGGCTGCGCACTTGTTCACGCTTTTTTTGGCACGGAGACCTTCATGACCACCCCCCACGACTACCCCCACACCCAGCTGCTGATCGACGGCCAGTGGTGCGACGCCGCCGACGGCAAGACCATGGCCGTGTTCAACCCCGCCACCGGCGCCGAGATCGGCCGCCTGGCGCACGCCGGCATCGCCGACCTGGACCGCGCGCTGGCCGCCGCGCAAAAAGGCTTTGAAGCCTGGCGCAAGGTGCCCGCGCACGAACGCCAGGCGCTGATGCGCAAGGCGGCGCAGATCTTCCGCGAGCGCGCCGACGCGACCGCCCGCCACCTGACCATGGAGCAGGGCAAGCCACTGGCCGAAGCGAAAGGCGAGGTGCTGGCCGCCGCCGACGTGATCGACTGGATGGCCGACGAGGGCCGGCGCGTGTATGGCCGCATCGTGCCGCCGCGCGATTTGCGCGGCACGGCGCACGTCACCAAGCACCCCGTCGGCCCCGTGGCCGCCTTCACGCCGTGGAACTTCCCGGTCAACCAGGTGGTGCGCAAGCTGTCGGCGGCGCTGGCCACGGGCAACTCGATCATCGTCAAGGCGCCTGAGGAGACCCCCGCCTCGCCCGCCGCGCTGATCCGCGCCTTCGTCGATGCCGGCGTGCCGGCCGGCGTGGTGCAGCTGGTGTACGGCGTGCCGTCGCAGATCTCCGAGTACCTGATCCCGCACCCCATCATCCGCAAGATCACCTTCACCGGCTCCACCCCCGTGGGCAAGCAGCTGGCCGCGCTGGCTGGCCAGCACATGAAACGCGCAACGATGGAACTGGGCGGCCACGCGCCCGTGATCGTGTGCGAGGACGCCGACATCGACCTCGCCATCAAGACCGCCGGCGGCGCCAAGTTCCGCAACGCGGGGCAGGTGTGCATCTCGCCCACGCGCTTTCTGGTGGCCAAGCCGATCGTCGAGGAGTTCACGAAGAAGTTCGTCGCCCAGGCCGAGAAGTTCGCCCCCGCCGACGGCCTGAGCGAAGGCGCGCGCATGGGCCCGCTGGCCAACGAGCGCCGCGTGTCGGCCATGCAGGCGCTGACCGACGACGCGGTGAAGCGCGGCGGCACCGTGGCCACGGGCGGTGCGCGCGTGGGCAGCGCCGGCAACTTCTGGGCGCCCACCATCCTGGCCCACGTGCCGCTGGAGGCCGACATCTTCAACCAGGAGCCCTTCGGCCCCATGGCCGTGGTGCACGGCTTCGACACGTTGGACCAGGCGCTGACCGAGGCCAACCGCCTGCCCTTCGGCCTGGCCGGCTATGCCTTCACGCAGTCGCTGAAGAACGCGCACCAGATCGCCGAGCGGCTGGAAGTGGGCCTGCTGTGGATCAACCAGCCCGCCGCCGCCTGGCCCGAGCTGCCGTTCGGCGGCGTCAAGGATTCGGGCTACGGCTCGGAAGGCGGGCCGGAGGCGCTGGAGGCGTACGTGACGACCAAGTCGGTGTCGACGTTCTGCGGCTGACGAAGGCTGGCGCGCCGCATCGGCCCTGATGGCCAGCGGCGCTTGCTGCCCAGGACGGGGGCCTGTCTTTCTGTTGGAGCGGGCTTGCCCGCGATTCGGCGCTGCCTGTGGCGATGCGCTTCATCGCGGGCAAGCCCGCTCCCACAGCAGTTCTACATATAATATTGGGGAGTATCAATCGACAGCGCCCTTCAGACGGGCGCTGGCGGACATCAATATGGGGAGTATACGGCGCCCGCCTGCGAAATCCACCCCACACCCCTTCAGCGCCCACCCCGCCGCGCCCTTACATTAGCGCCATGGATTTCCCCGCCCTGCTGCTGGCCTTCGGCAAGAGCCTGCTGTTCGCGCTGGCGGCGGTGCTGCCGATCCTGAACCCGCCCGCCTCGGCGCCGGTGTTCGTCACGCTCACGCGCGGGGTCGACGGCAGCACGCGCACCCTGCTGGCGCGGCGCATCGGGCAGTACGTGTTCTTCATGCTGGCCGGCGCCATGCTGGTGGGCACCTACGTGCTGGATTTCTTCGGCATCTCGCTGCCCATCGTGCGCGTGGCCGGCGGGCTGATCGTGGCCTCCACCGCGTGGCGCATGCTGCACACCCAGCAGGCCGCCAGCGACGACAAGGCGCAGATGGCGCAGTCGCTGACCGACGACAACGTGCGCATCCAGGCCTTCTACCCGATGGCCTTTCCGCTCACCTGCGGGCCGGGTTCGATTGCCGCCGCCATCACCGTGGGCGCGGCGCTGCACAGCCCACGCGTGCCCGAGTCGCTGGCCAACTTCGCCGGCGGGCTGGCCGCCACGGTGCTGATCGGGCTGAGCGTGTTCCTCACCTTCCGCTACGCCGGCCGCCTGCTGCGGCCGCTGGGCGAGGTGGGGCTGGTCGTGTTCCTGCGCCTGTCGGCCTTCATCCTGCTGTGCCTGGGCGTGCAGATCGTGTGGAACGGCGCGCAGGAGTTGCTGCGCGGACTGTAGGCGCTTGTCATGCTGTTTCGCGCGCGATGCGATGACGAAATGACCTCGCTGCGCTTCGATGACGGCGGCTGCGCCGCCATGACGCCAGCGGAGGGCGAGGCATTCCGCGCATCACTGACGTCATTTCGTCATCACGCCGCGCAGCGGCGAAGTCATGGCGTCGGGCGCGGATGCCGCGGCAAAACGTCGGACAATAGCCGGCTTCCCGTCCACGCTCACATCACCGCGGGCGCCGCCCGCCGCAAGCCATGTCCCACACCATCCTGCAATCGCTTCCCGTCGGCCAGAAGGTCGGCATTGCCTTCTCGGGCGGCCTGGATACCAGCGCCGCGCTGCTGTGGATGCGCCAGAAGGGCGCCATCCCCTACGCCTACACCGCCAACCTGGGCCAGCCGGACGAGGACGACTACGACGCCATCCCGCGCAAGGCGATGGAATACGGCGCCGAGGCCGCGCGCCTGGTGGATTGCCGCACGCAGCTGGCCAACGAGGGCATTGCCGCGCTGCAGTGCGGTGCCTTCCACATCCAGACCGCCGGCGCCACCTACTTCAATACCACGCCGCTGGGCCGGGCCGTCACCGGCACCATGCTGGTCAACGCGATGAAGGAAGATGACGTCAACATCTGGGGCGATGGCAGCACGTACAAGGGCAATGACATCGAGCGCTTTTACCGCTACGGCTTACTGGCCAACCCATCGTTGAAGATCTACAAGCCCTGGCTCGACCAGCAGTTCATCGACGAACTGGGCGGGCGCAAGGAAATGTCGGAATTCATGCAGAAGGCCGGTTTTGACTACAAGATGTCGACCGAAAAGGCCTATTCGACCGATTCGAACATGCTGGGCGCGACCCACGAGGCCAAGGATCTGGAAGAGCTGAACAGCGGCATCCGCATCGTCAACCCGATCATGGGCGTGGCGTTCTGGAAGCCCGAAGTCGAGGTGAAGGCCGAAGAAGTGCGCGTGCGCTTCGCCGAAGGCCGCCCGGTGGCGCTGAACGGCAAGGAGATTGCCGACCCGGTGGAGCTGTTCCTGGAGGCCAACCGCATCGGCGGCCGCCACGGCCTGGGCATGTGCGACCAGATCGAGAACCGCATCATCGAGGCCAAGAGCCGCGGCATCTACGAGGCGCCCGGCATGGCGCTGCTGCACATCGCCTACGAGCGGCTGGTGACCGGCATCCACAACGAAGACACCATCGAGCAGTACCGCATGAACGGCCTCAAGCTGGGCCGCCTGCTGTACCAGGGCCGCTGGTTCGACCCGCAGGCCATCATGCTGCGCGAGACGGCGCAGCGCTGGGTGGCCAATGCCATCACCGGCGAGGTGACGCTGGAGCTGCGCCGCGGCAACGACTACAGCCTGCTGAACACCGAGTCGCCCAACCTGACCTACGCGCCCGAGCGCCTGAGCATGGAGAAGGTGGAGAACGCGCCCTTCACGCCGCTCGACCGCATCGGCCAGCTGACCATGCGCAACCTGGACATCACCGACACGCGCGGCAAGCTGGCGGTGTACAGCCGCACCGGGCTGCTGCAGCTGGGCGAAGGCTCGATGCTGCCGCAGTTGGGGCACGAGAGCGATGCCGGCAAGAAGTGACCAACTGGGCCAACTGCCGCAGAACGCGGCACAAAGTACGCAATTGGGCACCAAAACCCGTGTGGGCGCACCAATTTCGTACGGGCAAGCCCCAATGTGGTATGAGGCGGCAACTGTTACATTGATCTCACTTCATGCGCCGCGACCGACTCCCGCGGTGCCGAAGGGGCCCAGGAGACAAGCGAGACCACCACGAGAAACAGATTTCCGGATTCAGCCATTCCCATGCTGATGTTTTCAAAGGCGCCGCCAGCGGCGCCTTTTTTCTTGCCCGCGCGGCGCGCGCCGGGGGCGTGCGGCCCGGCGTATGATCATGGTCTTTTCGGCCCTCAGCGCCCGGTGGGCAGGCGCTGGCAGCTATCAACACCATAGCATTCCGCATCCCTGATGGAACTGGTTCTCATCTCGCTGGCCTCGCTGCTGGCCGGCGGCATCGACTCCATCGTGGGCGGCGGCGGGCTGATCCTGGTGCCGGCGCTGTTCGCCGTCTACCCAACCACCGCGCCGGCCACGCTGTTCGGCACCAACAAGAGCGCCTCGGTCTGGGGCACCAGCATCGCCACCGTGCAGTACAGCCGCCGTGTGCAGATGCGCTGGGCGGTGCTGCTGCCGGCGGCGGGCGCGGCGCTGGCGGGCTCGTTCATTGGCGCCTGGGTGGTCACGCTGATCGACCCCACCTTTCTGCGCCGGTTGCTGCCCTTCATCCTGCTGGCGGTGCTGCTCTACACGCTGGCGAAGAAGGACCTGGGCCGCACCCACGCGCCGCGCCACACGCAGGCGCGCGAGACGGCGCTGGCCTGCGCCATCGGCGCCGTGATCGGCTGGTACGACGGCTTCTTCGGCCCCGGCACGGGCAGCTTTTTCATCTTTTTGTTCGTGCGGCTGCTGGGTTACGACTTCCTCAACGCCTCGGCCTCGGCCAAGCTGCTTAACGTGGCCACCAACCTGGCGGCCATCGCGCTGTTCGCCATGAAGGGCCACGTGTGGTGGAAGATCGGCCTGGTGATGGCCGTGGCCAACGTGGCCGGCAGCCTGATCGGCACGCGGCTGGCGCTCAAGCACGGCGCGGGCTTCGTGCGCGGCGTGTTCATCGTGGTGGTGGGGGCGCTGATCCTGAAGACGGGGTATGACGCGTTTCTGCGCTGAGGGGGTGGGCGTGCGGCGTGGCGCCATCCGCAGCAACAAGGGGTATACATCTCCAGCACTTGGCATATAAGCGCTGCAGGGCAGCGGCCAAGGGAGTATGGGCTGACCCCCCTCCGCTGTGGGAGCGGGCTTGCCCGCAATGGCGGCGCCTGCGCCCGAACCAGCGCCCCATCGCGGGCAAGCCCGCTCCCACAAAGCCACGAGGCCAGCGCCGATGATGGGGAGTATGTTGTATCAGCGCCCGGCAGACGGGCGATAAAGACCAGCCTATAGGGGAGTATATGTAGCCCCGACGCTCACCGCGACTCCATCCACGCCGTCACCACCAACAGCACCGGCGCGAGGCTGATGAAGGCCACGACGATGCGGCGGAACACCGGCGCGGCGTCGGCCACTTCCAGGTAATGGTCGGCCACCAGCCAGGCCTTCCACCACACCAGCGCGGCGATGATCCAGCCCACCCAGGGCAGCACGCCGCGCTCGGCCACGGCGATGCCGGCGGTAACCACGGTGATGACGAGCAGCGCCAGCCACGCCTGGGTGGCGTTGCGCGGGTCGAGGGCGTGCAACAGGCGCTTCATGGTCAGACGAAGGCATAGAACAGCGAGAACAGCATCAGCCACACCATGTCGGTGGCGTGCCAGTAGATGGCCATGGATTCGACGCCCTTCGGGTTACCCGGCCGGTACGCGCCCTGCCACACGCGCACCAGCACCCACAGCATGCCCAGAATGCCCCAGGCCGAGTGCATGAAGTGGTTAATGGTGAGGTAGTAGTACACCGTGAAGAAGGCGTTGTTGCCCGCCACCACGCCGGCCGCCAGGTTGTGCTGGATCTCCAGCCACTTGACCAGCGGGTAGCCCAGCGCGACGACGAAGGCGCTGGTCATCCACAGCCGCGCGCCGCGCTGGTCGTCGCGCCGCACGGCCAGCACGGTGCGCACCAGCGCATAGCCGCTGGTCAGCATGACCATGGTGATCAGCAGCCCGCCCAGCGTCCACAGCCTGGGGGCGCCGGCGCGAAACACGTCGGGGTAGCTCCAGCGGGCGACGAAGTAGACGACGAAGAACACCGCGAACTCGACGAACTCGCAGGTGATGCCCACCCACATGCCGGTGTAGCCGGGGCGCGCCGATTCGGCCTGTTCGGCAGGCGCGGCGGCCGCGGGCGGATCGCCCAAGGCCAGGGGAGAGATGGTTTCGGCGGCGGACACAGTGGATTTGATGCTAGTCAATCCACTCCGGCCGCGCCTTGAAACAGGACAAGCCCGCGGCGCCGGCCGGGCGGGCAGATTCAGTGCCAAATCGGGCTGCAGCGCTTATTTAGAAAGCGCACGCAGCTATTATTGGATGAGCATTCGCTAACGCGCCCGCCACTGCTGCACGGCCTGCGCCAGCGTGTCGGCCTGGGGCGCGAAGTGGTCCACCAGCGCGCCCAGCGCCACCGCGCAGACCAGCGCGCCCAGCAGCGGCTTCCAGCTCAGGCGGATCGCGGCCAGGAGCCAGCCTTCGCGCTCCACCCGCACCACGGTGCGGGCTGCGGTGTAGGCGAACGCCAGTTCCACCGCCACGGCCAGCAGCGCCTCGGAGCCGAAGTACAGCAGCAGCAACCAGCCGCCGCCCAGCACCGCCGCCAGCACGGCGCCGAACACGGCCAGCACCGGGATGACAACGAGGGCGCCTTCGTCGGCGCCGCCGGCCGCCTCCAGCGCGCCCGAGGCCACGTCGCCCAGCGCCGAACCGCCATCACCTGCGCATTCGGCCAGCGCCTGCGCCGGGGCGTCGAACACGGCATCGGCCCCGCCGCCGCCGAAGTCGCCACCGCCGCCGCTGTGCACGCCGTCATTGCACGAGGCACCGCCACCGGGCCAGGGCACCAGGTCCAGAACGCCCGGGTCGGGCACGTCGCGCTCCTCCTCGCGCACCAGCATGCCGGCCCAAATGCGCAGCAACAGCAGATAGGCCAGGTAGCCCGCGCCCAGCGCCAGCGCGTAGCGCACGGCCAGCGAATCGACGCCGCCGTGCCGCAGCGCGGTCGACACACCCCACATGACGAGCAGCGTGATCAACCCCATCAGCCCGCCGTGCAGCCACAGCGTGTGGCGGCTGCGCAGGCGTCGGACCAGGGCGTCTTCCTCGACCCGGATGCTTCTGAAATTGGAGCGCCTGGCGCTCGCGCGACGCCGGCTGGATGCCGAATGTTGGCTCATTCTTCGACGCTGACCGGCACCCGCGGCGCCAGCGCGCACATCAGCTCGTAGCCCACGGTGCCGGCGGCGTGCGCGACCTCGTCGATGGGCAGCACGGCGCCGCTGCCGGCGCGGCCCCACAGCGTGACCTCGCTGCCCGGCGCGGCCTGCGGCACGGGCGTGAGGTCGACCACGATCATGTCCATGCTGACGCGGCCCAGCGTGCGGGTGCGCACGCCATCGACCAGCACCGGCGTGCCGGTGGGCGCGTGGCGCGGGTAGCCGTCGGCGTAGCCGCAGGCTACCACGCCGATGCGCATCGGCGCCTCGGCGGTGAAGATGGAGCCATATCCAGTGCTGGCGCCCGCCGGCAGGGCGTTGACAGCTATCAATTTCGATGCAAGCGTCATGCTGGGCTGCAGCCCCCAGTGCGCCGCGTCGTGCTCGGGAAAGTCGGGCGACGAGCCGTAGACCGCAATGCCGGGGCGCACCCAGTCGCCGCGCACGGCGGCGTCCTGCGCGTGGCGCAGCGCGGCGGCGCTGTTGCACAGACTGCGCTCGCCGGCCAGGCCGTCGGTGGCGCGCTGGAACACGGCCCATTGCGCGCCGATGCCCTTGGGCCCGTCGGCGTCGCTGAAGTGCGTCATCAGCGATATCTCGTCCACCTGCGGCAGCGCCTGCAGCCGCGCGTAGGCGCTGCGAAAGCGCTCGGGCGCGAAGCCGAGCCGGTTCATGCCGCTGTTCAGCTTGAGGAACACGCGGTGCGGCTGGTGCGTCTTGTGCGTGGCCAGCCAGTCGATCTGCTCGTCGCCGTGCACGGCGTGCCACAGGTTGAGGCGCGAGCACAGCTCCAGGTCGCGCGGCTCGAACACGCCCTCCAGCAGCAGGATCGGGCCGCGCCAGCCCAGATCGCGCACACGCTGCGCCTCGGCCAAATCGAGCAGCGCGAAGCCGTCGGCGCCGCGCAGGCCTTCGAAGGCGCGCTCGATGCCGTGGCCGTAGGCATTGGCCTTGACGATGGCCCACACCCGCGCGCCCGGCGCGGCGGCGCGCATTTGCGCCAGGTTGTGGCGCAGCGCGCCGGTGTGGATGGTGGCGTGGATCGGGCGAGGCATGGCAGCTCTTCAGGCAATGGCGCCAATGGCGAAAGTCACGGATTCTGGCACCTGCATCGCCCGTCCAACCCGCCATCACACGCTGGAAGCGTGCATGCTATAACCCGGCAGCCCTTACAGAGCGGAAACATCTTGGCAGTTACTTCGTCCCGCGCAGGCCGTGGTGCACGAGCCACCGCCTGCCCGCAACGGCCCGCCTCGTGGCCGCGCAGCAGGCCACCCGTGCACCCATCGGCCGCGGAGCAGGCCATGCGCGGGCAGCCGTGGCCGGACCTGCGCCGGCCAGGGGCTGCGTCCCCCTGGGGGGATGGCGCGCCAGCGCCTCAGGGGGCATGAAACGCGGCTTCTACACCATCATGGCCGCGCAGTTCTTCAGCTCGCTGGCCGACAACGCGCTGTTCGTGGCGGCGGTGGAGCTGATCCGCGCCGATGGCGGGCCCGAATGGCAGCGCGCCGCGCTGGTGCCGATGTTCGCGCTGTTCTACGTCGTCCTGGCACCGTGGGTGGGCGCGTTCGCCGACTCGCGGCCCAAGGGCTGGGTCATGTTCGTCAGCAACGCGATCAAGATCGTCGGCTGCCTGGCCATGCTGTTCGGCGGCCACCCGCTGCTGGCCTACGCCATCGTGGGGCTGGGCGCGGCGGCGTATTCGCCGGCCAAGTACGGCATCCTGACCGAGCTGCTGCCGCCCTCGCAGCTGGTCAAGGCCAACGGCTGGATCGAGGGGCTGACCATCGCCTCCATCATCCTCGGCGTGCTGCTGGGCGGGCAGCTGGTGGGGCCGCGCCTGGCGCCCTGGCTGCTGTCGTTCAACCTGCCGGGCATCGTGACCGGGCCGCAGGCGGCGATTGCGGCGCTGGTGCTGGTGTACGCGATTGCGGCGGCCATCAACCTGCGCATTCCGCACACCGGGGTGGAGATGCGGCCCATGCCGGCGCACGCCCTGGCGCTGCTGCCCGACTTCTGGCGCTGCAACGCGCGCCTGTGGCGCGACAAGCTGGGCCAGATCTCGCTGGCCACCACCACGCTGTTCTGGGGCGTGTCGGGCAACATGCGCTACATCGTGCTGGCCTGGGCCTATGCGGCGCTGGGCTACTCCACCACCAAGGCCGCCACGCTGGTGGGCGTGGTGGCGCTGGGCACCGCCGTGGGGGCGGTGATGGCCTCGGCCCGCGTGCGCCTGGACCGCGCCACCACCGTGATGCCGCTGGGCGTGCTGATGGGCGCGCTGGTGATCGGCATGGTGTATGTCGACCGGGTGTGGATTGCCGTGCCCTTCCTGGTGGCCATGGGGGCGCTGGGTGGCTACATCGTGGTGCCGATGAACGCGCTGCTGCAGCACCGCGGCCACAACCTGATGGGCGCCGGCCGCTCGATCGCGGTGCAGAACTTCAACGAGCAGGCCTGCATCCTGGCGCTGGGCTTTCTGTACAGCGCCTCCACGGGGCTGGGTCTGTCGGCGTTCGCGGCCATCGCGCTGTTCGGCGCCGTGGTGGTGGTGTCGATGGCGCTGATCCAGCTCTGGTACCGCCACAACCTGCGCCACCACACGGCGGAGATCAAGCAGCTGATGCGGCTCGCGCGCGGAAAGAACGCTCCCCCCTGAGGCGCTGCGCGCCATCCCCCCTGAGGGGGGACAACGCTGGTGGCCGGTACAAGCCCGGCCACGGCGTTCGCGCATGGCCTGCTCCGCGGCCGCTTGAGGGGGGCTGACAGGCGGCGGGCAAACCAGCGTCTCGGCTTCTTGTGGGAGCGGGCTTGCCCGCGATGGGGGTGCCGCAGACAGCCGCGGCGAATTCATCACATACTCCCCATATACCTATCCGTCAGCGCCCGTCACTCAAGCGCTTACGGCATATACCCCTCAAGTTTTATCCATCCATCGCCACAACGCCAGCCCGCGCCGCCCGACCAGGCATGATGCCGCCGACGCCCCAGGATCGATTCTCCCCCCCCGTGGCGCCGCACCCGCTGCGCCCTGCCCTGCCCGCCATGACCCGCCCCTCCCTCTCTTCCGCCGCCCCCGCGCTGGCGTTGCTGTTCAACGCCATGGTGTGGGGGCTGTCGTGGATCGCCTTCAAGGCGCTGCACGGGCATGGGCTGCACCCGCTGTGGAGCACGGTCGTGGTGTACGCGGGGGCGCTGTTGGCGCTGCTGCTGTGGCGCCCGGCCAGCGTGCGCAGCCTGCTGGGGCACCCGCACCTGCTGGCGCTGATGGCGGCCGCCGGGCTGACCAACGTGGGCTTCAACTGGGCCGTGACGGTGGGCGACGTGGTGCGCGTGACGCTGCTGTTCTACCTGATGCCGGTGTGGTCGATCGGCCTGGCCTGGTGGCTGCTGGGCGAGCGGCCCACGCCGGCGGCGCTGGCACGCCTGGGGCTGGCGCTGGCCGGGCTGGTGCTGGTGCTGCACCGGCCGGGCGGCGCCTGGCCGCTGCCCAGCGGCGCGGCGGATTTCCTGGCGCTGCTGGGCGGCTTCTGCTTTGCGCTGACCAACGCCCTGCTGCGCCGCTGGCGCGACACGCCGCGCGATGCCCGCGTGCTGGCCATGTTCGCGGGCGGGCTGGCGATGTCGGGTGCGCTGGTGCTGGCGGGCCTGGCGGGCGGCGCGCCGCCGGCGCTGTCGGTCTCGTGGCTGCCGTGGGCGCTGGCGCTGACGCTGGCCTTCCTGGGCGGCAACCTGGCGCTGCAGTACGGCGCCGCGCGGCTGCCGGCGCAGGTGACGGCGCTCATCATGCTGGCCGAGGTGGTGATCGCCGCCGTGTCGGCGGTGCTGCTGGGCGCGGCCACGCCCACGGCGTGGACCTGGGCCGGCGGCGTGCTCATCGTGTCGGCGGCGGTGCTGTCGATCCGCCCGGGGCGGCGGCCCGGATGAACGGGCGCAGCGTCAGCGGCGCCCGCTCGATGCTGATCTGCTGGATGATCAGGAAGCCCCGGATGACGCGCGGACCGCATCCCCTGTGTGGGAGCGGGCTGGCCCGCGATCAGGCGTTGGTGGCGAGGAGATGCCTCATCGCGGGCCAGCCCGCTCCCACAACACGCACTGGGACTTCTGGACAATCAAGCTGATTTGATAGCAGCCAGCGCAGCCAGGGCGCCGCATACAGGCGACTTCCATCTGGCGCCCGCGCCGATCCCCAGTGTGTCAGCGCCGCGAGCGCGCCGTCGGATGCAGCCCGCGCCGGGCCAGAAAGCCCAGCAGGCGCTCGCGGTCGACCGGCACCACCATCCAGACGCAGCCGATCAGGCGCGCGCGCAGGCGGTCGAAGGCGGTGCCGCGGCGCGCCACCACCACCACGTGCGGCGGGTGGCCCGGCATGGGGCGCTGGGCGGTCAACGCGCGCGCCAGCGGCAGCAGATCGTCGCCCAGCGAGGCCTGGTCGAGAAACACGAAATCGACCGGCCGCTGCGCGAAGGCGGCCAGCGCCGCGTCTGCCCCCTCGATCAGGCGCACGCGAAAGCCCAGCCGCCGGATGCCGCGCGGCAAGGTGTGCGAGCGCCGGCCCAGCGCGCCGACGACCGTCATCAGGTCGGCGTCGGCATCGTCGACGAAGGGCGTGGCGGCGTGCGCCCGGCGCGCCATGCGTGGCGCGGGTGCGGTCAGCGGGGCCCGCTCGCGGACGGCCCAGGTGGCGCGCGCCGACACGGCCGGCCCCGCCAGGGTGGAGACATGCGGTGCGGTGATCGGCATCGACGCCGTGGTGGGCGCGAAGGCCGACGACTGCGGCATGGGCGGCTGCGATTCAGCCTGCTGCGACTCGGGCGACTGCGACTCGGGCGGGTGTGCGCTGACCGGCGGCTGTATCGTGGGCGCGCCGGCCCGCAGGGTGGAGACGGGGTTCAGGCTGGCCGGCGCGGCCGTATCCCGGTCTTCGGGCCAGTCCAGCTGGACCAGCACCTCGGCCACCGCCTGCATCTCGAGCGGGCGGCGCAGCACCGGCAGATCGAGCGGCAACGACCGAGGCGGCTGGCCGACCAGCACGATCAGCGCCTGCGGATTGCCGGCGCGCAGGCAGTCGACGACGCTGGCGTCGTCGCCGTTGACGACGATGAGGTTCGCCTCTTCCGGCGTCGCCACGGGCACCAGCTCGTCGCCGCCGCCGCTGTCGAGCGCCATCAGCGACTCGAGCAGCGCGCGTTCGGACGGCGTGAGGCCAATGAAGATGTAGGTGTAGCGCACGGTGGTTCGGGAGCCGGGGGCTGTGCCGACACACCTTGGTCAGCGTGCCCGGTTCCCGACCATTGTGGCCAGTCGGCGCGCCTTCGGGGCAAGCATCGGCGCAATGCGGCCCACACGCGGCGGCCAAGCCGTGATTGCTTCGCCCCGGTGTTGCTGCCACACTGCGCGGCCGTGAACTTTGCACGCAAGCCCCGATGCCCGATGACGCGCCACTTGCCCAACCGCTGATGACGTTTTGCTGGATGAGTCACCCGTCTCAGACAGTGGTGTGGGAATGGGCTTGCCCGCGATCAAGCGTTGGTTGTGGCGAAACGCCCTATCGCGGGCAAGCCCGCTCCCACAACGCGGATGCGGTCCGCGCGGCATCAGAGATTTCTTGATGGACAAGCATGTTTGAAAGCCCATTCGCATGATGCTGCAGACGCTGGACGGCCGGCCCCTGCCCTGGTCGCAGTTCGACGGCCAGGTGCGGCTGGTCGTCAATACCGCCAGCGCCTGCGGCTTCACGCCGCAGCTGGCGGGCCTGCAGGCGCTGCACCAGCGCTACGGGCCGCAAGGCTTCACGGTGATCGGTTTTCCATGCAACCAGTTCGGCCGGCAGGAGCCGGGCGATGCCGCGGCCATCGGCGCCTTCTGCAGCGCCAGCTACGGCATCACGTTTCCGCTGATGGCCAAGTGCGAGGTGAACGGCCCGCAGGCGCACCCGCTGTTCGCGTGGCTGAAGGCGCAGGCGCCGGGCGTGCTGGGCACGCGGGCGATCAAGTGGAACTTCACCAAGTTCCTGCTGGGGCGCGACGGCCGCGTGATCGGCCGCTATGCGCCGCGGCACCGGCCCGAGGCGCTGGCGGCCGACATCGAGGCGGCGCTGGGCCAGCCCTGAAGCATATGCATCAAATCGGGCTCCAGCGCCCGTCCAGTAAGCGCAAGCAGCTCTTTATTTGGAAGCAACCAGCGCTTCGTCCAGCACTTCGATCCAGTGCCGCACCGGCAGCTCGGTGCCGGACTGCAGGTGCGTGATGCAGCCGATGTTGGCCGACAGCAGGGCGGCGGGCCGGTCGCTGCTGGTCTCGCCCAGCAGGTGGCCGAGCTTGCGGTCGCGCAGCTTCGTCGCCAGCTCGGGCTGCAGCACCGAATAGGTGCCAGCCGAGCCGCAGCACAGGTGCGCCTCCTGGGCGGCCGGGCGCAGCTGAAAGCCCAGCGCACCCAGGTACTGCTCCACCCCGCCGCGCAGCTGCATGCCGTGCTGCAGCGTGCAGGGCGCGTGCCAGCCCAGCACGGCCGCGGGCGGGCGCACGCGGCCCTGCAGCGCCTCGGCCAGGTAGGGCAGCAGCTCGCTCAGGTCGCGCGCCAGCTCGGACACCTTGGCCGCGCGGTCGGCGTAGCGCGGTTCGTGGCGCAGGAGGTGGCCGTAGTCCTTGACCATGGCGCCGCAGCCCGAGGCGTTGATGACGATGGCTTCGACGGCGCCGCGCTCGATGTGCGGCCACCAGGCGTCGATGTTGGCGCGCATCTGCTTCAGGCCGCCCTCGCCATCGGCCAGGTGGTAGCGCACCGCGCCGCAGCAGCCCTGGCCGCGCGGCAGCACGCATTCGATGCCCGCCGCATCCAGCACGCGCGCCGTGGCGGCGTTGATGTTGGGCGCCATGGCGGGCTGCACGCAGCCTTCGAGCAGCAGCACCTTGTGCGGGTGCGAACGCCGGGGCCAGGCGCCAGCGGCGCGGCGCTCGGGCACCTTGTCCTTCAGCACCGCGGGCAGCAGGCCGCGCACCGATTGCCCCAGCCGCAGCGCCGTACCGAACAGCGGCGAGGTCAGCCCCTCCTTCAGCAGCCGGCGCTTGCGCGCCTCGGCCGGCGGGCGCGGCACCTTGGCCTCGACCACCTGGCGGCCGATGTCGATCAGGTGGCCGTACTGCACGCCGCTGGGGCAGGTGGTTTCGCAGTTGCGGCAGGTGAGGCAGCGGTCCAGGTGCAGCTGCGTGGTGCGTGTGGGCTGCTCGCCCTCCAGCACCTGCTTGATCAGGTAGATGCGCCCGCGCGGGCCGTCCAGCTCGTCGCCCAGCAGTTGGTAGGTGGGGCAGGTGGCGGTGCAGAAGCCGCAGTGCACGCACTTGCGCAGGATCGCCTCGGCCTCGCGGCCGGCGTCGGTGTCACGGTATTCGGGGGCCAGGGCGGTCTGCATCAGAAGTCCAAAACCATGCGCCCCGGGTTGAGGATGCCCGCCGGGTCGAACTCGCGCTTGAGCTGCGCATGGATGCGCGCCAGCGGCTCAGGCAAAGGGGTGAACACGGGCACGCTGCCGTCGCCACCGCGAAACAGCGTGGCGTGCCCGCCGGCGCGCGCGGCGGCTTCGCGCACCACGGGCGCATCGGCCGGCGTGGCCTTGATCCAGCGCTGCGCGCCGTGCCATTCGACCAGCGTCGGCCCCAGGTTGAGCGGCGTGGCGGTGTCGGGCACGCTGGCGCGCCACAGCGCCTCGCCGGGTGCCAGGCGAAAGAACGGCAGCGCCTGGTCGCGCAGCGTCGTCCACTGCTTCTCGGCGCGTTCGGCGTCCAGCACCTGGCCGCCCATGATTTTGGTCGCGCTGTCGATGGCCGCGCGGGCGCCGCGCAGGCGCACCACCAGGTGGCCGTCGGCCCAGCAACTGGCGTTCAGCGGCAGCGGCTGGCCGCCCCAGCGGTTGAGCTGCTGGCGCGCGCTGGTCTCGGACAGCTCGAACACCAGCGTGCGCTCGGCTGGCGGCACGGGCAGCACCTTCAGGCTGACCTCGGCGATCACGCCCAGCGTGCCCAGGCTGCCCGCCATCAGCCGGCTGACGTCGTAGCCGGCCACGTTCTTCATCACCTGGCCGCCGAAGGTCAGCAGCTCACCCTTGCCGTTGACGATCTGCACGCCCAGCACGTAGTCGCGCAGCGCGCCGACGCTGGCGCGCGCCGGGCCCGACAGCCCCGCCGCCACCGCACCGCCCACCGTGCTGGCCACGCCGAACTGCGGCGGCTCGAACGGCAGGCTTTGGCCTTGCTCCGCCAGCAGCGCCTGCAGATCGCGCAGGCGCGTGCCGGCGCGGGCGGTGACGACCAGCTCGCTCGGCTCGTAGGCCACGATGCCGGCCAGCGGGCGCGTGTCGAGCAGTTCGCCTTGCAGTTGCTGGCCGTAGAAGTCCTTGGTGCCGCCGCCGCGGATGCGCAAGGGCCGCCCACGCTCGGCGGCCTTGCGGATCTTCTCGATGAGGGCTTGCAGCGCGGCATCCATGCCGTGGATGGTAGCGGCTGGCCGCCCCGCATTCCCCTGCCTGACCAACCGTTACTTCTAATTCGGTAGCTGCCCGCGCCGGTCCCACCTGAGCGAAAGCCGGATTCGACATGAAAAAAGCCTGCCACGCGGGCAGGCCCTTGAATTGCCGCAGCGGGCTTCAGCGGTTGTACGCCGTCTCGCCGTGGCTGGAGATGTCCAGGCCCTGGCGCTCTTCCTCTTCGCTCACGCGCAGGCCGATCAACAGGTCCACGATCTTGTAGGCGATGAACGAGACCACGCCCGACCACACGACGGTGAACAGCACGCTCTTGGTCTGGATCCACACCTGCGCGCCCATGCTGAAGCTGTCGGGCGTCAGGCCGCCGGTGCCGCCCAGGCTCTGCGCGGCAAACACGCCGGTCAGGATGGCGCCCAGGATGCCGCCCAGGCCATGCACGCCGAACACGTCGAAGGCGTCGTCGACGTTCAGCAGGCGCTTGAGGCCGCTCACGCCCCACAGGCAGACCAGCCCCGCCAGGCCGCCGATGACGATGGCACCCATCGGCCCCACGAAGCCAGCCGCCGGCGTGACCGCCACCAGGCCACCCACCGCGCCCGAGGCGGCGCCCAGCATGGACGCCTTGCCCTTGTGCATCGCCTCGCCCAGCGACCAGGTGAGCGTGGCGGCCGCCGTGGCCAGCACGGTGTTGATGAAGGCCAGGCCCGCACCGCCGTTGGCCGCCCCGGCCGAGCCGGCGTTGAAGCCGAACCAGCCCACCCACAGCAGCGAGGCGCCCACCATGGTCAGCGTCAGGCTGTGCGGGGTGAAGGCTTCGCGGCCGTGGCCCACGCGCTTGCCCAGCATGTAGGCGCCCACCAGGCCGGCAATGCCGCTGTTGATGTGCACCACGGTGCCGCCGGCGAAGTCGAGCGCGCCGTCCTTGGCCAGCAGGCCGCCGCCCCACACGATGTGCGCCATGGGCACGTAGCTCAGCGTGAACCAGATCGCCATGAACAGCAGCACGGCCGAGAAGCGAATGCGCTCGGCGAAGGCGCCGACGATGAGGCAGCAGGTGATGGCGGCGAAGGTGCCCTGGAAGGCGATGAACACGTATTCGGGCACCGTCGGCAGCGCGCCGATGCTGTCGGGCGTGACGCCTTTCAGGAACAGCTTGTCGAAACCGCCGAAGAAGTTGCCGTCGCCGCTGAAGGCCAGGCTGTAGCCGTACACCGCCCACAGGATGCTGATGAGCGAGAACACGACGAACACCTGCACCAGCACGCTGAGCATGTTCTTGCTGCGCGCCAGGCCGCCGTAGAACAGCGCCAGGCCGGGGACGATCATCAGGATCACCAGCAGGGTGGAGGTGAGCATCCAGGCGGTGTCGCCGGAGTCGATGTGCGGTACGGGCGCGGCGGCTGCGGCGGCCGAGGCGGCGGCCGCCACCTCGGGTGCGGCGGCCTGCGCCAGGGCAGCGCCGCCGGCCAGCAGCAGCGCGAAGAAAGCGAACGGGGATTTCATGGGTGGTGTTCCTCTGGTGCGTGCGATGGGCTTACAGCGCGGCGCCGCCGGTCTCGCCGGTGCGGATGCGGATGACCTGTTCCAGGTCGGCGACGAAAATCTTGCCGTCGCCGATCTTTCCGGTGCGCGCGGATTGCTCGATGGCCTCGATGACGCGCTCGACCACGTCGTCGTCCACGGCGGTCTCGAGCTTCACCTTGGGCAGGAAGTCGATCACGTACTCGGCGCCGCGGTACAGCTCGGTGTGGCCCTTCTGGCGGCCGAAGCCCTTGACCTCGGTGACGGTGATGCCCTGCACGCCCAGCTGCGACAGCGCTTCGCGCACTTCCTCGAGCTTGAAGGGTTTGATGATGGCGGTGACGAGTTTCATGATGCTTCCTTTTTGATAGCTGTCAGCGCTTGATGGACCGGCGCTGGAGGCCGATTTGGCTTAAAACGTGTACTTGATGCCCAGCACCAGCGCGGCCCGGCCGGTGAAGCGGCCGCTGGGCGTGGTGTAGAGCGCCTTGTCGGCATTGGTGCCGATGACGGCGGCGCTGGCCGACAGACCGTTGCCGAAGTCCTTGTTCAGCGCCAGCGCATAGTCGGTGTATGCATAGGCGCTGTTGTGGCGCACCCACTGGCGGCCCACGTGCGGCACCACCGACCAGCCATCGCCCAGGTCCACGTTGGCCGACAGGTCGAGGTAGCCGCTGCCCTTGCTGTCGTCAAAGCCGAACAGGTTGGTGAGCGCGTGCGAATACTTGGCGGTGAAGATGCCGTAGCTCAGCGCGCCGTAGATCTCGGTGGTATTGGGGCTGATGGACAGCTTGTGGCTGGGGTAGTTGTAGTGCAGCAGGCCGACGTCATAACCCAGGCCGCTGGCACCGAACTGGCCCTTGTAGCCGCCGTACACGTCCCACTCCATCGGCGCATCGCCACCGGCGTCCTTGATCCACTTGATGGTGGTGAGCCAGGTGCCCACGTACAGGCCGCTGGCGTGGCTGTAATCGGCGCCGGCGCTCAGCGCGGGCTTCAGCCGGCTTTGCGAGATGCCGCGATAGCGGTAATCGGTGGTGGCACCGACGTTGAACGACAGCGTGCTTTCGGGGGCCGGGGCGGGCTCGGGCGTGACGGCGGTCTGCGCCAGGGCCGCGCCGCCGGCGCCGATCGCCGCTATGGCCAGACCCAGGGGCTTGATGGTGCGCAAGGCGGTGTGCATGACTTCCTCTTCGGTGTTGAATGACTGCGAAGAGGTTTAAGCAGGAGGCGTGCCAGCTGCCATCGCGCTCCATGCCGCGCTACAGTTCGGCCCAGCGACGTGGTGGCGCCAACGCGGAGGCCACGCCGATCGCACCGCATCGGTGCAGGCAGCCACGCACCAACATGGGGATGAACGCAAGCATGGGTTTGAGTCTGGTGCAAAGCCGCGCCCTGATGGGGCTGGCGGCGCCCGCCGTCACCGTCGAGGTGCATCTGGCCAACGGGCTGCCCAGCTTCACGCTGGTGGGCCTGGCCGACGTGGAGGTGAAGGAGGCCCGCGAGCGCGTGCGCAGCGCGCTGCAGAACAGCGGGCTGGAGTTTCCGCACAACCAGCGCATCACCGTCAACCTGGCGCCCGCCGATCTGCCGAAGGATTCGGGCCGGTTCGATCTGCCCATCGCGCTCGGCATCCTGGCCGCCAGCGGGCAGATCGACGGTGCGCGGCTGGCGGGCTGGGAGTTTGCCGGCGAGCTGTCGCTGTCGGGCGAGCTGCGCCCGGTGCGCGGCGCGCTGGCCACCGCCGTGGCGCTGCACCAGGGCGGCGTGGATGCCAAGCTGGTGCTGCCGCCCGGCAGCGCCGAAGAGGCCGCGCTGGTGCCCGGCATGGCGGTGTACCGCGCACGCCATCTGCTGGACGTGGTGGCGCAGTTCCTGCCCGCCGGCACGCCGCCGCCGGCCGAAGTCGAAGGCTGGTCGCGCGTGCCGCCGGCCGAGCGCAGCCAAGCGCCCGCCTACCCCGACCTGGCCGACGTGAAAGGCCAGGCCGCCGCCCGGCGCGCTCTTGAAATTGCAGCAGCGGGTGCCCATTCGCTGCTGATGATGGGCCCGCCGGGCACCGGCAAGTCGATGCTGGCGCAGCGCTTTGCCGGCCTGCTGCCGCCGATGAACGTGGGCGAAGCGCTGCAGAGCGCCGCCATCGCCAGCCTGGGCGGCAGCTTCAAGCTGCAGGCCTGGGGCGTGCGGCCCACCCGCTCGCCGCACCACACCGCCAGCGCGGTGGCGCTGGTGGGCGGCGGCTCACCGCCACGGCCGGGTGAAATCTCGCTGGCGCACGAGGGCGTGCTGTTTCTGGACGAGTTGCCGGAGTTTCCGCGCGCCGCGCTCGAAGCCCTGCGCGAACCGCTGGAGAGCGGCCACATCACCATCAGCCGCGCGGCGCAGCGGGCGGAGTTTCCGGCGCGCTTCCAGCTCATCGCGGCGATGAACCCCTGCCCCTGCGGCTACCTGGGCTCGCGCATCAAGCCCTGCCGCTGCACGCCCGACCAGGTGGCGCGTTACCAGGGCAAGCTGTCGGGGCCGCTGCTGGACCGCATCGACCTGCACATCGAGGTGGCGGCCCTGCCGGCCGACGAACTGCTGGCGGCACCGCCCGGCGAGGCCACCGCCGCCGTGCGGGCGCGCTGCGCGGCGGCGCGCGAGCGTGCGCTGGCGCGGCAAGGCGTGCCCAACCAGGCGCTGCACGGCCAGGCCATCGACGCGCATGTGCGGCTCGACGATGCCGCGCGCCCCTTCCTGCACACCGCGGCCACGCGCCTGGGCTGGAGCGCCCGCGCCACCCACCGCGCGCTGAAGGTGGCGCGCACCATCGCCGACCTGGCCGGCAGCGAGCTGACGACGACGGCGCACGTGGCCGAAGCGGTGCAGTACCGGCGGGCGCTGCGCAGCGCGGCTTGATCAATTTTTTGGATCAAATCAGCCTCCAGCGCCTGTCCATCAAGCGCTGGCAGCTATGATTTTTGATTGATTGTCAAGAAATCTCGGGCCCTGTTGTGGGAGCGGGCTTGCCCGCGATGAGGCGTCTCGTCGCCACCAACGATTGATCGCGGGCAAGCCCGCTCCCACACAGCGGATGCAGTCCGCGCGTCATCCGAGACTTCCTGAGAGTCGAGGATTCTTGATGTTCTTGTGAGCAGCCGAGGCGTAGCTCGGTTCTCAACGCTTGCGCAACGCGTCGCGCAGCGCCTGCACGTCGCGCGCCACCACGCGCTCGGCGTGCGTCAGGGACTGGCGCTCGCGCCACTGCCTCCAGTGCGTACCCAGGCTGCTGGCGTGGCTGTCCACGGCACGCTCGCCCCACTGGCGCAGGGCGCGCGGCGCGTGCAGGCGAAGGCCATCGTCGTCGCGCTTCGAAGGCTGTGCCGCACCCTGCGCCAGCCGCACACCTGCACGCAGTGCACGGGCGGCCACCACCGCGGCGCCCAGCCAGGCGGGCGAGGCCTGGGCATCGCCGCGCTCGCGCGCACGCTCGTCGCCGCGCGACGGGGCAGACTGTTCGTCACGCGGCCGCGGCGGCCGGGCAGCCTCACGCGCGGCCCATGCGGGTGGCGCCTCCGTTGACCCCGCCTTGGGGCGTGTCATCAGCCAGGCTGCGGCCACCGAGATCAGCAACGCCAGCGCCTCGTGGGAACGGGGCACGGCCACCGCCTGCCGGCGCGCCGGTCGCTGGGCGGGCCCTTCGTCACCTGCCAGGGCCGCTGCCACCGCGGCGGTGCTGGCCTGCGCCGTCATGTCGTCACCCTGCGCGCGCGCCTCGGCCTTCAGGCCGGTAACGGCGGCGGCCGGCGGCGGCGTGGGCGCGGGCGAGAACTGGCCGTGCCGCTCGGCCATCACGCGCGCCACGCTGGCGGCGAACAGCAGCACCGCGGCGGCAAAGTAGATCCACATCAGCAGCACCACCAGCGAACCCGCCGCGCCATAGGCCGACACCACCGCGGCCGTCGACAGGTACAGCGCCAGCGCGTACTTGCCGACGCCGAACAGCAGCGCGCCCACCGCTGCGCCGCGCAGCAGGTAGCGCAGGCTCGGCTGCGGCCCGGCGCTCATGCGCATCAGCGCCACGAACAGGCCGGTGGTGATGAGGAACGAGATGGCCTGGTTCAGCGTCGCCAGCACCAGCTTCATCTCGAAGCGGCTGCCGGCCCATTGCTCCAGCAGGCTCAGCAGGCTGGCGATCACGGTGGACACCAGCATCAGGAAACCGAAGGCCAGGATATAGGCCACGCCGCGCAGCCGCAGCGTGGCGGTGTGCCACCAGGCATCCACGGCGTCCACGCCGGTGCCCTGCGTCCACAGGCGCTCCAGCGCCGACTGCAATTCGGCGAACACGCCCGTCGCGCCCACCAGCAACAGCACGAAGGCCAGCAGCGAGGCGAACAGCCCCTTGCCGGGCTCCTGCGCGCTGGCGATCGCGGCCTTGATCACCTCGGCCCCCTGCTGTCCGACGACGCCGCCGATCTGCGTGATCAGGCTCGTTTCCAGCATCTGGCGGTCCAGCCACCAGCCGAGCACGGCCACGATGAGCACCAGCAGCGGCGCCAGGCTGAGGATGCCGTAGAACGACATGGCCGCGCTCATGCGCAGTCCGTCGGCGTCGGACCACAGCTCGAACGCGCGGTACAGCGGGTAGAACACCCTGAGCCTGCCCTGGAACAGCTTGGGAACCACCGGCGCGGTGGGCGCTGCGCCGGTGGCGGCGGCCACGGCCGTGGCGGTAGCGGCATCGACGGGGGCGGAATCGGCAGCGGTGGTGACCATGCGGCCAGTCTAGGCGCGCGCCCCGGCCCACCCAGCCAGCGGCCACCGGCACACGCTGTCAGCCGACGCCGACGCGGCGCGTTCAGCGCGCACAGGCCCCCAATGCACGGCAAGCCTGGGTCGACACATGCGGGCCAACCCCGAGGCCAGTGCGCGCAGCCCTGTGGCATTCTTCTTGCAAGCCCCATCGTCGGGCGCCCACGCGCACCCCTTCCACCCCTGACCGGAGAACACCCATGCCCCTGTCCCCCCGCCAGTGCCTTGGCGCCGCCGCCCTGCTGACCGCCGCTGCCGCCGCCCCGACCTGGGCACAGGGCAGCACGCCGATCAAGTTCCAGCTCGACTGGCGCTTCGAGGGGCCGGCAGCGCTGTTCCTGCAGCCGGTGGCCAAGGGCTACTTCAAGCAGGCCGGGCTGAACGTGACGGTGGACGCTGGCAACGGCTCGGGCGGGGCGGTGACGCGCGTGGCCTCGGGCGCCTACGACATGGGCTTTGCCGACCTGGCGGCGCTGATGGAGTTCCACGCCAACAACCCCGACGCGCCCAACAAGCCGGTGGCGGTGATGATGGTCTACAACAACACGCCGGCCGCGGTGTTCGCGCTCAAGAAGTCGGGCATCACGAAACCCGCCGACCTGGGCGGCAAGAAGCTCGGCGCGCCGGTGTTCGACGCCGGGCGGCGCGGCTTCCCGATCTTCGCCAAAGTCAACGGCGTGAAGGACGTGGCCTGGACGTCGATGGACCCGCCGCTGCGCGAAACCATGCTGGTGCGCGGCGACGTGGACGCCATCACCGGCTTCGGCTTCACCTCGCTGCTGAACCTGGAGGCGCGCGGCGTGAAGCCAGCCGACGTGGTGCTGATGCCCTACGCCGACCACGGCGTGAAGCTGTACGGCAACGCCATCATCGTGGGCCAGAAGCTGCTGAAGGAGAACCCGGGCGCGATCAAGGCCTTCCTCGGCGCCTTCGCCAGGGGCGCGAAGGAGGTGATGGCCAACCCGGCCGCCGCCATCGAGCACGTGAAGGCGCGCGACGGCATCGTCAACGTGCCGCTGGAGACGCGCCGCCTGCAACTGGCCATCGACAGCGTGATCGCCAGCCCCGATGCCCGCGCCGAGGGCTTTGGCCAGGTGGTGACCAGCCGCCTGTCGCTGATGGCCTCGCAGGTGTCCGACGCCTACGGCACCAAGACCCGCGTGAACCCCGAGGCGGTGTGGAACGGCAGCTTTCTGCCGGGCCGGGCCGAGCTGGACGTGCTGCCCGCGGCCAAGAAGTAAGCCCATGGCCGAGCTTGCCGGCGCGGCCGCGCCCTTCATCGACTTCCGCGATGTCTGGCTGGCCTACAACGACGAGCTGCTGGCACAACGGCAGTTCGCGGTGGAAGCCATCGACCTGCAGGTGGCGCAGGGCGAGTTCATCGCCATCGTCGGGCCTTCGGGCTGCGGAAAGTCGACCTTCATGAAGCTGGCCACGGGCCTGAAGCGCCCGTCGCGCGGCAGCATCGTCATCGACGGGCGCGAGGTCGATGGGCCGCTGAAGATCAGCGGCATGGCGTTCCAGGCGCCATCGCTGCTGCCCTGGCGCACCACGCTCGACAACGTGCTGCTGCCGCTGGAGATCGTCGAGCCGTATCGCTCCCAATTTCGCAGCAAGCGGGCCGAATACGCCGAGCGCGCCCGCGCCCTGCTGCGCCAGGTGGGCCTGGGCGGCTACGAGAGCAAGTACCCCTGGCAGCTGTCGGGCGGCATGCAGCAGCGCGCCAGCATCTGCCGCGCGCTGATCCACGAACCCAAGATGCTGCTGCTCGACGAACCCTTCGGCGCGCTCGACGCCTTCACCCGCGAAGAGCTGTGGTGCACGCTGCGCTACCTGTGGCAGGCGCAGCGCTTCAACGTCATCCTGGTCACGCACGACTTGCGCGAAAGCGTGTTCCTGGCCGACACCGTGTACGTCATGAGCAAAAGCCCCGGCCGCTTCGTGGTGCGGCGCACCATCGACCTGCCGCGCCCGCGCGACCTGGAAATCACCTACACCAAGCACTTCACCGAAACCGTGCACGAGCTGCGCGGACACATCGGCGCCATGCGCCAGCCCGGCGCGGAGGTGGCGCCATGAGCACCCCACGCCGCAAGCTGGTCGAGCGCGCCTCGCCCTTCGTGCTGATGGCCATCATCGCCCTGCTGTGGGAGTTGGTGTGCCGCGTGTTCGAGGTGTCCGAATTCGTGTTCCCCGCGCCCTCGGCCATCTGGGCGCGGCTGGTCGAGTTCCACACCGTCATCGCCGCCCACGCCTGGCGCACCTTCTGGGTCACCATGGTCGGCTTCGCGCTGGCCATCGTGGTCGGCGTGCTGCTGGGTTTCATCATCGGCAGTTCGCGCCTGGCCTACACCGCCATGTACCCGCTGATGACCGCCTTCAATGCCCTGCCGAAGGCCGCCTTCGTACCCATCCTGGTGGTGTGGTTCGGCATCGGCGTCGGCCCGGCGGTGCTGACGGCGTTCCTGATCTCGTTCTTCCCCATCACCGTCAACATCGCCACCGGCCTGGCCACGCTGGAGCCCGAGCTTGAAGACGTGCTGCGCGTGCTGGGCGCCAAGCGCTGGGACGTGCTGACCAAGATCGGCCTTCCGCGCTCCATGCCCTACTTCTTCGCCTCGCTCAAGGTGGCGATCACCCTGGCCTTTGTCGGCACCACCGTGTCCGAGATGATGGCCGCCAACGAAGGCATCGGCTACATGCTGGTCTCGGCCGGCGCCTCGATGCAAATGGCCCTGGCCTTCGCCGGCCTGCTGGTCGTCGGCGTGATGGCGATGCTGATGTACGAGCTGTTCAGCTTTATCGAGAAGCACACCACTGGCTGGGCGCACCGGGGGTCGCAGGCGGGGTGACATCACACCCTTGGCGTGACCCGCTCGCACTCGATGGCTTCCATCTGGCGCGCCGACGAGACGCGCCCATTTGTTGGCAGCATTTCGCTCATGCATACTCTTTTTCATGCCAACCCATGCCGATCTGGACGCCCGCTCGCTGGCACTGCACCGCCTGGTGGCTGAGCGCCTGCGCCAGGATCCGGCGGCATTCGAACATGCACGGGACACATTGGCACGCTGGCGCCAATCCGCCGATGCCCGCGTGCAGCCCTATCTTGCAGCGTGGGAGGCCATCATGGCCAAGGGGCTGCAGTCCACCATCGTCGTTATGCTGGAAGAGTCGGAACGTGCCGCCGCGCTCAGGCAGGCTTCACCCTTCGCGGGGTTGCTAAGCCATGCCGAGCGATTCGCGGCGCTGAAAGCATGGCGCCAGGAACATCCCCATGCGTCGGCATGAGCTGGAGCACCTGATCCGCGCGGCCGCCGCGGTGACGAACGAATACGAGATCGTGGTGATCGGCAGCCAGTCGATCCTGGGCGCGGTGGCCGATCCGCCTGCCGCGCTGCTGCAGTCGATGGAGGCGGACTGCTATCCGCTGAAGCAGCCGGAACTGGCCGATCTGATCGACGGTGCGATCGGCGAGCTGTCGCCCTTTCACGAACGGTTTGGTTACTACGCCCAGGGTGTGGGGCCAGAAACCGCCGTGCTGCCCGCTGGTTGGCAGGATCGGCTGGTGAAGCTGCAGAACGAAAACACCGACCTCAAGATCGGTTGGTGTCTGGAGCCGCACGACCTGGCCGCTGCCAAGCTGGTGGCGGGACGCGAGAAGGACGGGCCTTTCGTGCAGACCATGCTGCGGCATGGCCTGATCCAGCTGAACACACTGCTTGATCGCGTGCAGGCGCTGCCCGTGGACGCCAACGCCAAGGCGCGGTTGGCGCGACACGCTCAGGCGCTGGCCTGAGCCCGCCACATCACAACCCCAGGTTCGGCGCCAGCGCGCGCTCCACCTCGGCCAGCGGCACGCCGCTGCGTTCAGCCATGTCGGCGGCCTGGGTCTGGTCGATCTTGCCGACGCTGAAATACGTGCTGTCGGGGTGGCTGAAGTAGAAGCCGCTGACACTGGCCGCCGGTGACATGGCAAAGCTTTCGGTGACCGACATGCCGATGTCGGCGGCGCCCAGCAGTTCGAACAGCGGCTGCTTCACGCGGTGGTCGGGGCAGGCGGGGTAGCCGGGCGCGGGGCGGATGCCGACGTACTTTTCGGCGATCAAGTCCTCGTTCGACAAGCCCTCGCCCGCCGCATAACCCCACCAGTCGGTGCGCACGCGGTGGTGCAGCCATTCGGCGCCGGCCTCGGCCAGGCGGTCGGCCAGGGCTTTCAGCGTGATGGCGCTGTAGTCGTCGTGCGCGGCCATGAACTCGGCCACCTTCTTGTCCACGCCGATGCCGGCGGTGACGGCGAAGGCGCCGATGTGGTCTTTCAAGCCATTTTGGCCTTCGGCGCCCGTCTGGCCTGCGCTAACAGCTTCTGAATCAATAGCATTGCGCGGCGCGATGAAGTCGGCCAGGCAGCGGCTGGGGCGCATCTGGTCGTTGGCGTCTTCCTGCTTTTCGGTTTGCTGGCGCAGGCCGTACCAGGTCAGGGCCACGTCGCGACGCGATTCGTCGGCGTACAACTCGATGTCGTCGTCGCGCACGGTGTTGGCAGGCCAGAAGCCGACGATGGCGTGCGCCGTCAGCCAGCGGCCGTCGACGATTTTCTTCAGCATGGCCTGGGCGTCGTTGTACACGCGCGTGGCTTCCTCGCCCACCACCTCGTCGGTCAGGATGGCGGGGAATTTGCCGGCCAGGTCCCAGGTCTGGAAGAAGGGCGTCCAGTCGATGAAGGGCAGCAGCTCGGCCAGGTCGATGTTGCGGATGACGCGGCGGCCGATGAACTTGGGCTGTGGTGGCTGGTAGCCGGCCCAGTCGATGCGGGTCTTGTTGGCGCGCGCCTTCGCCAGCGGCCACAGCGGCACCTGCTTCTTGTTGGCGTGCTGGTGGCGCACGCGCTCGTAGTCGGCGCGCACGTCGGCCCAGTATTGCGCGGCCTGCTCGCCCAGCAGGCCCTGCGCCACGCCCACGCTGCGCGAGGCGTCGGGCACGTAGAGCACCGGACCATCGTAGTGCGGCGCGATCTTCACCGCCGTGTGCACGCGGCTGGTGGTGGCGCCGCCGATCAGCAGCGGGATGGCGTTGTCGCGGAAGTGCGCGTCCTTCTGCATCTCGCCGGCCACGTGCTGCATCTCTTCCAGGCTGGGCGTGATGAGGCCCGACAGGCCCACGATGTCGGCGCCTTCTTCCTTGGCCTTCTTCAGGATTTCATGGGCCGGCACCATCACGCCCATGTTCACCACCTCGAAGTTGTTGCACTGCAAGACGACGGTGACGATGTTCTTGCCGATGTCGTGCACATCGCCCTTGACGGTGGCGATGACGATCTTGCCCTTGGCCTTGACGTCGGCACCAGCGTCAGCCATGGCCTTCTTCTCGGCCTCGATGTAGGGCAGCAAATGCGCCACGGCCTGCTTCATCACGCGCGCACTTTTCACCACCTGCGGCAGGAACATCTTGCCGGCGCCGAACAGATCGCCCACCACGTTCATGCCGTCCATCAGCGGCCCTTCGATGACGTGCAGCGGGCGGCCGCCGCCCTGCACCACCATCTGCTGGTAGGCCTCTTCGGTGTCTTCGACGATGAACTCGGTGATGCCGTGCACCAGCGCGTGGCTCAGGCGCTCGTTCACGCCCACCGGCTTGTCCGGCGTGCCGCGCCATTCCAGCTTCTTGCTGTCGTCCTTGGCGGCGCCCTTGGCGGATTCGGCGATCTCCAGCAGGCGCTCGGCGGCGTCGGGGCGGCGGTTGAGCACCACGTCTTCCACGCGCTCGCGCAACTCGGGCTCCAGGTCGTCGTACACGCCCACCATGCCGGCGTTGACGATGCCCATGTCCATGCCGGCCTTGATGGCGTGGTACAGGAACACGGTGTGGATCGCCTCGCGCACCGGGTCGTTGCCGCGAAAGCTGAAAGACACGTTGCTCACGCCGCCCGACACCTTGGCGCCGGGCAGGTTCTGCTTGATCCAGCGCGTGGCCTCGATGAAGTCGACCGCGTAGTTGGCGTGCTCCTCGATGCCGGTGGCGATGGCGAAGATGTTGGGGTCGAAGATGATGTCTTCGGGCGGAAAGCCGACTTCATCGACCAGGATGCGGTAGGCGCGCTCGCAGATCTCGATCTTGCGCGCGTAGGTGTCGGCCTGGCCCTGCTCGTCGAAGGCCATCACCACCGTGGCGGCGCCGTAGCGCTTGATCAGGCGCGCCTGGCGTTTGAACTCGTCCACGCCCTCCTTCATGCTGATGGAGTTGACGATGCCCTTGCCCTGGATGCAGCGCAGGCCGGCCTCGATCACGCTCCACTTGCTGGAATCGACCATCACCGGCACGCGGGCGATGTCGGGCTCGGTCGCCATCAGGTTGAGGAACTTCACCATCGCGGCCTGGCCGTCGAGCATGCCCTCGTCCATGTTCACGTCGACGATTTGCGCGCCGTTTTCGACCTGCTGGCGCGCCACGGCCAGGGCCTCTTCGTACTGGCCGCCCAGGATCATCCGCGCGAAGGCCTTCGAGCCGGTGATGTTGGTGCGCTCGCCGATGTTGACGAACAGCGCGCCGGGACCGATGACCAGCGGCTCCAGGCCCGAGAGCTGGAGCGGCGGCGGAGAAGAAGAAAGAGAAGCTGCGGACACGGCACTCACCTGCAAATCAAGTTTCAGGTGAGCGTCGTTGCAACAAAAGACCCGCGCCATTGATTCGAGATCAATAGCATTCGGCGCAAGCCTGACGCCGCTTGTGGCGCGGTTTCTTCAAAAAACCGCGCCGCTGGCGCTGCAACGCTCCTTGGCAGCCGAAGGCGCGATTCTAGGCCGTGCCAAAGCCCCTTGCCGCGTCGCGCCGTTGGGCCGCGGCGTCAGTCGCCGCGCACCGCGCGCACCAGCCGCTCGGTGTTGGTGCGCATCATGCGCACGTAGGTTTCGGCGTCGGCGCCGGGCGCGCTGAGCGCGTCGGAGTACAGCTCGCCCGAGGGCTTGACGCCGGTCTCGCGCCCGATCTGCTCGATCAGGCGCGGGTCGGAGATGTTCTCGACGAACAGCGCCTTGATGCCTTCCTTGCGGATCTGCCGCACCAGCTGTGCCACGCCCTTGGCGGACGCTTCGCTCTCGGTGCTGACGCCCTGCGGCGACAGAAAGCGCACGCCGTAGGCCTGGCCGTAGTAGGCGTAGGCGGCGTGCGAGGTGATGACCTTGCGCTGCGCGGCGGGGATGGGCGCCCAGGCGGCGCGGATGTCGGCGTCGAGCGTTTTCAGCTCAGCGGTGTAGCGCTCGGCGTTGGCGCGGTAGGCGGGGCAGCCGGCGGCGTCGGCGGTGCACAGGCCGTCGGCAATGTTCTTCACGTAGGTGATGACGTTGGGCACGCTTTGCCAGGCGTGCGGGTCGTGGCGGCCGTGGTCGTGCTTGTGGCCATGGTCATGGTTGTGGCCGCGCGTGCCGGCGATGGGTTTGACGCCTTTCGTGGTGACCACCTGCGGACCCTTGTAGCCGGTGCTTTGCAGCAGGCGCGGCATCCAGCCTTCGTAGCCCAGGCCGTTGGAGACCACGAGTTGCGCCTGCCCGACCTGGCGCGCGTGCGCGGGCGTGGGCTGGAAGACGTGGCCATCGGCGCCCGGGCCGACCAGCGTGGTGACGGCGACGCGATCACCGCCCACCTGCTGCACCAGGTCACCCAGCAGGCTGAAGCTGGCGACCACGCGCAGCGGCTCGGCGGCGTGGGCGGGCAGGGTGAAGGCGACGAGCGCGGCGGCCAGGGCGGTGCGGCGGGTGAGGAATGACATCTTGAGTTACTCCTTTGTTGATAGCTGTGTGCGCTTGCCAGACAAGCGTTAGCGGTTGATTCTTCTTGAATTTCGATTGGCTGCGGTGGTCCGCCCATCCAACAGGTCGTCCTCCCGGCGAAAGCCGGGATCCGTGCTGCGCTTCGCTCGCATGAACGTGGCGTTCGCTGGCGCGGCGGTGTGGATTCCGGCTTTCGCCGGAATGACGAGGAAGAAAACGTTCACGCCCGCAGATGCCGCTGGCGCCCATGCTGCCCACTGCGCCAGGCGCCGTGGCGGCCGACGAGCAGCGAGACGAGGTACACCGCGCCCAGGTTGAGCACGATGGTGGGGCTGGTGGGCCAGTCGGCGTGGTAGCTGATCAGCAGCCCGGCCACGCAGGCCGCCAGCGCCAGCGCGGCGGCCAGCGCCATCAGCGCCGGCACGCCGCGCACCCACAGGCGCGCGGTGGCGGCGGGCAGCACCATGATGCCCACGGCCATCAGCGTGCCCAGCGCATGAAAGCCGGCCACCAGGCAGATGACCACCAGCACCAGAAAACCGTAGTGCGCCAGCGCACTGAAGCGGCTGACGCTGCGCAGGAACTGCGGATCCAGGCACTCCAGCACCAGCGGCCGGTACATCAGCGCCAGCGCCGCCAGCGTGGCGACGGCAATGCCCACCAGCAGCGTCAGCGCCGCGTCGTTGAGCGCCAGCACGGTGCCGAACAGCACGTGCAGCAGATCGACGCTGCTGCCGCGCGTGCTGACGATCAGCACGCCCAGCGCCAGGCTGAGCAGGTAGAAGGCGGCCAGGCTGGCGTCCTCGCGCAGCACGGTGGAGCGCGCCACCAGCCCCGAGCCCACGGCCACCAGCAGGCCGGCGGCCACGCCGCCCAGCGTCATCGCCGTCAGCGACAGACCCGACAGCAGGTAGCCGATGGCCGCGCCGGGCAGGATGGCGTGCGCCATGGCGTCGCCGGTCAGGCTCATGCGGCGCAGCAGCAGGAACACGCCGACCGGCGCGCAACTGAGCGACAGCGCGATGCACCCCACCAGCGCGCGGCGCATGAAGCCGAATTCGGTCAGCGGGCCGACGAGCAGCGCCCACAGGCCGGTGTCCATCGTCTCGGGCGTCATGGGTATTGCTCCCTCGCCCCTCTGGGGAGAGGGCTGGTGTGAGGGGCCGGCGCGTGACCATGCGCATGCGCGTGACCGCTCTCGTGAACATGTTCATGCCCATGAGGGAGGACATGCATGTGCCCGTCGTGCCCCGTGCCTGCACCCTCCACCTCGCACACCGGCGCCCGCTCGTCGAACGCCTCCGGCATCGCCCGCAGGCGCTGCAGGTTGGCCGGCGTCAGCACCCGCGCCGTCGGCCCCCAGCCGACCAGCTCGCGCGCCAGCATCAGCGTTTCGGGGAAAGCCTCGCGCACCTGGTGCAGGTCGTGTAGTACCGCCAGCACCGTCTTGCCCTCGCGCTGCCAGCCTTGCAGCAAGGCCAGCAAATCGGCGCAAGTGCGCTGATCAATGGCCGAAAAGGGCTCATCCAGCAGCAAGATGGGCGCATCCTGCAGCATCAGGCGCGCAAACAGCGTACGCTGCAACTGCCCGCCCGAGAGCGTGTCGATCGGCTGGCGCGCATAGCCCTCCAGCCCCACCGCCGCCAGAGCGTCGCGCACGCGCTCGCGCTGCGCGCGCGAAAAGCCGCCGAACGCGCCGGTTTCGTGCCACAGCCCCATGGCGGCGAACTCGCCCACCAGAATAGGAAAGCCGCGCTCCAGCGTGGCCTGCTGCGGCAGGTAGGCCACACGCTGGCCCGCAAGCCCGTCGATGCGCCCGCCGATGGGCTTGAGCAGCCCGGCCAGCGCCTTGATCAGCGTCGACTTGCCGGCGCCATTGGGCCCCACCACCGCCAGCAGCGCGCCGGGCTGGATCACGCCCGACAGGTGGTGCACCGCCGGATGGCCGTCGTAGCCCAGCGTCAGGTCGTGCAGGGCGACGGGCTGCGGCGCCGCCATCACGCGCCCCCGCCCTGCAGCGCCCAGCGCCACAGCAACAGCAGCACGGCGCTCAACACCGCCGCGACGCCCAGGCGCCAACCGGCGCCGCGCAGCAGCAGCGGGGGACGTTTGGACAGCGGCGGGGGCGGGGTCATGGGCGGCAATCGGAAGGCGGCGATAAAATGCAACTGACTTGCATCAAGCCGCCGAGTGCGCGATCATATCGCAAGTCAGTTGCATTAACGACCGCCCTGCAGCTTCATGCCCACGTTTGACCCCGCCGCCCTCAGCCAGCGCCTGCACCAGGCCGGGCTGCGCAGCACGCGCGCGGTGCTGGGCGTGGCCGAGCTGTTCGAGCAGGCCGCCACGCACTGGCAACCCACCCATGCCGACGTGGCGGCGCGGCTGGCGCAGGCGGGCGAGCCGGTGAACCCCGTCACGCTGTACCGCCTGCTGGACCGGCTGGTCGCCGCCGGCCTGCTGGCGCGCCACACGGCGCCGGGCGAGCGGGTGTGGCGCTTTCAGTGGCTGGGTGTGGCCGCATCGGCGCCTGAGTCCGCGCCCGCCGTGCCGCACTTCGAATGCGACGCCTGCCACACGCAGTTTCCGCTGCAGGCGGCCGACGCGCCCACGCAGGCGGTGGCCGATGCGCTGCGCCGCACGCTGGCCGAGCACGGGCACCAGGCGGCGCGGGTCGACTTGGCCGTGCACGGCACCTGCGCCGGCTGCCGTGAAGACGGCAGCGCCCATCACTCCTGATTCGATAGCTGCTTGCGCTTATCCACCGGGCGCTGGAGGCCGATTTGGCTTGCCACCCAAAAAGCGGGCGGCTGATGGTTGCCGCACCGCGGCGCCATGGCAGCCGGGTGGGAGCGGGCTTGCCCGCGATGCGGCCTCCCAGTCGAGGCGGCGCCTTATCGCGGCCACGGCCGCTCCCACAAGGGATGGCAGGCCTCTGCGCACCGCAACAGGACTTCGAGTGGCCAGTTCCATCAAACCGACGCCCGCCCTCACTGCTCCCCCAGCCAGCGCGCCTGAAGCCCCTCGGCGGCCAACCGTGCCAGCAGTTCGCGCACGTGCTCGGCATCGCGCGTCTGCAGCACCATCTCGATCTCGACGTTTTGCGCCGCCAGCAGCGTGAAGGCGCGCTGGTGGTGGATTTCCTGCACGTTGGCGCCGCATTCGGCCACCAATGCCGTGACGCGCGCCAGCGAGCCCGGCACGTCGCGCGCGCTGACGACGATGCGCGCCAGCCGGCCCGAGCGCACCATGCCGCGCCCGATGATGGCGGCCAGCAGCAGCGGGTCGATGTTGCCGCCCGACAGCACCAACCCCACCTGGCGGCCCTGAAACTGCTGCGGATGGCGCAGCAGCGCCGCCAGTGCGACGGCGCCCGCGCCTTCGGCCAGGGTCTTCTCGATCTCCAGCAGCATCACGATGGCCTGCTCCACGTCGCCCTCGTCCACGAGAAGCAGATCGTCCACGTGCTGACGGATCAGTGGCAGGCAGCGCGCGCCCGGCGCGCTGACCGCGATGCCCTCGGCAATGGTGCTGGCGCCCTGCGCGTGCGTGCTGCCGGTGACCGCGTTCACCGCGCCGGGAAAGCGCGCCGTCTGCACGCCCACCACGCGGATGCCGGGCTTGAGCGCCTTGGCCGCGGTGGCCACGCCGCTGATCAGCCCGCCGCCGCCGATAGGCACCACCAGCGTGTCCAGCGCGGGCTGCTCGGCCAGCATCTCCAGCGCCAGCGTGCCCTGGCCAGCCATGATGGCCTCGTCGTCGAACGGGTGCACGAAGCTCAGGCCCTGCTCGCGCGCCAGGGCCTGCGCATGCGCGCTGGCGGCGTCCAGCGTGTCGCCGTGCAGGATCACCTCGGCGCCGAAGCCCTGCGTGCGCGTCACCTTCACGCCGGGGGTGAAGCGCGGCATCACGATCACGGCGCGGATGCCCAGCCGCTGCGCATGAAAGGCCACGCCCTGCGCGTGGTTGCCGGCGCTCATGGCGATCACGCCGCGGGCACGCTCCTCCTTCGATAGCTGCGCGAGCTTGTTGCACGCGCCGCGCTCCTTGAACGAGGCGGTGAACTGCAGGTTCTCCATCTTCAGGAACACCTGCGCGCCCGTCACCTGCGACAGCGTGCGCGATTCGACGCAGGGGGTGTCGAGCACCTGGCCCTTCAGGCGGTCGGCGGCTTGCTGGATGTCGGTGAGTTGCAGCATCGGCGCATTGTGCGCCGCGCGGTCACTCTTTTATTAATAGTGGCTTGCGCACGCCACACCTTGATTTCAAGAGAAAATCATCTAAAACCAAGAATGGACGGGCGCGGGCAGCTATTGTTTTTTGCTTGACGATCAAGAAGTCTCAGATGACGTGCGGACCGCATCCGCGGTGTGGAAGCGGGCTTGCCCGTGATCAAGCCTAGGTTGCGGTGAGACGCCTCATCACTGGCAAGCCCGCTCCCACAACACTGTCTGAGACTTGTTGCCAACCAAGTATTTTTGATGCATCCACCAGCTACACCGCCGACGCCGGCAGCCCGAACAAGCGATCGAACACCCAGGTGAACACGAAGGTGTAGATCAGGAAGAACACCAGCAGCCCGATGTCGAGCAGCAGCGCCTGCCACAGGCTCACGCCCAGCCACCATGCGATGAACGGCACCAGCCACAGCAGCAGCCCGCCCTCGAAGCCGATGGCGTGCGCCACGCGCCGCGCCGGGCTGCGGCCGCGCACGGGCTGGCGCAGCTCCCAGCGCTCAAAGAACCAGTTGAACACCAGGTTCCACACCACCGCGATGGCCGAGCTGCCCACCGCCATGCCGCCCGAGCTGCCCCAGCCGTGGTCGGTGAACAGTCCCAGCGCCAGCGTGACCACGGCGATGGCGATCAGCTCGTACAGCGCGACGTAGAGGATGCGGCGGCGCGGGCCGCGCAGCAGGAACAGCAGGGGTGCCGGTGCGGACATGGCGACACTCTAGCAAGCCGATGCGACTCGCCTTGCCCGCGCCGCGACGGCGGGCGGGTGCATCCGGCGAGTGCCGGACTGCGTCATCGTGCGAGGGTCAGCGCCAGCGACCGCGTTGTTCAGCCGCACATCGGAATGCTGATTGGCACCAAAAATACTGCCAGGTTGCCATGAACACTACAGTTATAGCTATCGTATTTGCGGCATTCATCTTCAGGACTCGTTCAACACCCGCACGGCTCAGCGGCAGGGCGAGGCGCGGCAGGGCTTGCCGTCGGTCCAGCGCGCGCCTTCGAGCAGCGCGCCATCCAGATCGACGTTGACCAGCCTGGCGCCGGTGAAGTCGGCCTCGCGCAGGTCGGCGCCCGAGAGGTCGACATTGGTCAGCCGGCTGCCGCGAAAGCTTGCGCCGCGCAACTGCGCACCGGCCAGGTCGGTGTTGGCGATGCGCCGCTGGTCGAAGACGTGGCCGCGCAGGTCGCGGCCGGCCAGTTCAGCGTTGACCAAGTCGACGCCCAGGTCGACCGGGCGGTCGGGTACGCCGACGGTCACCGAGGACTCCGCGTCGCCGCGCACCACGCTGCGCCGCCCGGCAATGTTGGTTTCGGCCACGGCACCCTTGCCGACGGCGCGGTTGACGACCGAGCCTTCGATCACCACGCGTGAGGTGTTCTCACCGCCCACGCGGACCTCCGATCGCGCGCCGCCTTGGGCACCCGCGCCGGCGGCCAGCCCGGCAAGACACAATCCCAGCATCCACTTCATGGTTCATCTCCTTGGCGCACATGGCCTGTCTATTCCTGCGTTGATTCGGCCTCCACCGGTTCGGCGGCAGGTTCGGGCGCGGCCGGTGCAGCGGCCTGTGGCGGTGGCGGTTCGACGGGCGCCGGCACGGCGGCCTGTGCGGCCGAGGGCGCCGGTGCAACCGCGGGCTCTGCCATCGGCGCAGGCTCGACCGCGGGCTCGGCGGCGGGCTCCACTGGCGCACGGCGCAGCGCCGTGGTGGGCGCGCCGCCCATCAGCGCCAGTGAACGCGCGCTGGCGCGCTGCTCGGCCAGGCCTTCCAGTGGGTCTTCGTTGCGGCGCGGTCGGTCGCTGTTGAGCGCGCCACCGCCGGCCCGCCGGTCGGACTGGATGTTGACGCGCGCCGCCAGCTCGCGCATCCACGCCACGTCGTAGATCTGCGCCGGGTCGCGCGCGGGGCGACTGAAGATCAGCGCCAGGAACTCGCGCGCGCGCTGCGAGCCGCCGTCGGCCGCGCGCCGGTAGTGCTGGATCGCCTGAGCGAAGTCCTGCTGCACGCCCTCGCCGCGGTGGTAGCGCTGCGCCAGTTGCAGCATGGCGTCGGTGTCGCCGTCGTCGGCCTGCAGGCGCAGGCGCGACAGGTTGAGCGCGTCGCCGCCGCGCGTGAGGCGGCGCATGCGCTCCAGGTTCTCGCGCGCCACCGCGTTGCCCTGCAGGGCGGCGGTTTCGTACAGTGTGCGGGCGCCGGTCAGGTTGCCCTCCAGCTCCATCGCCACGCCCAGGTTGTTGGCGGCCATGGCGTCGCCGTCGCGCGCGGCCTGCTCCAGCAGTTGCAGCGATTCGACGCGCTTTTTCGCGCCCGAGATGCGCCCTTCGATCAGTGACGAGACGAAGGTCGCGCGCGCCAGCCCGGCGATGCGCGCCTCGTTGATCCATTCGCGCGCCTGCTCCACATCGCGCAGCCCGCCGATGCCGTTGGCCAGCAGCCAGCCATAGGCCACCATGCCGCGCGCGTCGCCGGCCGTGGCGGCCTGCTTCAGGCGCTGGCGCTCCAGGGCCGGCGCCATGGGCACGCCGCTGTTGCGGTGGTATTCCAGACCCTCGCGCAGGGCAGCCTCGGCGCCACTGTCGATGCCTGCCGATGCGCCGCCGCCAGCGCGTGCCTGCGTGTCGCTGCCGCGCGCGGCGCCTGCCTGGCCGGGGAACTTGATTTCCGCCAGCGCCGGGCCGGCGGTGCAGCTGACCACGGCCAGCCACAGCAGCGTGCGTGCAAGGTTCGAGGGGGTCATTTGCGACCTCCTCCCTTGGCGCCACCCTTGCTCCCAGGCGCGCCTTCGACCTGCCATTGCAATTCGCCAACCACGCCGGGCCGGAAGGCACCGAAGGTCGAGCGCACGGCGTCCATCGACTTCACGCCCTCGATCGGCTTCAGGTCGGCGCGGGTGAAGGTGGGCGGCAGCTGGCTCGTCAGCGGCTTGGGCGACAGCGCGCAGTACACCTGCTCGGCCCCGCCCTTCGACGCTTCGATCAGGAACGGATTGGCCCCGCTCATGTCCGGCACCGTCACCGCCCGCCCGCCCTGCGCCACGGCGGCGGGCTGCGCCGGGTTGGGGTAGATCTGGCTCACCACCGCGCCCGCGTCCTGGTAATAGCAGTAGAGGTAGCCGGTGCTGGGCGGCACCACCTTGACCACGATGGCCTCGCCGATCGCCAGCGTCTTGCTGTCGCGCTTGCCGACCAGCGTGACGTCGAGCGTGCCGGGCGGCGGCGCGTTCTCGGGCAGGCCCGGCGTATGGGGCTTGAGCGCGGCCTGGGCCGACACACCATCTCGCCGCAGCTTGCCATCTGCCGTCATGCCGACGTAGGCGCGCATCAGCTTGGCGTAGGTCTCGAAGTTGACCGTGCCGACGGGCGTCAGGTCGTTGGCGGCCTGGTAGCGGCTTACGACCTTGCGGAACGCCGGGCTGTCGAGGCCATTCACCTCGTCGCTCCATGCGCCCTGCGCATGCAGCACGCGCTGCGCCATCTGCCAGCGCTCGGGCACGCTCAGCTCTTCGTACCAATGGCGCACCTGGCGCAGGAATTCGGGGTGGTTCTGCTCGTAGTCGATGCAGTCCCAGTACGGCACGCGCGCCCATTTGCCCACCAGCTCGATCGCCGCCAGGTCGACCAGCAGACGGATCGCGCTGCCCGCGCCCTGGTTGTTGTCGGCCGCCACCTCGTACTGCAGGCCCAGGCGGTAGATGTGCTTGGGCAGGCCGGTGGCCTTGGCGCCGATCTCGACCGACTTGCCGCCCGTGGCCACCACGGCCTCGTTGGCCGAGTCGAGCCCCGAATACAGTGTGCGGGTGTTCATGTCCCCCAGGTGCAGATCGAGCCCGACCACGGTGCCCAGCAGGTCCCAGCTGTAGCCGGTATCGGTATTGGCGGTGGAGACCCCTATGGTGCGGCGCTTGCCGACCACCGATTTGTCGCCGAAGCTGATCGAGCCGGAGAGGTAGATCTGCGGCTTCTGCAACTCAACCTGGCCGCTGTTGAGCAGCAGGCCGGTGATGGCCTGAACAGTGTCCTGGCGCAGCGCGTCGATCTCGTAGTCCACCACCTTGAAGGCCTGGCTGGTACGCGACATGCGCGACAGCGCGGTGATCACCATGTCCTTGGTTGCGGTGGAAAACAGGCCCGACGGATCGGGGATCGATTTCACCGCCACCAGCGTGGTGGGCACCTGCTCTGCCGCCAGCATGCGGTCCATGCACGCCAGCCCTTCGCGCAGCACCGACACCGACTTGGTGGGCGACACCAGCGGTGCCTGCTCCACGGTGGCCTTGTCGATCACGTCGACGCGGTCGGTCAGCGTCGGATTGAGGCTGCAGCCCGACAGTGCGGCCAGCAGCAGCCAGGCCGGTCGATGCGCCAGCCCTGCCATGGTGTTTCGCATGATCCCCTCCCTGTGCAGCGCGGCGGCCGCCTGGTGTCGTTGTGTCTATTTGCAGACATTGATCACCGGCCCGCGCACGACGATCACCTGATCGCCCTTCCCGCCGGAGCCGTAGCGCTGGCCGACGCCCGGCTTCTGCGCCGGGTTCGAGCCGATGTTGGTGGTGCAGTTCTTCTGGCCGCCCATCTGGGCGTCCATCTGCTCGTCGACCTGGCGCTTGCCGTCCTCGCGCTCGATGCGCGAGCGCGCCATGGCGTTGCCGACCTTGGTGCGTGCAGCGGGGTCGATGGCGCGGCGCTCGGCGGGCGGCTTCTGCTGCGCATGCGCGGCCGGCGCAACCGCCCAGGCCAGGGCCAGCAGCAGGGCCGACGTCGCCAGCACGGCGGCGCGGTGGCATTCGGCTGTGGAGGTGGTCATGGTCGTCTCCTCGTGTGGCGGCGGCCGGCGGCGGCGGGGCCGCGCCGGCCGCTGTGGCTTCACTTCCCTTCGTTGGAGGCCAGGTTCTGCTCGGCCTTGCTCATCGGACCGACGGCGGCGTTCAGCACAGCGCCGTTCTTGACCGACACTTCCTGCGTGTTGTTGCCACCGATCTTCACGTTGCCCTTGTTCGAGGCCAGGTTCTGCTTGGCCTGCGCGCCGGGGCCGACGGCGGCGTTCAGCACGGCGCCGTTCTTGACCGTGACGGTCTGCTTGTTGTTGCCCCCGATCTTCACTTCGGCTTGCGCCGAAGCGCCGAGCAGCAGGCCGCAGGCGATCATGGCGACGGTCTTTTTCATGATGATTCCCCTTCCAAAGAGACTGTTTTGACAAAGGTGTGCCCCTGAAGCCCGTGGGCCGCAGACGGCACGCTCGTCCGACTGCCGCGATCGCGACGCGCCGAACCTGGGTAGGCGGCCTAGCGGCCGCCGATGTTGACGGTGCTGTTGACGCCCCGGCCACTGGCTCCGGTGACGATGGGGCCGTCGATGGAGACGACCTGCGAACGCGAGCCGGGCGATTGGCCGCCCGAAGCCACGTTCAGCTCGCTGCGCGCACCTTGGCTGGCCGCGTTGACCAGGGCGCCTTTCACGTCGACCTGCTGGCGGTTGCGGCCCTTCGGCGCTCCACCCTTGGTCGAGGCGACGTTCATGATCGCGTGGCCGCCGCCTACAGCCTGGTTCACCACGGCGCCATTAACATGCACGCTCTGGCTGTTCTGTGCCCCCGCGGTCCCTCCCCCGACCAGCAGGGTCACGCCAAGCAACCTCCCGATTTTTTTCATCCTGGCCTCCCATGTCTCGAGCTGTTCGTTTCTTGCGGGTCGACCAGCGTGTGCTTCACTTCGTCGATGCCTTGGTCGGCATGGTAGGAATGACCGTGTTTTTGGTCATCTCCCTGCGGACGTATGCCTGATGGAATAGCCGTGTCGATGATGCCGCGCTGCGCGCCCACTGAGCCCTTGCGATGACCGACACTCCCATCCTCCACGGCCCCGACCGGCCCGACCTGCTGCGCGGCGAAATCCTGGCCGACATCTTCGAGGCCACCGCGGCGCGCGTCCCCGACAAGACGGCGCTGGTCTTCGGCCCGCGCCACGTCACCTATGCCGAGCTGGACGCCGCCGCCGACCGCGTGGCCCACCGCCTGATCGAGGCGGGCGTGCAGGCCGGCGACATGGTGGGCCTGTGGCATCCGCGCGGCATCGAGCTGCTCACGCTACAGCTGGGCATCGCCAAGACCGGCGCCGCCTGGCTGCCGTTCGACGCCGACGTGCCCACCGACCGCATCGCCACCTGCCTGGAGGACGCGTCCGCCAAGGCGCTATTGATCGATGAGCAGCACGGCGAGCCGGCACGGCGACAGGAGGGCATCACGGCCCGCATCCTGACCGCCCAGGAACTGCTGGCACCGCTGCCCGAGGGCACCGCACTGCGCCGGCGCGAAGGCGCGCTGCCCAGCCACACCGCCTACGTCATCTACACCAGCGGCTCCACCGGCAAGCCCAAGGGCATTGCCATCACGCAGGGCAGCATCGCGCACTTCCTGCGCAGCGAGAACGCGCGCCTCGGCGTGCGCGAGGACGACAAGGTCTACCAGGGCTTTTCCGTCGCCTTCGACATGAGCTTCGAGGAGATCTGGATCAGCTACCTCGTCGGCGCCACGCTGTGGATCGCGCCCAAGGAGATCGCCGGCGACCCCGAGGCGCTGCCACGTGCGCTGATCGAGCACGACGTGACGGTGCTGCACGCCGTGCCCACGCTGCTGGCGCTGTTCGCGCAGGACGTGCCTGGCCTGCGCATCATCAACCTGGGCGGCGAGATGTGCCCGCAGACGCTGGTGGAGAAGTGGGCGCCGGGGCGGCAAATGTTCAACACCTACGGCCCGACCGAGGCCACGGTGTCGGCCTCGCTGGCCGAACTCAAGGCCGGCGAGCCGGTGACGATTGGCGAGGCGCTGCCCAACTACGGCCTGTTCGTCATCGAGGTGATCGACCCGGACAGCATCGTGAACGGCGTGGTGCCGCCGCTGAAAATTCTGCCCTTCGGCGAAACCGGCGAGCTGTGCATCACCGGCCCCGGCGTGGCCGCCGGCTATCTTGGAAGGCCCGAGCTGACGGCCGAGAAGTTCCTGCCCAACCCCTGGGCGCGCAACGAACAGGAAGCGCGCCTGTACCGCACAGGCGATCTGGCCAAGGTCGAATACAAGTCGGACGGCACGCCGCAGATGCAGTGCCTGGGCCGCGCCGACGACCAGGTGAAGATTCGCGGCTTCCGCGTCGAGCTGGGCGAGATCGAGGCCGTGCTGGCGGCGCAGCCCGGCGTGGGCACCACGGCGGTGCTGCTGCGCAAGGATGATGGCATCGACCAGCTCGTCGCCTTCTACGTGCCGACTGGTGAGCCCCCACGCTCCCCCGCTGCGCGTGGTGCGCTGCCCCCCGAGGGGGCCGCCGCCGGCTTGGGGCGGCCCGGCGCCGGCGGGGCGCCGGACATCAAGACCTTGCGCGCCGGCCTGGCCGAGAAGTTGCCGCCGTACATGGTGCCGGCGCGCTTCGAGGCGCTGCCCGCCATGCCGCGCCTGCCCAGCGGCAAGATCGACCGCAAGGTGCTGAAGGCGCAGCCGCTGGCCGCCGCCGCGCCGGCCGAGGGCAGCGACCTGCCCGAGACGCCGGCCGAGGAAGTGCTGTTCGCCGCGCTCGAAAAGCTGTTCCCCGGCCAGCCGATCCGCCGCGAGCTGGACTTCTTCAGCGACCTGGGCGGCCACTCGCTGTTCGCCGCGCGCATCACGTCCACGCTGCGGCAGGACCCGCGCTTCGCCCAGGCCACCGTGGCCGACATCTACAACCACCGCAGGATCGGCCTGATCACCGAGGCGCTGTCGGCCGGCATGATCGACACCGGGGCTGCGGCGGCCGAAAGGCCGTTCGTCATCCACAGCGCCTGGCGCCGCTGGCGCTGCGGCATCGCGCAGGGGCTGGCCATTCCGTTCCTGGTGCTGCTGACCATGGCGCAGTGGCTGGCGCCGTTCTTCGTCTACCACTTCCACACCGGCGACCCGGAGGACTCGATCGCCTACGCGGTGCTCATGTCGGCCCTGGCGTTCGTGGTGGCCATCGGGCTGAACTTCGTCATCGCCTGGGTTGGCCGGCGGCTCATCGGCGGCAGACTGAAGCCGGGCAGCTACCCGCTGTGGGGCATCGCCTATTACCGCTGGTGGCTGGCCGACCGGCTGGCCGAGACCGCGCCCACCTACATGATCAACGGCTCGCCGCTGTATGCGGCGTGGCTGCGCCTGCTCGGCGCGCGCGTGGGTACCGATGCGAACCTGGGCTCGGTGACCATCCGCGTGCCCGAGCTGGTGACCATCGGCGCCGGCGCCAGCATCGGCAACGCGGTCAATCTGGAGAATGCGCGCGTCGAAGGCGGCCTGCTGCACCTGGGCCGCATCGACGTCGGCGCCGAGGCCTGCGTCGGCTCCTACGTCGTCATCGAAGGCGACACCGCCATCGGCGAATACGGCCACCTGGAAGGCCAGTCGGCCCTCGCCAGCGGCCAGCATGTTCCGGCGCGCAAGGTCTGGCACGGTTCGCCAGCGCGCGAGCGGGGCGATTTCGACCCGGCCAGCCTGCCCCCGCGCCCGCCCGTCGGCAGCGGCCGCAAGGCCTGGGAGGGCGCCGTCTTCGTGCTCGGCGCGCTGGCCATCGCGGTGCTGTTCTTCATGCCGGTGTTCCCCACCTTCCTGCTGATCGACTGGCTCGACATGCCCGAGCTGTCGGTGCGCCCGCTGGTCGACGACGGCAGCGTGACCGCGCTGCAGGCGTTCGGCCTGCGGCTGGTGAAGTTCTTCCTGCTGGCGCTGCCGGCCAGCCTGGTGTTCATCTTCGCCACCGTGCTGCTGTCGGCGCTGATCCGCTGGGCCTTCCTGCCGAAGATGAAGGCCGGCAGTTGGCCGGTGCACAGCAACCGCTATCTGGCCAAGTGGCTGGTCAGCCAGATCCAGGAATCCAGCCTGGCGGTGCTGCACGGCATCTACGCCACGGTGTATTCGGCGCCGTGGTACCGGCTGCTGGGCGCCAAGGTGGGCAAGGAGACCGAGCTGTCCACCGCGCTCGGCGTGGTGCCCGACATGCTGACGCTGGGCGACGAGTGCTTCATCGCCGACGCCGTGATGCTGGGCGACGAGCACATCGACGGCGGCTGGATGACGGTGCAGCCCACCGTGGTGTCGCGCCGCAGCTTCGTCGGCAACGGTGCCTACGTGCCCGACGGCACCACCGTGCCCGAGAACGTGCTGATCGGCGTGATGAGCGCGGTGCCGCGCAACGCCACCATGCAGGACGGCGACACCTGGCTCGGCTCGCCGCCGCTGCACCTGCCGGCGCGCGAGGTGGTGACGGGCTTTCCCGAGCACCTGACCTTCGCGCCCTCGCCCTGGCGCAAGCTGGCGCGCGGGCTGGTGGAAGCCTTCCGCATCGCCGCGCCGCACGCGCTGGTCATCGCCGTGGGCTACGCCATCGTGCTGGACGCCATGCCGCTGGCGGAGGCCGACCGCTGGGGCCTGGTGGCGCTGGACCTGGCCGTGGGCGGCGTGCTGTTCGGCTTCGCCACGCTGCTGTTCGTGGCGCTGTTCAAGTGGCTCGCCGTGGGCCGATACCGCCAGCGTTCGGTGCCGATGTGGACGCCCTTCGTCTGGCTGTCGGAGGCGGCGACCAACCTGTACGAAGGCATCGCCGTGCCCTGGTTCCTGCGCTACCTGCGCGGCACGCCCTGGCTGGGCGACGCCTTCAACCTGCTGGGCGCCAAGGTCGGCCGCGGCGTGTACCTGGACACCACCGACATGACCGAGTTCGACTGCGTGCACATCGGCGACCACAGCGAGCTGAACGCCCTGTGCTGCCCGCAGACGCACCTGTTCGAGGACCGCGTGATGAAGATCGACCACGTGAAGATCGGCAGCCGCGTCACGCTGGGCCCGCGCTGCACCGTGCTGTATGGCGCGCAGGTGGGCGACGGCGCGCAGCTGGGGCCGCTGACGCTGGTGATGAAGGGCGAGAGCATTCCGCCGCGCACGCGCTGGCACGGCCTGCCGGCTTCGCCGTGGCGATGAGGGGCGCGGTGGCGCCCCGGCTTGGTGGAACGGGCCTTGGCCGCGATGCGGCGCCTGCCGCGCGCGGGCCGGTGATCGCGGGCAAGGCCGCTTCCGCCAAGTCCGGCCCGGCCTGTCTGCTTGCAGCGGCGGAGTGCGCGGCGCCGTGACCGCGTCGGTCGCCTGCCGCATCGACGCCCCATCGGCGCCTGACGGCCTGCGCGTGCTCGCGCTGCCCGTGCCCGCGCAACCGGGGCCTCCCGAGGCCACGCGCAACGCCGCGCGACAGCAGGCGCGCGCGGCGCTGGCGGCCGCGCTGGCCGAAGTGCTGCGCTGCGCGCCCGAGGCGCTCGACATCGGCAACCAGCGTGGCCAGCCGCCGCGCGCACGCTGGCGCGGCCCGGTCACGCCGCCCGCCGGGCTCGATCACGTCGGGTTGTCGGTCAGCCACGAGCGCGGCCTGTGCCTGCTGGCGCTGCTCCCGGGTGGCGCCGTGGGCGTCGACGTGGTGGCGCACGACACTGCGCCGGCGCCCGAAGAAATGCATCGCCTGGCCAGGCTGTATTTAGAGCCAAAAACGGCTGCAGCGCTTGACTGGCAAGCGCCAGAAACTATTGTTTCAATAGCTTTCATGCGCGCCTGGGCTGGGCACGAGGCGGCGCTCAAATGCCTCGGTCAGCCGCTGATCGAATGGCACCCGGCGCTGGAAGAGCGTCTGCGCGCGCTGCGCACCGCCCGCGTCGAACTGCCCGCCTGGGCCGCCGGCCACACGGCGGCCGTGGCCTGGCGCAACCGCCATGGATGGGAAAGCTGTCGGCTTGAAGATGCGCTGAATTCTTGAACGCAGAGAACGCCAAGACTTCGCAAAAGACGCAGAACAAGAGGGTGAAAACCTTGTGTGACTTCAGCTTTCACAAGCGATGGTGGCTATCTTCCTTGCTTGATGAACGGCAGATGATGCTTCTGCGTCTTTTTGCGCTGCCTTGGCAATTTCTGCGTTCAAAGGTTTTCAGGTTGCTTCTTTCAAGTCAATAAGCTCGCCCCCATGTCCGCCCTCACCCGCCGCCAACTCATCGGCCTGGTCGTCCTCACGCTGATGTGGGGGCTGAACTGGCCGGTGATGAAGCTGTCGCTGCGCGAGATCGAACCGCTGCACTTTCGCGCCGTCACCATGGCGCTGGGCGCGCTGGCCCTGGCGTTGTTCTTTCGCGCGCGCGGCGTGCGCATGCTGCCGCACGGCACCGCCGAATGGCGCGACGTGGGCGTGCTGGGCCTGCCCAACATCCTGGGCTGGCATGGGCTATCGATCATCGGACTGACGCAGTTGCCCGCCGGGCGCGCGGCCATCCTCGGCTTCACCATGCCGGTGTGGACGGTGCTGCTGGGCGTGCTGTTCTACCGCGAGCGCCTGACGGCGCGGCTGGTGCTGGCCACGGCGGCGGTGCTGGCCGCCATCGCGCTGCTGCTGTGGGACGAGTTCGCGCGGCTGGCCGGCAGCCCGGCCGGCATCGTATGGATGCAGGGCGCCGCGCTGTGCTGGGCGCTGGGCACCATCTGGATGCGGCGCGCCCGGCTGACGCTGCCGCCCGAGGCGCTGGTGGTGTGGATGATGGCCTGGTCGGCGGCGGTGATCGCCGTGCTGGCCGTGGCCCTGGAGCCGCCGCAGACCTGGCACTTCAGCGCCGGCGTGTGGGTGAGCTTGGCGTGGGCGGTGCTGATCAACTACGGCGCCGCGCAGGTGATCTGGTTCGGCCTGGCGCGCGCGCTGCCGCCGGCCACCAGCGCCATGAGCGTGCTGGCGGTGCCGCTGATCGGCACCCTGAGCGCGCCGCTGATCGTGGGCGAATGGCCGCGCTGGCAGGACCTGGCGGCGATGGTGTGCGTGGTGGTGGCGATTGGGGCGGTGCTGCTGCGGCGGGATTGAAGCGGGTCAACATCCGGATCGTGCGTCCAGGTTGGGATGGTTGCCGGTGCATGCACATCAATGATTTGAGAATGAAAATTCATCGACATCATTACGTGACCATCACCAGAAACTTTCAATTTTTGGGCTTGACCGGGCGACCCGTGGGGCTTGGCAAAGTGGCCAGCACACGGTCCAGAGCGACCCCTGGCCTGACTCCGCAGGCTTGGCACCAGTCGACGAACAGCAGCACATCGACGTAGGCCTCTCCGCGTTCAATCTTGGACACGTAGGACTGGCCGACCTCCAGTTGCTGCGCCAACAGGGCTTGCGATAGCCCAGCCTTCTTGCGACAAGCCGTCATCGCCGCCTGCAGGGCCTGGTAGCGCGGGTGATGGACGGAGACGGGCACGCGCCGATGCTGAATTCCTAATCGGAATAGTCCATTTACGACTTTTACGCTACGATCATCTGGGCTGACGCCCACCATGATCAATTCGGAGAAGGAAGGACATATGAGCAAGAAACTGGCAGTGGTCGCGCTGCTGTGCACAGTGCTGACCGCCTGCGGCGGCAGCGGAGACGACGACACCCCCGTTCCGGAGCCCACGCCGCAGGCGAGCCCGGAGGGCTTCTGGGTCGGCCATGCCTCGACCGGCACGGATGTCTTTGTTGCTGTGCTGGAGGACGGCCAAAGCTGGGGCATCTATGCGTCGGGTGGCTACATCGTTGGCGCTTTGACCGGCACCACCAGCTTCAGGGGTGACCAGCTTTCGGGTTCGGGCCGGGACTTCAATCTGCCGGCCCGCAGCGTCAGCGACGCCAGCTACGCCGGCACTTTCAGTGCCCGAAACCAGATCGACGTCCGCCTCTCCAACGGATCGACATTCACCGGCCGCTACGACGACAGCTACGATCAGCCGGCGTCACTGGCGACCCTCGTGGGTTTCTTTTCGGGCGAGGGCGTCACTGGCACGACCTTCCCGCAGGCCTACGGGGTCAGCATTGGTGTCGACGGTCTGATCACCCTACCCAGCACCCAGGGCTGCGGCGGGGCCGGCTGGGTGTTGCCACGTGCATCGGGCAAGAACGTCTACGATGTGACGATCACTTTTCAGGGCAGCACCTGCGCGCTGGGCCACGGCACCACGGTAAGGGGCATTGCCGTGTATGACACTGCCCAGCGCAGTCTGTGGGCTTTGGCCCTGAACAGTGCCAAGAGCGACGGCTTCATCTACGTTGCCCGTAAGGACTAAGTCGGCGTCCTGAACGCCAAGTGCAGTGGCGCGGGCTTCCCATGGCCCGGCCCACTGCCGCGCTTGTCGCCAAGACAAAAGCGCAGGGGTTATGCCGCCGCGCGGTAGAACCCCGCCGGCTGCACGCCGCGCGTCTTCAGCGGCCCCACGGCCTGGGCGATGGCGCCGATGTGATCCGGCGTGGTGCCGCAGCAGCCGCCCACGATGTTGACCAGCCCCTCGGCGGCGAACTCGTGGATCAGCCGGCTCGTCACCTCGGGCGTTTCGTCGAAGCCGGTGTCGCTCATCGGGTTGGGCAGGCCGGCGTTGGGGTAGCAGCTGATGAAGGTGTCGGGCGCGACGCGGTTCAGCTCCTGGATGTAGGGGCGCATCAGCGTGGCGCCCAGCGCGCAGTTCAGGCCGATCGACAACGGCTGCGCGTGGCGCACGCTGTACCAGAAGGCGGTCACCGTCTGGCCGCTCAGCACGCGGCCCGAGGCATCGGTCACCGTGCCGCTGATCATGATCGGCAGGCGCTCGCCGCTTTTCTCGAAGAACTCGTCGATGGCGAACAACGCGGCCTTGGCGTTGAGCGTGTCGAAGATGGTCTCGACCAGCAGCACGTCGGCGCCGCCTTCCACCAGGCCCTCGACCTGTTCGTAGTACGCGGCGCGCAGTGCCTCGAAATCGACATTGCGCGCGCCGGGGTCGTTCACGTCGGGGCTGATGCTGGCCGTCTTGGGCGTGGGGCCGAGCGCGCCAGCGACGAAGCGCGGGTGCTCGGGCGTCGAATACTTGTCGCAGGCGGCGCGTGCCAGCTTCGCCGATTCGACGTTCATCTCGCGCGCCAGGTGCGCCATGTCGTAGTCGGCCTGCGCGATGCTGGTGGCGCCGAAGGTGTTGGTCTCGATCAGGTCGGCGCCGGCGGCCAGGTACTTCTCGTGGATGTCGCGGATCACGTCAGGGCGCGTGAGCGACAGCAGCTCGTTGTTGCCCTTCACGTCGCGGTGGAAGTCGGCGAAGCGCTCGCCGCGGTACTGCGCCTCGGTCAGCTTGAAGCGCTGGATCATGGTGCCCATGGCGCCGTCGAGGATGACGAGGCGTTGTCGCAGGATGTCGGGCAGCGCAGCGGCGCGCGTGTAGGCGATGGGTTGCATGGGCCGCGATTCTAGGCAGCGGGGCATGCGCCCGCCCGCAACGAGGACAATCGGGTGTTTTGCTTTTCGCCCCGTGACCGCCCCGACCGCCCCCCTCGCCATCCTGAACGAGACCTTCGGCTACGCCGCCTTCCGCGGCCAGCAGCAGGCCATCGTCGAGCACGTCACCGCCGGTGGCGATGCGCTGGTGCTGATGCCCACCGGCGGGGGCAAGAGCCTGTGCTATCAGATCCCCGCCATCGCGCGGCAGCGCGCGGGGCATGGCGTGACGCTGGTCATCTCGCCGCTGATCGCGCTGATGCACGACCAGGTCGGCGCGCTGCACGAGGCCGGCGTGGCGGCGGCCTTCCTCAACTCCACGCAGGGCTGGGAGCAGACCGAGGACATCGAACGCCGCCTGCTGGCCGGCCAGCTGACGCTGCTGTACGCCGCGCCCGAGCGCGTGGGCACGCCGCGCTTTCTGGGCCTGCTGGACACGCTGCACGCGCACGGGCAGCTCAGCCTGTTCGCCATCGACGAGGCGCACTGCGTGAGCCAGTGGGGACACGACTTCCGGCCCGAATACCGCCAGCTGACGGTGCTGCACGAGCGCTGGCCGAGCGTGCCGCGCGTGGCGCTGACGGCCACCGCCGACGACGTGACGCGCGCCGACATCGTGGAACGCCTGCAGTTGCAGGCGGCCGAACCCTTCGTCAGCAGCTTCGACCGGCCGAACATCCGGTACACGATCGTCGAGAAGAAGGACGCCACGCGCCAGCTGCTGCAGTTCATCCAGCAGCAGCACGAAGGCGAGGCCGGCATCGTGTACTGCCAGAGCCGCAAGCGCTGCGAGGAACTGGCCGCCACGCTGTGCGCGCAGGGCATCAGCGCGCTGCCCTACCACGCCGGCCTGCCCGCCGACGAGCGCCAGCGCAACCAGGACCGCTTTCTGCGCGAGGACGGCATCGTGATGTGCGCCACCATCGCCTTCGGCATGGGCATCGACAAGCCGGATGTGCGCTTCGTCGCCCACGTCGACATGCCCAAGAACATCGAAGGCTATTACCAGGAGACCGGCCGCGCCGGCCGCGATGGCGATGCGGCCGACGCCTGGATGGCCTACGGCCTGCAGGACGTGGTGAACCAGCGCCGCATGATCGACGAGAGCCCGGCCGAGGAAGACTTCAAGCAGGTGATGCGCGGCAAGCTCGATGCCCTGCTGGCCCTGGCCGAGGCCACCGACTGCCGCCGCGCGCGGCTGCTGGGCTACTTCGGCGAGCGCATGGATGCTATCGATTCAGAAGCTGCTTGCGCTGACCAGGCGGGCGCTGAAGGCCAATTTGATTCAAAACCCCGCTATACCGCCACCTTCTGCGGCAACTGCGACAACTGCCTGAACCCGCCCGAGGTCTGGGACGCCACCGATGCGGCGCGCAAGCTGCTGTCCACCATCTACCGCGTGCAGCAGCAAAGCGGCCTGAGCTTCGGCGCCGGGCACATAATGGACATCGTGCGCGGCAAATCGACCGACAAGTTGGCGCAGTTCGGGCATGAGCGCGTGTCCACCTTCGGCATCGGCGCCGAGTTCAGCGAGGCGCAGCTGCGCGGCGTGCTGCGCCAGCTGATCGCCGTGGGTGCGCTGCAGGTCGATGCGCAGGCCTACAACACCCTCAAGCTGTTGCCCGACGCGCGCCCCATCCTGCGCGGCGAGCAGCCGGTGCGCCTGCGCGCCGCCAGCGCCGCCCCGGCGCGCGAGCGCGTGCGCAAGCCGCGCCGCGCCGATACGCCACCGCCCGCGGCGGCCGACCTGGACAGCGCCGCGCAGGCCCGTTTCACCGCCCTGAAAGCCTGGCGCGGCGAGGTGGCGCGCGAGCACAACCTGCCCGCCTACGTGATCTTCCACGACGCCACCCTGGCGGCGATCGCCGCGCGCGACCCGCAGGCGCTGGACGACTTGCAAGGCATCAGCGGCATTGGCGCCACCAAGCTCGAGCGCTATGGCGACGAGGTGCTGCGGGTGAGCCGGAGCGCCGCGTGAACCGAAAGTGGCCCATCACGGCAAATTGGCCAATTTCCCCAAACAAGGGATAATGGCCCCATTCGCCCGTGAAGGAGGTTCCCATGGCCCACGCCCTGCGTCTTGACAGCTTCGCCCAATTGCCCCGCACGCCCGCGTCCGACGTCAAGCGCCTGGGCTGGCGCGGCGTGATGCGCACCGTGGGGCGCGAAGGCAAGGTGCTGGTCACCAACCACGACCAGCCCGAGGCCGTGATCCTCTCCACCGACGAATACCAGCGCCTGATGCAGGCCGCCGAAGGCGCGCAGGCGCAGCAGGACGCCGCCCTCGACACCCTGCGCCGCCGCTTCGACGCGCGGCTGGCCGCGCTGGCCGAGGACGATGCGGCCGACCGGCTGCGCGCCGTGCTGGGCGCGCCGGCCGCGCTGCAAGGCCAGGTCAAGGCCGGCGACAGCCATTGAGGCCGAAATCAAGCGATAGCGATTTGGCGCCGTTCTTGAGTATCAAAAAAGAAGCTGCTTGCGCCCGATGAACAGGCGCTGAAGGCTTTTTTAGTACCTGAAAAAATTCAGCAAGTCCCTCCTTTGGCTGCCACCCCATGCCCACCCGCCCCGTCCTCTACGTGCTGGCTGGCGTCAACGGCGCCGGCAAGAGCAGCATCGGCGGCCACCTGCTCACGCGCGCCGGCCTGGCCTGGTTCAACCCCGACCGCTTTGCGCGCGAACTCATCGCCGCCACCGGCATGGACCAGACTGCCGCCAACGCCGCTGCCTGGCAGGAAGGCATGCGCCGGCTCGACGAAGCCGTGGCCGCCGGCCGCAGCTTTGCCTTCGAAACCACGCTGGGCGGCCGCAGCGTCGCGGCGCGGCTGCAGGGCGCGGCCAGCACGCACGACGTGCTGGTGTGGTTCTGCGGCCTGGCCTCGCCCGAGCTGCACCTGGCCCGCGTGCAGGCGCGCGTGGCGGCGGGCGGGCACGACATCCCCGAAGCGAAGATCCGCGAGCGCTGGAACGCCTCCGTCGCCAACCTGATTGCCCTGCTGCCGCACCTGGCCGAAGTGCGCCTGTTCGACAACTCCGCCAGCGTGCCGCCGGGCGAGGCCGTGCCCGACCCGGTGCCGGTGGCGGTGATTCAGCGCGGCCGGCTGGCCTGGCCCGCGCCGGACGCCCCCGCGCAACTGGCCGCCACGCCCGACTGGGCCAAGCCGGTGCTGGAGGCGGCGCTTCAGCTTTAGTGCACGAACCCCATCGACCGCTGCTCGCGCACCTCGGGCTTGATGCGGTGCTCGGCCTCGAGCTGCTCCAGGAACTCCTCGACCGTGAACTCGGCCGCCAGGATGTCGGTCTGGCGCTTGACGGCGGCGAAGTCGCCGGGCGCCAACTGCTCCAGCTTGGCCAGGCGACGGCGCACCTCATCGGTCAGCGCGTTGGCGTCGCCCTTCAGCGCCTCGGTGACGAACATGCGCTCGCGCTGCTCGGCGGTGAGCGGCTTGAACTTGATCTTGAAGGTGAAGCGCCGCAGCGCCGCCTGGTCGATGCGGTCGAGCAGGTTGGTGGTGCAGATGAACACGCCGTGGTGGCGCTCCATCTGCTGCAGCATCTCGTTGACCTCGGTCACCTCGTAGCTGCGCTGCGCGCCGCGGCGGTCCAGCAAAAAGCTGTCGGCCTCGTCCAGCAGCAGCACGGCTTTCTCCTGCGTGGCCTCCTCGAACATGGCAGCCATGTTCTGCTCGGTCTCGCCCACGTACTTGCTCACCAGGTCGCTGGCCTGCTTGATGATGAGCGGCTGGTCCATCTGCTGCGCGATGTATTCGCCCAGCGCGGTCTTGCCGGTGCCGGGCGCGCCGTAGAAGCACAGCGCGCCGTGGCCGCGCGCCTTCAGCGCCTCGACGATGCGCGGGATTTCGAAGCGGCTTTCGACGTTCAGCATGCCGAGGTCGTAGGTGGTGACCTGGCGGAGGCCCTTGCTCGTGCCGGTATCGGCCTTGCGGCCGAGCGCGGCGTCGGAGTTCTTCAGCTGGCGCTCGATCAGGGCCTCGAAGGCTTCGCCACCGGGCACCTCGCCCACGTGGGCCAGGTCGGCAAAGCGCACGGCGGTGCGGATCTGCGCCGGCGTCAGGCCCTTGCGCTCGGTCAGCTTGGCGACGAATTCGTCGCTCACGGCAACATCGGCCAGGCTCTTGCGGATGAGCTGTTCGCGCGCGCCGGGCGGGGGCGACTTCAGCTCCAGGTGATAGGCGAAGCGGCGGCGGAAGGCCGGGTCGATCTGCTCGATGCGGTTGGTGACCCAGATGGTGGGCACCGGGTTGCTTTCCAGGATCTGGTTGACCCAGGCCTTGCCGCTCACGCTGTGGCCCATGCCGGCGGGCATGGCCTGCTGCTCGGCGCGCGCCATCAGGCCGGCGGCATCGACGCTGATGGGCGGGAACACGTCTTCCACCTCGTCGAACAGCAGCGCCGCCTCCTGCGAGCCCTTCAGGAACACCTGCGCGATCTGCATCGAGCGGTAGCGGTCGCGGCCCGACAGGCTGTTGCCGTCGCGGTCGGCGTATTCGACCTCGAACAGGTCCAGCCCCGCCTCGGCGGCGACCACCTTGGCCAGTTCGGTCTTGCCGGTGCCGGGTGGGCCGTACAGCAGCACGTTGACGCCCTGCGCCTTGGTGGCCTGCGCCTTGCGCAGCAGGTGAACCAGCACCTGCACGTCGTCGCCGACGAATTCGAAATCGCTGCTCTTCAGCTCGCTGCGGGCGGCCGGGCGCGTGAACACGGCCATCAGCTCGGCGCGGTCGCGGTATTCGCGCATCAGCACCGGCGGCAGCTTCTCGCTGACCTTCATCAGGTCGGCCAGGTCGGTGATGCTGTGCTCGGAGATCAGGTTCTCGACCAGGCCGATGCGCTCCAGCCGGCCGCCGGCGCGCAGGGCCTCGCCCACCTCGGCCGCGGTCACGCCGGCAATGGTGGCGATGGCGGCGTAGGCCTCGGGGGCGTTGTTGACCTTGAACTCGACCAGGATGCTGCGCAGATCGCGCTGGTAGCGCGCCAGGGTGCCGTACAGCAGCAGCGCGCGCTCGGCCTTGTTGAGCTGCAACAGGTTCGACAGCGCGTCGATGTTCTTCTCGACCAGGGTGGACTGCTTCTTGAGCGCGTGGTTAAGCCACTGCCCGGTGCTGGCCAGCAGCGCCAGCAGGTCCTTGGGCGAGTCCTTGGCGTACTCGTCCAGGTAGAAGAACAGCGTGCCTTCTTCATACGGGCCGCGCCAGATGCCGTGGCGTTCCAGGAATTCGGCATTCGACAGCGCCTCGTGGCCGCGCCAGAACTCGTTGTCCTTGCAGCGGCGGGTGAGGAATTCGCGCAGGCGCAGCAGCACCGGTTCGGGCCACAGCAGGTGGCGGCCGGCCAGCGCCATCAGGCCGTTGATGTCGCGCCGCACGTTGAACTTGCTGCCCTGCTGCGCGGCCAGTGTCAGCACGAAATGCGAACACATCAGATCCAGCACCGGCGCCGTGGCCAAGCCAGGCGTGGCCAGCATGCCCGCCTGTTCACGCACCGTGATCGTCCGTTTCGCCATCAGCAGCCTCCCTGGGGTTGCGCCAACACAAATGTCACCTTAACGCAATCGCGTTCGGGGTGGAAGACAGCGCCACGGCCCTCCGGGTTCCCTGTGTGGCGCCGTGGGCACAACTATTGCGCACTTTGGCCGGCTGCGGGCGGGCGCATCGGTGCACATTGGGGTCGCGTCCTACAGGTCGCGCGGTTGACGCTGTCACGCTACCGGGCGATCATGTTGTGACCAAAGTTGTCAAATCATGCGAGGAGTGTCGGAATGAACGACTGGAACACGATGTGGATGTCGCTGCAGAACTCAATGGGCGTCCACATCCCGCAGGTGCTGGGAGCCCTGGCGATCTTCATCATTGGCTGGTTCGTGGCCGCGCTGGTCAAGGCCGGCACGCGCAAGGCGCTGGGTGCGCTGCGGCTCAACCAGCGCTTTTCCGGCACCACCGGCAAGCCGGTGGACATCGAGGGCGTGGTGGCGCTGGTGCTGTTCTGGGTGGTCATGCTGCTCACGCTGGCGGCCATGTTCAATGCCCTCAACCTGGCCATGGTGTCCGGCTCGTTCGCCGCGCTGACCACGCAGCTGTTTGAATACGCGCCGCGCCTGCTGGGCGCCGTGCTGCTGGCGCTGCTGGCTTGGCTGGTGGCCACGCTGGTGCGCGGCCTGGTGCAGAAGGTGCTCGACCGCACCTCGTTCGACGAGAAGCTGTCCGAGCACGCCAACATCTCGCCGATCAGCGAGAGCCTGTCGAACGCGCTGTTCTGGCTGGTGATCCTGCTGTTCGTGCCGGCCATCCTGGGCACGCTGCAGATGGACGGCCTGCTCTCGCCGCTGCGCGACATGACGACCCGGGCGGTGGACATCCTGCCCAACATCGTCGCCGCGCTGGTGATAGGCGGCGTGGGCTGGATCGTGGCCACCGTGCTGCGCAACCTGACGACCAACCTGCTGCGCTCGGCCGGCGCCGACCAGATCGGCAACAAGGCCGGGCTGGCGGGCACGGTGCAGATTTCCGGCCTGGCCGGCCTGCTGGTGTTCATCGTGGTGTTCGTGCCGGCGCTGATCGCCGCGCTGGACGCGCTGCGCATCGAGGCCATCTCGCGCCCCGCCACCGAGATGCTGGCCATGCTGCTGGACGCCGTGCCGCGCATCATCGCGGCCGGGCTGATCCTGCTGATCACCTGGCTGGTGGCCTCGTTCGCCACGCGCCTGCTGTCCAGCCTGCTGAGCAACGTCGGCTTCGACACCCTGCCGGCCAAGCTGAACATGCAGCATGCCTTCGTGCGCACGCAGCCGTCGGTGCTGGTGGGGCGCATCGCACTGCTGTTCGCCATGCTGTTCGCCATCGTCGAAGCCGGCAACCAGCTGGGCTTCCATCGCTTCAGCGACATGATCATGACCTTCATCGAGTTCGCCGGCGACGTGCTGCTGGGCTCGGCCATCCTGATCATCGGCTTCATGCTGGCCAACGTGGCCTACGAGGCCATCACCCGCGCCAGCGGCGAAGCCCGCGGCACCATGCTGGCGCGCATCGCACGCCTGGCCATCCTGGGCATCGTGCTGGCCATGGGCCTGCGCGCCATGGGCATTGCCGACGACATCGTCAACCTGGCCTTCGGCCTGACGCTGGGCGCCGTGGCGGTGGCCGTGGCGCTGGCCTTCGGCCTGGGTGGGCGCGAGGCGGCGGGCCGCCTGGCCTCGCGCTGGGCCGACCGGCTGTGCAAGGACAAGCCGGCCGATCTGCCGCCCGCCACCGGCGCCGTGCCGCCCACGCCGGGCAACCCCCTGCCGCCGACCAACGACCTGCCCTGATGCACGCACCCACCGCAGCGGCACCCGACGCCGCTGCCCTGCAATCCGCCTTGGCCGAGCTGTTTGCCCCCTGGGTGCAGGCGCTCGGCCTGCGCGTGGAGTGCGTGGGCGAGCGCAGCGTGGTGCTGCGCCTGCCCGTCACGCCGGCGCTGGCACGCCAGGGCGGCATGCTGTGCGGCCAGGCCATGATGGCCGCCGCTGACACCGCCATGGTGCTGGCGCTGATGCGCCATTTCGGCCAGTTCCGGCCCTGCACCACGGTGCAGCTGAACACCAGCTTCCTCAAGCCGCTGTCGGGCCAGGATGCGCTGGTCGAGGCGCGGGTGCTGCGGGCCGGCAAGAGCCTGGCGTTCGGCGAGATCGACCTGCGCGGCGCCCGCGACGGCCAGAGCGTGTGCCGCGCCAGTACCACCTACGCCCTGCTGTAGCTTGCGGCTGTCGCTAGAATGACTGATTCCTTACGTTGAAGAGGCCTTCCATGTCCGCGCCAGCCCACGACGACACCGTTCACCACGATCCGGTCGAAGACATCACCAAGCACATTCCGGTGGTGATTCCGCTGGCCGGCGCCATCATGATCTTCCTGCTGGCCTTCATCGCGGTGAAGATGGCCTGAACCCGTTTCAGGCATCAAATCAGGCTCCAGCGCCCGCCCCATCTGCGCGGGCAGCTATCAAATAAATAGTGATTTGCTGACGCCCGCTGGTCGCTTGCTGCGTCGCGGCGTCCGTCAGCGGGGTGTCGGCCCGATTTCATAAAATCGTCACCTTGCGCCGGGCGTTCCGCCACACCTTTGTGCATCCGCTGGCCCGGCCAGTGCTTTCAGCGCCTCGGCCATCCTGAGAAGTCCGCTTTCCCAAGGCACGGGCCTTCGGAAAGAGCGATTTTCAAAACTTAGGAGCAATGCCCGTGAACGCACCCCTGACCCCCGGGATGGTCAAGGACCTGAACGTCCCCGACTACGTCAAGAACGCCAAGCTGATCGCCTGGGTCGGCGAGATGGTGGCGCTGTGCAAGCCCGACAGCGTGGTCTGGTGCGACGGCAGCCAGGCCGAGTACGACCGCCTGTGCCAGCAGCTGGTCGACGCCGGCACCTTCAAGAAGCTGAACCCGGCCAAGCGCCCCGGCTCCTTCCTGGCCTGGTCCGACCCGTCCGACGTGGCGCGCGTCGAAGACCGCACCTTCATCTGCAGCGAACGCCAGGAAGACGCCGGCCCCACCAACAACTGGACGCCGCCGGCCGAGATGCGCGAACGGCTGCAGCCGCTGTTCGACGGCTGCATGCGCGGCCGCACCATGTACGTCATCCCCTTCAGCATGGGCCCGCTGGGCAGCCCCATCGCCCACATCGGCGTGGAACTCTCCGACAGCGCCTATGTCGCCGTCAACATGAAGCTGATGACGCGCATGGGCCGTGGCGCCATCGAGGTGCTGGGCGAGAACGGCGAGTTCGTGCCCTGCGTGCACACCGTGGGCGCGCCGCTGGCCGAAGGCGAAAAAGACACCACCAGCTGGCCCTGCAACCCGGATGTGAAGTACATCGTCCACTACCCCGAGACGCGCGAAATCTGGAGCTACGGCTCGGGCTACGGCGGCAACGCGCTGCTGGGCAAGAAGTGCTTCGCGCTGCGCATCGCCTCCAAGATGGGCCAGGACCAGGGCTGGCTGGCCGAGCACATGCTGATCCTGGGCGTGACCAACCCCGAGGGCCAGAAGTACCACGTCGCCGCCGCCTTCCCCAGCGCCTGCGGCAAGACCAACTTCTCGATGCTGGTGCCGCCCAAGGCCTTCGAGGGCTGGAAGGTCACCACCATCGGCGACGACATCGCCTGGATCAAGCCACGCGACGGCAAGCTGTACGCCATCAACCCCGAGGCGGGCTACTTCGGCGTTGCCCCCGGCACCAACATGCAGACCAACCCCAACTGCATGCTGAGCCTGAATGAAAACGTCATCTTCACCAACGTGGCCCTCACCGACGACGGCGACGTGTGGTGGGAAGGCATGGAAAAAGACGCTGGCGCCACCCTGCCCGCGCACCTGATCGACTGGCAGGGCAAGGACTGGACGCCCGAGGACGGCAAGGCTGGCCGCAAGGCGGCGCACCCCAACGCCCGCTTCACCGTCGCCGCCACCAACAACCCTGCGCTCGATTCGGCCTGGGACGACCCGGCCGGCGTGCCCATCGACGCCTTCATCTTCGGCGGCCGCCGCAGCACCACCGTGCCGCTGGTCACCGAGGCGCGCGATTGGACCGAGGGCGTGTACATGGCCGCCACCATGGGCTCTGAGACCACCGCCGCCGCCTTCGGCGCGCAGGGCGTGGTGCGGCGCGACCCGTTCGCCATGCTGCCTTTCTGCGGCTACAACATGGCCGACTACTTCGGCCACTGGCTGAAGATGGGCGAACAGCTCAAGGCGCAGGGCGCCAGGCTGCCGGCCATCTACTGCGTCAACTGGTTCCGCAAGAATGCCGAGGGCAAGTTCGTCTGGCCCGGCTACGGCGAGAACATGCGCGTGCTCAAGTGGATCATCGACCGCGCCGAAAACCGCGCTGCCGGCCAGCAGACCATGTTCGGCGTGGCGCCGGCCTATGGCGAGATCAACTGGAACGGCCTGGCCTTCAGCCCCGAGCAGTTCGCCAACGTGACCAGCATCGACCAGAACGCCTGGGCAGAGGAGTTCGCCCTGCACGACGAACTGTTCGCGCAACTGGCCCAGGGCCTGCCCGCGCAGATGACCGAGACCAAGAAAGCGATGGAAGCGCGTCTGGCCGCAGTCTGAGGCTGACGCACCCCGCGCCCCAGCCCCGCCGCGTGCGGGGCTTTTTTGTGGACTGCCACAGCAGCCCACGCGTGCGACACTCGGCCCAGCCCATGCACATCCAGCTCCTGTCCGACCTGCACCTCGAAGAGAACAGCGCCTTTCAGCCCCAACGCGCGCCGGGCGCCGACGTGCTGGTGCTGGCGGGCGACATCGGCTCGTACCAGGGCGGCTCGGCCTTGTCGGCGCTGGGCGACGAGGACTTCGGGCTGGGCCGCTTCGCCGACTGGCCGGTGCCGGTGATCGTGGTGCCGGGCAACCACGAGTACGACACGCTCGATTTCGACGCCACGCACGCGCGCCTGCGCGCCACCTGCGAGCGGCTGGGGCTGATCTGGCTGGAGCGCGAGACGATCGTGCTGCACGGCGTGCGCTTCGTCGGCACCACGCTGTGGGCCGACTTCGACGCGCTGGCGCCGCGCGGGCCCACGGCCAGCCTGGCCGATCAGCTGCAGGCGCGGCACAAGGCGTTTCGCGCCGCCGACTATTACCTGCGCATCGCCGCCACCACGCGCGGCGGCGCGCCGTTCCTGGCCGAGCAGATCCGCGAACACGCGCTGGTGTGCCAGGCCTGGCTGCGCGCCGCGCTGGCCGAGCCGTTCGACGGCCCGACGGTCGTCGTCACGCACTTCGCGCCCAGCCTGCGCAGCGCCGATCCGCGCTATGGCCTGCGGCCGGGCACGGCGGGCTTCTGCAATGCGCTGGATGATCTGCTGCCGCTGGCCGACCTGTGGCTGCACGGGCACCTGCATTGCGCCATCGACTGGCGCGACGACAGCGGCCGCTGCCGCGTGGTGGCCAACCCGCTGGGTTACGAGAAGAAGGGCGAGCAGGCCGCGTTCGCGCCGCAACTCGCCATCGCGCTGGAGCGCGCGCCCGCGCCGCCGCCGATGCCCGATGGCCCGCGCGACGCCGCCGCCTGAAGCCTTAGACTTGAAGCATTCCCCCACCTTCCACAAGGAGACCACCGATGAAGATTCTTCTGGCCGTTGATGGCAGCTCGTACACCAAGAAGATGCTGGCCTATGTGACCACGCACCTGGAGATGTTCTCGGGTGACAACGAGTTCACCGCCCTCACCGTGCAGGGCGCGCTGCCGCCGCGGGCCCGCGCTGCGGTGGGCAAGGAAGTGGTGGACCAGTACTACGCCGAAGAGGCCGCCAAGGTGCTGGACCCGGTGGTCAAGTTCCTCGGCCGGCACGACCTGAAGGTCAAGAGCCTGGCCAAGGTCGGCAACGCCGGCGAGACCATCGCCAAGACGGCCGAGAGCGGCAAGTTCGACATGATCATCATGGGCTCGCGCGGCCACGGCGCGCTGGGCAGCCTGGTGATGGGCTCGGTGGCCACGCGCGTGCTGGCCAACTGCCAGACGCCGGTGCTGCTGGTGCGCTGAGCGGGGCACGCCGCCGCCGGCGCGCCCGCCGGCGGCGCGGCCCGGGTCGCCTTCATGGTGCGGCCCACCCTATACTCCCCCACCACCTCTCCGTTAGCGCCCGTCAATTGGGCGCTGGAGACGTATACTCCCAATAAGTATATCCAAAGCTTGGTGGCGGCAGGTCCTGAAGCCGCGTCAGGCGGCGCCCCACGGTTGCCTGCTCAATGCAGCCACGCCCTGGCGTGGCGCAGAAACTCCAGCAGCAGCTCGTCGAACTCGTCCGGCCGCTCCAGGTGCGGCAGGTGGCCGGCATCGGCCAGGCTCACGCAGCGCGCGCCGCTCACCGCGGCGGCCATGCCCTGCAGCACGGCGGGCGGGGCCACCGTGTCTTGCGCGCCCGCCACCAGCAGCGTGGGCACGTGGATGTGGCCCAGCGCCGCGCGGCGGTCGAAGCCGCTGAGCGCCTGCAGCGCGCGCCGCCACGTCGCCGCATGCACCTGCGTGAGCACGTGCCGTGCCAGCTGCACGCCGGCCGGCAGGGCGCGCGGGCTGACCAGCTGCGGCAGCAGCGCCTCGGCGATGGCCGTCATGTCGCGCCCTTCGTCGAGCCAGCCCAGGCCCTGCGCCGCGTGGCGGCTGTAGGCATCGCCCGGCGCCACGGCCGCCGCCGTGGCCACCAGCACCAGCTGGCGCACCAGGTCGGGCCGGCGCAGCGCCACCTCCTGCGCCACCATGCCGCCCAGGCCGTGGCCGACCAGGGCAACCGGCTCGGCGCCGCCTTCCGGCGCCAGCGCCTCGATCAGCGCGATGCAGCTTTCGGCCAGGCCCTTGAAGCCGTACGGCTCGATCGGCGGGCTGAGGCCGTAGCCAGGCATGTTCCAGGCCACCGCGCGAAAGCCCAGGCTGGCCAGCGTCTCGACCTGCGGCGCGAAGGAGCGGAAGCCGCCGCCGGCGCCGTGCAGCAGCACGACCAGCGGGCCGGCGCCCAGGGAGCTGTAGGTGGGAACACGCGCCATGCGGCCATGTTACGGCTACCCGGGCGACAGCAGGGCCGTGGCCCGCTCGCTATCATGGCCGGCTGCCCCGCCGCCCGCCGATGAACCTGCCCCTTCGCGCCACCGCCCCCGCCTTCTCCGCGCTCGAATTCCGCGCCGCGCTGGGCATGTTCGCGACCGGCGTCACCGTGGTCACGGCGCGCACGGCGACGGGCGAGCTGGTGGGGCTGACGGCCAATTCGTTCAACTCGGTCTCGCTCGATCCGCCGCTGGTGCTGTGGAGCCTGAGCCAGCGCTCGATGTCGCTGGAAGCCTTCGCCACCGGCACGCACTACGCCATCAACGTGCTCGCCGCCGAGCAGCAGGAGCTGGCCCTGCGCTTTGCCGCCCCGGTGGGCGACCGCTGGACCGGCACCGCGTGGCGCCCCGGCGTGACCGGCGCGCCGCTGATCGACGGCGCGGTGGCGCATTTCGAATGCTTCAACCGCAGCCGCTATGAAGAGGGCGACCACGTGATCTTCGTCGGCCAGGTGGAGCATTGCGACCACCGGCCGGGCGCCGCGCCGCTGCTGTTTCACGGCGGCCGCTTCTACACCGAGCACCCGCTGTGACCGGGCGCCAGGAACACCTCGACGGCCGCGCCGTCGTCATCCTGCTGGCCTGCTGCGCCTTCTGGGGCGTGCAGCAGGTGCTGGTGAAGGCCACGCTGCCCGAGCTGGCGCCGGTGTTCCAGGCGGCGGTGCGCTTCGTCGGCGCCACGCTGCTGCTGGGGCTGTGGTGCGCGTGGCGCGGCGTGCGGCTGTTCGCGCGCGACGGCACGCTGTGGCCGGGGCTGCTGGCGGGGCTGCTGTTCGCGGCCGAGTTCGCGGCCATCTACATCGGCCTGCAATACACCACGGCCTCGCGGCTGACGGTGTTTCTCTACACCTCGCCGTTCTGGGTGGCGCTGCTGCTGCCGCTGTTCGTGCCGGCCGAGCGGCTGCACCGCATCCAGTGGATTGGCCTGGCCTGCGCCTTCGCGGCGGTGGTGTTCGCTCTGCGCGAAGGCTTCACGGCTGGCGGGGCCGGCATCACCTGGCGCGGCGACCTGCTGGGGCTGGCCGCCGGCGCGCTGTGGGGACTGACCACGGTGGTGATCCGCTCCACCGCGCTGGTGCGCGCGGCGCCGTCGAAGATGCTGTTCTACCAGGTGGGCGTGAGCGCCGTCACGCTGCCGCTGCTGTCGCTGGCGCTGGGCGAGGCGTGGAACTGGCGGTGGAGCGCCTTCGCCACGGTGTCGATGACGGCGCAGACGGTGGTGGGCGCCTTCGCCAGCTACCTGGTGTGGATGTGGCTGCTGGCGCACTACCCGGCCACGCGCATCTCGGCCTTCGTGTTCCTCACGCCGCTGTTCGCGTTGCTGGCGGGGGCGCTGTGGCTGGGCGAGCCGGTGACGGCATCGCTGCTGCTGGCGCTGGCGCTGGTGGCGGTGGGCATCGTGCTGGTGAACCGGCGCGTGCCGGGCAAGGCGCGGGTGTGAGGGCAGCGGAAGGCTTCAAGCCAAATCGGCCTGCAGCTCCCGTCCCATAAGCGCCAGCAGCTATTAAATTCATAGTTTTTTTGTAGGAGCGGGCTTGCCCGCGATCAGCGCTGATCGCGGGCAAGCCCGCTCCCACAGAAGCACAGGCGCTCAGGCCGCCGGCGCCACCGCCGCGCCCTGCACGCCATGGCGCTTCATCGCTTCGGCCACGAAGCCGCTCGCCTTCATCTCTTCGACGAACGCCGCCAGCGCGGCCTGCGCCGTCTCGCCACGCCCGGCGGGCAGGCCCATGGCCTGCTGGATCACCATGAAGCGCCCGGGCAGCAGGCGCAGCCCGCCCAGGCGTGCGGCGTCGGCCTCCAGTTGCTGCTTCACGCCGGCCGCCACGTCGGCGTTCCGCGCCATGAACGTGGGCACCACGTCGGGCGAGCTGGGCGCGCGCTCGATGCTGGCGCTTTTCAGCTCGCGCGACAGGAACAGGTCGTAGGCACTGCCCTGGCCCACCACCACGCGGCGGCCGGGCACGTCGACCTCGGCGTTGTCGGCGAGCGGCGAATCCTGCCGCACCAGATACGCGCCCTCGATCAGCACGTAGGGCGCGGTGAAACGGATGCCCTCGCCGCGCAGCGGGTCGATGGCGAAGAAGCCGATGTCGGCCTGCTCGCCGCGCACCGCCTCGACCGAGGCCTGCGCCTTCTCGAACACCACCAGCTCGCAGCCCACGCCCAAGCGCTCGGCGAAGGCGCGCGCCAGGTCGATCGACACGCCCGCCGGCTCGCCGGCCGCGTTGCGCCCGGCCAGGATGGGGTTGCCCAGGTTGATGGAAGCGCGCAGCACGCCGGCGGGGGTGAAGGCTTGGACGATCTCGGTCGGGAGCGGGGTGGACATGGTGCGAAACGATGCGAAGCCGATGAAAACGACAAGTCTACGGTGCCCGCACGTCCACCGCCGGCGTTGCAAATGGGACAATGGCCCGCATCTGAGGCGGCAATGACGGCGCGTGCATTCGCCACGCGATCCCCCACCCACCCGAGAAGCGCATGCAGTTCAAGGACTACTACCAGATCCTCGGCGTCGACAAGAGCGCCACGCAGGACGACATCAAGAAGGCCTTCCGCAAGCTGGCGCGCAAGTACCACCCCGACGTCAGCAAGGAGGCTGATTCCGCCGCCCGCATGGCCGAGGTGAACGAGGCCAACACCGTGCTGAGCGATCCCGAGAAGCGCGCCGCCTACGACACCGTGGGCGCGCAGGCCTGGGCCGCCGGCGCGCGCTCGGGCGACGACGTGCGGCCGCCGCCCGGCTGGAACACCGGCTACGAGTTCCGCGACGGCGGCGCGGGCGGGGGCGAGGCGTTCCGCCAGCATTTCGGCGGCGACAACCAGGACTTCAGCGAGTTCTTCGAGCAGATGTTCGGCCGCGCGCGAGCAAGCGGCGGCGCTGGTCCGCGTAGCCGCGCGGGTGGCGGCACGCAGGCGCAGATGCGCGGCGAGGACCACCACGCCCGCATCGAGCTGGAGCTGATCGACGCCTACCGCGGCGCCGAGCGCAGCATCAACCTGCGCGGCGCCAAGGTGGATGCGCAGGGCCACGTGGTGCCTGAGGAGCGCACGCTGCAGGTGAAGATTCCGCAAGGCGTGAAGGAAGGCCAGATGATACGCCTGGCCGGCCAGGGCAGCCCCGGCTTCGGCGGCGGGCCGGCGGGCGACCTGTTCCTGGAAGTGCAGTTCCGCCCAGACGCACGCTGGCGCATCGACGGCCGCGACGTGACGCAGAAGCTGCGCGTGACGCCGTGGGAGGCCGCCACCGGCGGCGCCGTCCACGTCACCACGCCCGACGGCAAGACGGTGGAAGTGACCGTGCCCAGCGGTTCCGGCGGCGGGCGCAAGCTGCGGCTGAAGGGGCGCGGCATTCCGTCGTCGGCCACGCCGGGCGACCTGTTCCTGGAGCTGGAGATCGCCGTGCCCGGCGCCGTCACGCCCGAGCAGAAGGCCGCCTGGGAAGCGCTGGCCAAGGCCTACCCCGGGTTCGACCCGCGCCGCGTTTGATTGGGAGAGCACACCGACATGAGCCCGATGCCCATTTCCGTTCCTGCCGAGCTGGTCGAACTGCTGGACGACGCCGCGCTGACGCTGCAGCAGCTGGCGCAGGCTTGCCATATGCCGCCTGAGTGGGTGCTCACCCGCGTGGAAGCCGGCGTGCTGCAGCCGCTGGCCGGCGGCGGCGCGGCCGAATGGCGCTTTGCCGGCGCCACGCTGACGCGCGCGCGCCGTATCGCCGAGCTGGAACACACCTACGACGCCGACCCGCAACTGGCCGCGCTGGCGGCCGACCTGATGGAAGAAGTGGCGCGGCTGCGGCGTCAGCTCAGGCTGCTGGATTAAGTGTCAAATCGGCCTTCAGCGATTGTGCTGCAAGCGCTGACAGCTATCTTTAATATAGCGTTCGGCTTCAGAAGCCGATGCCCACGCCCACCCCGCCGCGGCTGTGGCGGCCGCCGATGACGCCGCCGATCGACAGGTTGACGCCCACCGGCGCCACGTAGGCCGGCGCCGGCCGCACGTAGACCGGTGCCGGGTACGCGGGATACGCGGGTGGCGGATAGGCCTGCCGGTACACCGGCGCCGGGTACGGCTGGGCGGGGTATGGCGGCGGATAGCCCTGGGCCGGATAAGGGCTGGGATAGCCGCCATACGCCACTGGCGGCGCCGTGACCACGCCCGACTGCTCGCCCGCGGCCGGGTAGGCCGGCAGCGGATAACCCGCCACCGGCGGCGGGTTCACCGGGTAGCTTTGCACCGCGCCGTAGCCACCCTGGTTGTAGTACGGATCGCCAGGCACCTGGATCCAGGCGCCGGGGGCTTGCGCGGTGCGGGTCTGGTACTGGCGACCACCCATTTCGTAGGTCACGTCGTAGCCCGTCACGCGGTTCTCGTAGCGCGTGCCGCACTGGCCGGGGTAGCCGCCGTAATAGCCACCCTGTGAAGCCTCGGCCGCGTTGCCCAGCATGGCACCGCCCAGCGCGCCCAGAATGGCCCCGGCGATATGGCCCGAGCCCTTGCCCATCTGGCTGCCGATCAGCCCGCCCATCACCGCGCCCACGCCGGCACCACCGCCCGAGGTGCGGCCGCCGTAGCTGCCGGGCGCACAGTCGGACACCGGCACCGGCTCCCAGACCGGGGTGGACGACAGCACGCGGGCGTTGACCACGCCCTGCGCGGCAGCACCGCCCGCGGCGAGCACGGCCAGCCCCAGCTCCAGCGTGGTGCGGGTAAGGACAGCAGAGGGATGCATATCGAGTTCCTTCAAGGCGCGCACCGTGGCGCCCTTCCAACAGGTTCAACGCCCGGGCCCCAGCGGCGGCAGACCATCTTTACACGCGCGTCACCAGGCCGTGGACTTGTCACAGGTCAACGAACGCGGCTTCTATGTCATTTTGCATAGTAAAAATGACCTACGCCCAGCGATAATCCCGCACCTGCCCTTCCACGCCATGAAACCAGCGATGCGAAGCCATGTGGACGATGTCCAGGCACTGGGTTTCAGGGTTCAGATGACCAGGGAAGGGTCTTCAATGACGGGTTCATCCTTGTCGCCAGAATCTGCGGCGCCCATGGCCGATGTCCGTGTGGTCGTGGTCGACGACCAGCTGGACGCCGCCGACATGCTGGCCGCGGCGCTCGAGCTGGACGGCTACCAGGTGCAGACGGCCACCAGCGGCGAGCGCGCGCTGTCGCTGATCGAGCAATTTCGCCCCCACATGGTGCTGCTGGACGTGGCCATGCCCGGCATGGACGGCCATGAACTGACGCGCGAGCTGCGCCAGCGCTACGGCGACGCCATGGTGCTGATCGCCATCAGCGGCAGCGACCCGGACGACGCGCGCGTCAGCCAGACCTTCGACAGCGTCGACCACTACTTCCGCAAGCCGGTCGATCTGGCGGCGCTGCGCCGCCTGCTGTCGCTCTGACGCCCGACGCCGGCGACACCGCACACCGCCGCTCAGCCGCGCTGCGCTGTCCCGTTGACCGGGATGCCGGCGATCAGCGCGTGCAGCTGGGCCGGCTCCACCGGCTTGACCAGGTAATGGGCGAAGCCGGACACCTGCGCGCGCTCGCGGTCGCTGTCCTGCCCGTAGCCTGACAGGGCAATCAGCACACAGCCCTCACCCAGGCGCGCGCGCAGGCGCCGCCCCAGCTCATGGCCGTCCATGTCCGGCAGGCCGACGTCCAGCACCGCCACCTGGGGCTGAAAGCGCTCGGCCACGCTCAGCGCCTGCTCGGGCGTGTAGGCCACGCGCAGCTCGTTGCCCTGCAGGGCCAGCGATTCGGCCAGCAGATCGACCGCATCGCGGTTGTCATCGACCAGCAGCACGCGCCGGCTCTGCGCCGCCGCCTGCTCGCCCTGGGGCCAGGCCCCTTCGGCCAGCGCCGGCTGTTCGCGCAGCGGCAGGCGCACCACGAAGCGGCTGCCCTGGTCGCGCCCGGCGCTGTGCGCCTCGACCTCGCCGCCATGCAGCACCACCAGGTTCTTGACCAGCGCCAGGCCCAGGCCCAGCCCGCCCTGCGACCGGTCGATGCCCTGCTTCTGGCCCTGGTAGAACACGTCGAACACGTCGGGCAGCAGCTCGGGGGCGATGCCCGTGCCGTTGTCGGCCACCTCGATCACCAGCGCCTGCCCCTCGCGGCGCCCCGACAGGCGGATGTGCCCGCCGGGCGGCGTGTAGCGCACGGCGTTGGTCAGCAGGTTGGTGATCACCTGCACCAGCCGCGCCGAGTCGCCCCACCACAGCACGGGCGACGACGGCAGGCTGACGTCGAGCCGGTGCCCGCGCTGCTCCACCAGCGGCTGCACCATCTCGGCCGCGCGCTGCAGCAGCACGGCCGCGCGCGCCAGCGTGGGCTCCAGCCGGATGCGGCCGCGCGCGATGCGCGACACGTCCAGCAGGTCGTCGACCAGCCGCGTCATGTGCTTGACCTGGCGTTCGATGACCGCGCGCTCGCGCTCGGCGCCGGCGCCCTTGCGCTCCATCACGTGCAGCGCGCTGACGATGGGCGCCAGCGGGTTGCGCAGCTCGTGCCCCAGCATGGCCAGGAACTCGTCCTTGGCGCGGGCCGCGTCGTGCGCGCGCTCCAGCAGCTGCTGCCGCTCGGCATGGCTGCGGTCCAGGCTGGCGCGGGCCAGCACGCGGTGGGTCACGTCGATGGCCACGGCCATCAGCCCGGTCACCTGCTGCTGCAGGTCGCGCATGGGCTCCAGGTTGAACTCGAAGTAGCGGTCGCTCAGCGCGCCGTCGATGGTCAGCGGGATCAGGCTCTCGGGGCTGGCGTAGCGCTCGCCCGTGCGGTAGACCTGCTGCAGGATGCCGGGCAGCGGCGTGTCGGCCAGCTCGGGAAACGCCTCGCGGTAGGTCTTGCCGATCAGCTGGTCCGGGCTGCGGTCGGTGACGCGGCAGTACAGCGGGTTGACCAGGGTGAAGGTCTGCTCGGGGCCCGACAGGATGGCGATGGCCACCGGGGCCTGGCGCAGCAGGTTGTCGCGCTCCTCGAAGGCGCGCGCGCGGGCGCGGGCCGATTCGCCGCGGTCGATGGCGGCGCCCACGTCGTCGGCGATCTGCTGCAGGAACTGCAGGTAGGCCTGGTCCAGCGGCACGCGCGGGTTCAGGCCGAAGCCCATGCATTGCAGCCCCGCTTCGCCGGCATGGCGCATCGGCAGCAGCACCAGGTCGGTCACCGGCTCGGGGTGCTCGGGCGTGGTCAGGCGCAGCCTGCCCGGCAGCACCACGTGCCGGCCCTGCATCAGCGTGTCGAACAGCGCCTGCTGCCCCGCCAGCGCGGTCGGCAGCACGGGCTCGCCCGCCGGCCACTGGTACTCGCCGATGCCCACGCAATCCACCACCTGGGGCGCGTCGGCCGCGTGGGGCCAGCGCAGGTAGGCCGCGCACGGCACGTCGCGGCTGGCGGCCTGCAGCGACTGCAAGGCGGCGGAGAACAGGTCGGGCTTGTCCGGCGACAGGCGCGCCAGCGCATCGTTCACTTGGTGCAGCGCGGCCTGGCGGCGTGAAGCCACCATGCGCGCGGTGGTTTCGGTGGCCACCACCAGCACGCCGCCCACCTGCCCGTCCTCCAGCAACACGGGGGTGAAGCTGTAGTTCCAGTACACGTCCACGGTGCGGCCGTCGCGCAGGCCGGGGATGAGCTGGTCTTCGTCCCAGGTGGCGGCGCCGCCCTGCATGATGTGGCGCAGCTTGGGGCCGATCACCGGCCAGATGTCGCTCCAGGCCTGCTCGCCCGGCTGGCCCATGGCGCCGGGAAACTGCCGCGTGTCCAGGCTCGGGATGAAGGCGGTGTTGAAGAAGTGCGTGAGCTGCGGGCCCCAGTACAGCAGCATGGGGTTGCGCGATCGCAGCATCGTCCCGAGCACGGTGCGCAGCGGGGCCGGCCATTGCGCGATCGGCCCCAGCGGCGTGGCCACCCAGTCGATGGCGCGCACCAGGCGGCTGGCCACGTCGTCGCCCGACAGAAACGGAAATTCAAGCGAAATTGCCCGATCATCGGCTTGCATACGGCGCTGGCAGCTACTTAATCAATAGCGGCAATGCGCTGCTTGGCAAAATCCTCGTACCACGCCAGGCAGGCCGGGTTGGCCATGGCCTCCCGGTTGACCACCTTCTCCAGCGGCTGGCCGAGCAGCAGCTTCTTGATCGGCAGCTCCTGCTTCTTGCCCGACAGGGTGCGCGGAATCTCGGTGACGTGGAAGATGGCGTCGGGCACGAAGCGCGGGCTCAAGGACTGGCGGATGGCCTCGTTGATGCGCTTCGTCAGCGCCTCGTCCAGCACCACGCCGGGGCGCAGCACCACGAACAGCGGCATGTAGCTTTGCTTGCCCAGGTATTCGAGGTCGATCACCATCGAATCGAGCACCTCGGGGATGCCCTCGACCGCGCTGTAGATCTCGCTGGTGCCCATGCGCAGGCCGTGGCGGTTGATGGTGGCGTCGCTGCGGCCGTAGATCACGCACCACTCGCCCTCGCCGTTCTCATCGCCCACGCGCAGCCAGTCGCCGTGGCGCCACACGCTGCCCGCGCTCTTGTCCAGATCGCCGCCGCCGGGCTTGCGGCCGTGGCCGGGCGGGTACATCTCGAAGTAGCTGGCGCGGTAGCGCGCGCCGTCGGGGTCGTTCACCAGGTACTGCGGCATCGACGGAATGGGCTGCGTGCACACCAGCTCGCCGACCTGGCCGACGACCGGCTCGCCGGCGTCGTTCCACGCCTCCACCGCCGCGCCCAGCATGCGGCACTGCATCACGCCGGGGGCCTGCGGCAGCTCGCGGTGGCCGCCGATGAAGGCGCCGCAGAAGTCGGTGCCGCCGCTGATGTTGCACCACCAGATATCAGCTTGCAGTGGCCCGCTGGCGATGCGGCGGAACTGCTCGGTGCCCCAGGCCTGCACGTCGGGCGCCAGCGGCGAGCCGGTGGTGCCCAGCGCCCAGATGCGCGACAGGTCGCCGCATTGCGCCAGGTCGACGCCGGCCTTCATGCAATTGGCGTAGAACGCCGCGCCGGCGCCGAAGAACGTGACCTGGTGCCGCGCGGCGAAGCGCCACAGCACCGTCCAGTCGGGCGCCTCCTTGCTGCCGCCGGGGCTGCCGTCGAAGATGACGCAGGTGGTGCCCGACAGCAGCCCGGCAATCTGCGCGTTCCACATCACCCAGCCGGTGGAGCTGTACCAGTGGAAGCGCTCGCCCAGCGTCTCGGGCGCGTAGCTGCAGCCCACGTCGTTGTGCAGGCTGGCCAGCATCAGCATCACCAGGATCATGCCGCCATGCGCGTGCACGATGGGCTTGGGCAGGCCGGTGGTGCCGCTGGAATACACCACCCACAGCGGATGGTCGAACGGCAGCCACATCGGTTCGAAGGCGGCAGTTTCAGCATCATTTCGGGCTGTAGCGCCTGCCCAGTCTGCGCTGTCAGCTACTGAAACCGTAGTATCGAGATTGCGCTGCACGATCAGGTGCTGCACGCTGGGCAGCGCCGCCCGCAGTTCCTGCACCACGGCCAGGCGGTCGATGTCGCGCCCGGCCCAGGTCACGCCGTCGACGGCGATCAGCACCTTGGGTTCGATCTGTTTGAAGCGATCCAGCACCGCGTTCGTGCCCATGTCGGGCGCGCACACGCTCCACACGGCGCCGATGCTGGCGGTGGCCAGGAAGGCGACGATGGTCTCGGGGATGTTCGGCATGTAGGCCGCCACCCGGTCGCCCGGCTGCACGCCCTGCGCTTTCAGGTGCAGCGCCAGCGAAGCGACCTGGCGCTTCAGCTCGGGCCAGCTTAAGGTCCGCACCTGTCCCTTCTCGTTCTCGCTGATGATGGCCGGCAGCCCCGCGGCGTGCGCCGGCTGCACGTGGCGGAACACCTGCTGCGCGTAGTTGGTCTGCGCACCGGGGAACCACACGGCCCCAGGCATGACGTTCTTCGCCAGCACCGCCGTGTGCGGCGTGGGCGACTGGATGTCGAAGTAGTCCCAGATGCTCTGCCAGAAGGCGTCGAGATCGGTGGTCGACCAGCGCCACAGCGCGTGGTAGTCGTCGAAGGCGAGGCCGCGCGTGTCGCGCAGCCAGTCCTGGTAGCGGCGGATGTGGGGAACGCGGGCGGTGAGGGCGGGGGTGTTCATGCACCGTATCTTGGCACCATCCGGTGGCCGCGCGCATCCGGCTTCACCCGGGCGCGGTCGCGCCGGCGACGTCGCGCCCGGTCAGCGTCTCAGCACATTCCACACCAGTTCCAGCCCCGCCACCCACAGGGCATCCACCGTGGTGTCGCCGATGCCGGTGCCGCCCTGGCGCCAGCGGTCCTGCTGCTCTTCCCGCCGGGCACGCTCGCGGTCGCGCTCGATGGTCACCAGCGCGTCGGCCAGGTCGGCCGGTTGGGGGCCCTCGGTGCTGCGCTGTGCCTTCTGGCCATAGTTGGCCAGGGCCTGTTCCACCGCCTTGGGATCGAGCAGCGAGAAGGCGGCACGGCAGTAGGGGCAGGCGCTGTGCTCGCGCAAATCGACCGGCGCGCCGCAGCTGTTGCAGTGGATCACCTTCAGGCGCTCGGCCAGGTCGGCGATCTCGGGCTTGGTGAGCTGGCGCACGAAGCCCTTCTCGATCATGAACGACGAGAAGGTGGAGAAGCGCCCATGCCGCTGCGGGCAACGCCAGGTGAAGTAGCGCCCGTGCTTGACCACGTCGCTGCCTTCGGTCAGCCGGCGGCGGCAGCGCGGGCAGGCCATGTCGCGCACCAGCGGGGCCTGCGGGTCGTCGCGGTGTTCGTGCAGTTGGCGGAACAGGTCGACCACGCCGCCGGGTGCCATGCGCAGGTTCTCGTTGCCGTCGAACCAGAGGCCGTGGCAGGCGTGGCACAGGTCCAGTTCCAGGGTGGTGCCGTTGTGCCCGGCCACGTGGTGCACCTCCATCGGGGCGCGGCAGGACGGGCAGGCGGTGGTGCTGGGGGCAAGACGTTGGGGCATGGTGCGCAAATGCTAGCGCGGCGCCAGGGCATGTCGTGACCGGCGGCTCAACGACAATCGTGGTCCCATGCCACGTTTTCACGTTCCCGTCCCGCTCGCCGCAGGCGCCGCGCTGGCGCTGCCGCCCGGTGCCGCGCGCCATGTGCAGGTGCTGCGGCTGCAGCCGGGCGATGGCATCACGCTGTTCAACGGCGAGGGCGGCGAGTGGTCGGCCACCGTCACGCGCATGGGGCGCAGCGACGTGGATGTGGCGGTTCAAACGCACACCCCGGTCGAGCGCGAGGCCGCGCGCGCCGTGCACCTGGCCGTCGGCCTGATGGCGGCCGAGCGCATGGACTGGCTGGTCGAGAAGGCCACCGAGCTGGGCGCCGCCAGCCTGACGCCGCTGCTGATGGCGCGCAGCAGCCTGCGCCTGTCGGGCGAGCGGGCCACGAAGAAGCGCGCGCACTGGCAGGCGGTGGCCGCGGCTTCTTGTGAACAAAATGGCCGCAATCGTTTGCTGGACGTGCGCGATCAGCTCACTTTTCAGGAGCATCTGATGCAGCCTGCGGACGTCGCCGGCACGCGCTGGGTGTTGTCGCTCGCGCCGGAAGCCGAATCGCTGCGCGCCCGTGCCGCGGCGCTGGCACCGCAGGCCGCCGTGCACCTGCTGTCCGGCCCCGAGGGCGGCCTGAGCCCCGACGAGGACGCCGCCGCGCGCGCCGCCGGCTGGCTGCCGATCGACCTCGGCCCGCGCGTGCTGCGCGCCGAAACCGCGCCGCTGGCCGCGCTGGCCTGCCTGAGCCTGCCATGAACCGCCACCTGCTGCTGCTCACCCTGGTGCAGGGCCTGTTCCTCACCAACAACGTCACATTCATCGCCATCAACGGCCTGGTGGGCCTGCAGCTGGCGCCGTTCGGCTGGATGGCGACGCTGCCGGTGATGGGCTACGTGGTGGGCGGCGCGCTGGCCACGCCGCTGGTGGCGCGCGCGCAGACGCGCTTCGGGCGCAAGGGCTCGTTCCAGATCGGGCTGGCCGTGGCCCTGGGTTCGGCGCTGCTGGCGGCCTTCGCGGCGTGGACGCGCCAGTTCTGGCTGCTGGTGGCGGCCACCATGATTGCCGGCTATTACAGCGCCAACGGGCAGCTGTACCGCTTCGCCGCGGCCGAGCTGGCCGCCCCGACCTGGCGCGAGAAGGCGGTGTCGCTGGTGCTGGCCGGCGGGCTGCTGGGCGCCATCGTCGGCCCCAACCTGGCGGCCTGGACGCGCGCCGTGCTGCCCGTGCCCTTCGTCGGCGCCTACCTGGCGCTGGCGGTGGTGGCGGTGCTGGCCATGGGGGTGATGGCGTTCATCGACTTTCCACCCGCACCGGCCAAGGCGCCCGGCAGCAGCGCCGGGCGGCCGCTGGGCCAGATCATGCGGCAGCCGGTGTTCGTCGTCGCCACCGTGGGCGCGGCGCTGGGCTATGGGGTGATGAACCTGCTGATGGCGGCCACGCCGCTGGCCATGCAGGTGTGCGGCTTCGACTTCGAATCGACGGCGCTGGTGCTGCAGTGGCACGTCATCGGCATGTTCGCGCCGGGTTTCTTCACCGGGCACCTGATCAAGCGCTTCGGCGTGCTGCCCGTCATGGGCGCGGGCGTGGTGCTGAACGTGGTGTGCGTGGCCATCGCGCTGTCGGGCGTGGACCTGCACCAGTTCCTGATCGCGCTGTTCGCGCTCGGCGTGGGCTGGAACTTCCTGTTCACCGGCAGCACCACGCTGGCGCTGACGGCCTACCGCCCGGAGGAGAAGGACCGCGCGCAGGCGGCGATCAACTTCTGCGTCTTCGCCACCATGGCGTTCACCTCGTTCGCCTCGGGCGCGCTGGTGACCACGCAGGGCTGGATGTGGCTGAACCTGGGTTCGCTGCCCGCGCTGGCGCTGGTGGGCGGCGCGCTGGCCTGGCTGGGCTGGCGCGGTCGCCAGACGGCGCTGCGCGCGGCCGACTGAGCAACGTCAGCGGCACTCCGGGCCGGGTGGCGGCAGCAGGCTCGTCCAGGGCAGCTCCGGCGGCGCGGAGGGCACGCTGATGTGGATCGCGTCCGCCAGCGGCGGCGGTACGGCGGCCCGGGCCGACGCGGCGCGGCTGCGGCCCGTCGAGGGTTTGTCTGATCGCGCTGCCAGCACGGGATCGCGCCGGATCTCCGCGTCGGCGGCCACACGCACCAGGCGCACGGCGGCCGTCGACAGCCGGCTGGCGCTGCGGGGTTCGCCACGCGCGAAGTCCACCGTCCAGGCCGCGTTGTAGGCATTGACGAACGGGGTTTCGGTCCAGAACGGCAGCACCGGCGTGGCCGGGAACTGCGTCTGGTTGATGGCCGGCCGCTCGCAGCCCGACTCGACCAGCCAGCGCAGCTCGTGCACGCGGGGCAGGCGCCAGCTGGTCTGCCCCGCGTTGCGCGTGCCCGGCGCACTGGCGTTGACGGCGACGACACGCGCCTGCGCCGCCGCGGCGGTCAGCACCAGCGGCTGGCCGACGCACCTGGTGCCGACCCAGTTCTGCCCCTCGGCGCAGCGCTTCCACACCGTCTGACTGGGCACGTGCCGCACCATCCCGCCGCCCGCGTCGACGAACGGGCCCTGCGGCAGATGCGGCAGGCCGCCACCGACACAACTGGCCCAGGCCAGGGCATGGCCGCCCAGCGCCACCCCGCCCAGCACGGCGCGCACGGCGCCCGGCCACCCACTTGCTTCGTTCCTGTTGTTCATCGTGCCCTCCTTGGCTGCACCCTCCCCCCGACTGGGATGACGGCAACCCGCACGCGCCGCACCGCTACTGGTGCGCCACTGTTTTCAGGCAATGTAAATCTTTGTCAGCCCGCGCGGTATCACGCGAACGGGGTAACCCGTTCGACCGGCGTTCTAGAAGTGCGACGGCGCGCCGCCGGGCATCGGCTCGCTGGCCTCGCCCAGCACGATGGGCGGAAAGCGCGACACCAGCCAGTCGTGCAGCGCCTCGAACACGGGCGCGCTTTCGAGCTCGTTGAACAGCTCGTGGTAATGCATGGGAAAGTCCTGCGCCGTCACCCATTCAGCGGGCGCCGCGCTGGCAAAGGCGCGGCTGCCGGCGGCCCGCACCAGCCGGTCCTGCCCGGCGTAGAGCAGCAGCGTGGGCACCTTCCAGCGCGGTGCGCGCTTGATCACCGCCGGCCCCGCCGTGGCGATGAAGTGCGCCAGCCGGGCGCTGATGCGGTCGTGCACCAGCGGGTCGTCGCGGTAGGCATCCACCACGGCGTGGTCGTGCGACAGAAAGCGCGCGTCCACCCCGTTGGCCACGCGGGCCTGCGGTGCCACGCGGTACAGCGAGGCGGTCAGCGCCTTCTGCACCACGGTCATGCCCACGTCCAGCGAGGGTGACGACAGCACCAGCGCATCCACCCGCCGCAGCTTGAGCGACACCAGCCGCGCGGCCACCAGGCCGCCCAGCGAATGCCCCAGCAGGATCAGCGGCAGGCGGTCGTCCATGCGGATGCGGGTGTCGTCGATGACGGCGGCCAGGTCGGTCAGCAGTTGGTCGTCGGTCGGCAGTTCGCCGCGAATGCCGGCCGATTCGCCATGGCCGTACTGGTCGTAGCCGCGCACCGAAAAGCCCCACTGGTTCAGCCGGTCGGCCACGTGCATGTAGCGGCCCACGTGTTCGCCCAGGCCGTGCACCAGCAGCACCACGCCGCGCGTGGGCCAGCCGGCCGACAGCGGCCAGTCGTGCAGCGCCAGCGCATCGCCGTGCGCGCTGGCGAAGTGCGACAGCGTGGAATCGCTCGTCATCAGGGCATGCGCGCGATCACCTCGGCCACGGCCGCGGTGAGCTTCTTGGCATAGGGCACGTGCAGGAATTCGTTGGGGCCGTGCGCGTTGCTGCGCGGCCCCAGCACGCCGCAGACCATCATCTGCGAGGTCGGGAAGCCCTCGCTGAGCTGGTTCATCAGCGGGATCGTGCCGCCCTGGCCGATGTAGCCGCAGGGCGCGCCGAAGTGGGTGCTGGAAGCGGCGTTCAGCGCCTGCTCGAACCACGGCGCCGATGCCGGCGCGTTCCAGCCCGAGGCGCCACCCTGGCTCTCGAAGGTGACCCTGGCCTGGCAGGGCGCGTTGTCTTCCAGCAGGCGCTTGACCTGCTGCACCGCCTGCGCCGCGTCCACCAGCGGCGGCAGGCGCAGGCTGAGCTTGAACGCCGTGTACGGCCGCAGCACGTTGCCGGCGTCCTGCGGCGCCGGAAAGCCCTCGGCCCCGGTGACGCTGAGCGTGGGCCGCCAGGTGCGCGCCAGCAGCGCATCGACCGGGTCGCCCGTCATCGGCAGCACGCTGCGCGATTCGCCTCCGCAGTCGTAGTGCACCCAGGGGTAGCGCTTGAACAGGTCGTCGCCCAGGATGGCGGCAGTCTGCTTGGCCTGCTCGACACGCTCGGCCGGGATGTCGCAATGAAAGCTGGCCGGCAGCAGGCGGCCGGTGGCGGAATCCTCCAGCCGGTCGAGCACGTGGCGCAGGATGCGGAACGATGAAGGCACCAGGCCCGACGCATCGCCCGAATGCACGCCTTCGGTCAGCACCTCGACCTTCAAGGTGCCCGCCGCCATGCCGCGCAGGCTGGTGGTCAGCCACAGCTGGTCGTAGTTGCCGGCGCCCGAATCCAGACAGACGACCAGCCCGACGTCGCCCAGGCGCGGGCGCAGCGCGTCGACGTAGGGCAGCAGATCGGGCGAGCCGCTTTCCTCGCTGGTCTCGATCAGGCCGACGATGCGCGGGTGCGGCACGTTCTGGCTTTTCAGCGCCTGCACGGCGGCGATGGCGGCGTACACGGCGTAGCCGTCGTCGGCGCCGCCGCGGCCGTAGAGCTTGCCGTCCTCGTACTTCGGCGTCCACGGCCCGAGGTCGCTGCGCCAGCCGGTGAACTCGGGCTGCTTGTCGAGGTGGCCGTACATCAGCACCGTCTGCGCAGCGCCGGCTTTCGTCCCTTCGATCTCGAAGAAGATCACCGGCGTGCGCCCGTCGATGCGCACCACTTCCAGCTTGAGGCCCGGCACCTTCTGCGACTCGACCCATTGCGCCGCATCGCGCACCACGCGGTCGATGAAGCCGTGCGCCGCCCAGTCGGGGTCGAACGCCAGCGACTTGGCCGGGATGGCGATGTAGTCGGACAGGCGCCGCACGATGTCGCCGTCCCATTGGCGGCCGATCTGGTCCAGCGCGGCGGCGGCGTCCCAGGCCGGGGCGCCGGGCATTTCACGGTGCAGCGGAGCGTTCATGGCGGTGACCCTGTGAACATCAGAAAGAGCAGGCACTTTACGCCCTTGCGCACGTCCACGCCAGCACGAAGGCCAAGCTGCCGGGCGTATATTGGCCCGCATGACACACGCACTCCAGCACTTCGCCATCACCCGCAAATGGCCCGCGCGCCACCCCGACCGCCTGCAGCTGTATTCGCTGCCCACGCCCAACGGCGTGAAGGCCTCGATCATGCTGGAGGAGACCGGCCTGCCCTACGAGGCGCACCGCGTCGGCTTCGACACGCAGGACCAGCTGTCGCCCGAGTTCCTGAGCCTGAACCCCAACAACAAGATCCCCGCCATCATCGACCCGCACGGCCCTGGCGGCCAGCCGCTGGCGCTGTTCGAATCGGGCGCCATCCTGATCTACCTGGCCGACAAGACCGGCCAGCTGCTGCCCCCAGACCCGGCCGCGCGCTACCACGCGCTGCAGTGGCTGATGTGGCAGATGGGCGGCCTGGGCCCCATGTTCGGCCAGCTCGGCTTCTTCCACAAGTTCGCCGGCAAGGACTACGAGGACAAGCGCCCGCGCGACCGCTACGTGGCCGAAAGCGTGCGCCTGCTGCGCGTGCTGGACGGCCACCTGCAAGGGCGCGACTGGATGATGGGCGGCGACTACAGCATCGCCGACATCGCCATCTTTCCCTGGGTGCGCAACCTTGTCGGCTTTTACGAGGCGCGCGAGCTGGTGCAGTTCGACCGCTTCCCGCAGGTGCAGCGCGTGCTCGACGCCTTCGTGGCGCGGCCGGCAGTGCAGCGCGGGCTGGCGGTGCCAGCGGCGGGTTGATTTACATGAAATCAGCCCCCAGCGCCGATCCAGCAAGCGCAAGCAGCTATTTTTAAGATAGCGACCTTGGCCGCCCATACGCCCCGTATTCGCGTCGGCATCGGCGGCTGGAACTACGCCGAATGGCGCGGCGGTGTGTTCTACCCCGCCGGGCTGCCGCAGGCACAGGAACTGCATTACGCCAGCCGCGCGCTGACGGGCCTCGAAGTCAACGCCACCTTCTACAGCACACAGCAGCCCGCCACCTACGCCCGCTGGCGCGACGAGACGCCCGAGGGTTTCGTGTTCGCCGTCAAGGCGCACCGGCTGGCCACGCAGCGCAAGACGCTGGCCGAGGGCGCCGAGGCCGTGGTCCACTTTCTGGAGAGCGGCGTCACCGAACTGCGCGACAGGCTCGGTCCCATCGTCTGGCAGCTGCCGCCGTTCCGGCGCTTCGACGCCGACGACGTCGAGTGCTTCCTCGCCCTGCTGCCCGACGCCGTGGATGGCCTGCCGCTGCGCCATGTGCTGGAGCCGCGCCACGCCAGCTTTGCCTGCGCCGACTACGTGCGCCTGGCGCGCAGCTACGGCGTCGCCACCGTCTACACCGACTCGCCCGATTACCCGAACATCGCCGACCCGACGGCCGACTTCGTCTACGCTCGGCTCATGCGTTCGCAACCCGGCGAAGCCACGGGCTACCCGCCGCGTGCACTCGACCAGTGGGCAGCACGCGTGCGCCGCTGGCAACAGGGCGCCCTGCCCGCCGGCCTGCCGCTGGTCGACCCCGCCACGGCGCCCGCGCACACCGCGCCGCGCGAAGTGTTCGTGCAGTTCATCGCCGCCGCCAAGGCGCGCAACCCGGCGGCGGCAACGGGGTTGATCGAGCGGCTGGCCAGCGCATGACACGCGCTGCTATCGATCGCTGAAGAGCAGGATATTCCGGCCGATCAGCCCTTAAAAAAAACTCCAGACCGGCGGCACCCGGGTGTCGCCTTGGCTGCACGACCGGCACGTGCGCCCCGTATCATCGTTGTGCGATCGCGCAGCAGCGCGGTCGCACAAGCGTTCTCAGGGCGGGGTGAAAGTCCCCACCGGCGGTATCCGTCCTTGCGGCGGGAGCCCGCGAGCGCTTCGGCCCGCCACCCGGCAGGCCGAAGGTCAGCAGACCGGGTGCGATGCCAGGGCCGACGGTCACAGTCCGGATGAAAGAGAGCGTGCGAAGCCGCGCTGGCGCGGCGTTGCGGCAGCGTGCCGGCCCTGGCCGTCGGCATGCGCCCGCGCGCCGCCCTGCGCTGTCGCATGCGCCCTGATTCACTGAACCTTCGTCCCCTTCAGGAGACTTTCATGAATCAGCCCCTTGCACCCACCGCACCCATCGCCTTCATCGAGGCCGGCTGGCACGCCGACATCGTGGCGCGCGCCCACGATGGCTTTGCCGACGAGCTGGCGCGCCTCGGCGGCAGCGCGCCGCCGCCAGCCGTGCAGCGCTTCGCCGTGCCCGGCGCTTTTGAAATCCCGCTGCTGGCCCAGCGCCTGGCGCGCGCCAGTCGGCACGCCGCCATCGTGTGCTGCGCGCTGGTGGTCGACGGCGGCATCTACCGGCACGAGTTCGTCGCCGGCGCCGTCATCGACGGCCTGATGCGCGTGCAGCTCGACAGCGGCGTGCCGGTGTTCTCGGTCGTGCTCACGCCCAAGGACTTCCACGAACACGACACCCACCGCGACTTCTTCCGCCAGCACTTCGTCGCCAAGGGCGCCGAGGCCGCGCGCGCCTGCGTGCAGACGCTGGCGGCGCATGCGGCGCTGGGGGTCTGAACCTTGTCGCGCAGCGCCGAAGCAGGCTACGCCGGCACGCCGGCCAGGAACTTCTCGATCACCGTGGCCAGGTAGATCGGCGTCTCGTCCATCGGGTAGTGACCGGCGTTGCCGATCACGTGCAGCTCGGCGTGGGGGTAGTGCTTCATCCAGGTGTCGCGGCAGGCCTGCTCGCCCAGTGCCAGGTCGTGCTCGCCGGGCAGCACCAGCACCGGCAGCTTCTGGTCGCTGATCTTGTCGACAAAGCTGGCCTTGGCCCACGAAGGCATGTAGCCGGCCACGGCTTCGTCGTCGGAGTGTGCCTTGGTGCTGGCGACCATGGCGTCGAGCCAGGTGCCCGTGAGGCGGTTGCCGGAGGTGAAGTCGAGGATGGTGCGGCGCGCGCCGCCATCAGTGCCGGCGGCCGAGAACAGCTGCCAGCCCTGGTCGTCAAAGCCCGCGCCGGCGGCCGACACGGGCGTGATGGCGACCAGCGACCGCACGCGCTCGGGCGCGGCGACCAGCACCTGCTGGATGCCGACGCCGCCCATCGAATGGCCCATGATGGAAAAGCGCTGCCAGCCGAGCGAATCGGCCAGCGCCGGCGCGTCCTGCGCGATCTGCTCGACGGTGTAGGGCCCGCCGCTGCCCTTCATGCCGCCGTAGCCGCGCTGGTCCATGAAGGCGTAGCTGAAATCCTGGCCGTTGAGGTGCTGGGTGAAAGGCCCCCAGCCGTGGGCGTGGCCGAACCAGCCGTGCAGGCCGATGACCTTGTGCGGGCCGTTGCCGATGGCCAGATGGGTGTTGGGCATGTCGCTTGTCTCCTGTGTTGTCGTGGGGCATGGTGCCGCCGCGCGGCACGCCCCATGATACGAAGCCCGCCGCCGGCTGCGTTTGATGCAGCGCAGCCGCAGCGGCCTTGCAGGCGCCAGAAAACTATGAATTCAGGAGCTGTCAGCGCAATACTGGCAAGCGCTGACGGCCTATTTGGCCTGGAACATGGCGCGACCGCTCAGCGCAAACCCGCCGGCCCCATGTCGATGCGCAGGCCCTGCGGCAGCACGCGCAGGGCGGCGTTGCCCCAGCCCAGGTTGCGCGCCAGCGCCATCTGCTCGGCGGGCAGGCGGTACAGCACCATGTTGTGCAGCAGCTGTTCGGCAATGCCGGGCGCGTATTGCGACACCAGCAGCCGCTGCGCCGTCGGCAGCTGGTCGATCATGAGGCGGTTGACCTTCACGTCGGTCATGCGCACGGCGCCTTCCTGCATGTCGAAGCGCAGGCCGTAGTCCAGGTCCATGCCGCCGCTGTAGCGGGTGTGGGCGATGCGCTCGGACAGCACCAGGTCGAACGCCGTGGCGATGCGGTTGGCCGCTGGCAGCAGGCCCAGCCGGGGCGACTGCAGCGTCAGATCGGCCAGGCCGGCAAACGTGCGCGTGACCGGAAAGCTGGCCGCCAGCAGCTGGTTGAGCCGCTGCTGCGACACGGTGTAGCCGGCCAGGTCGCCCACGCCGCTGGCGCAGGCGCCCAGGCCGGGCAGCAGCGTGGTCAGCGCGGCGGCGGCGCCCAGCTGGTGCCAGCGGCGGCGGGTGAGCGCGGGGGTGGCGTGGTTCATGGCGTTCGGTGCCTTCAGCGATGCGGGGCACGCGCCCCGGGGTTGCGACCGCTCAGAGGATACGCCCCAGATCGGTGATGGCATCGACCACCATGCGCGTGCCGATGGCCATCAGCAGGATGTCGTTGGCCACGCGCACATAGCGGTAGCCGGCCGGCGGCAGGCCCAGTTGCACCACCACGGGCTGCGGCACCGGGTAATAGACGACGCCAGCCGGCAGGCGCTGGCCGACGCGCCACTTCTTGGCCTGGCCGGGCGGCATGCAGCCGTTGTTCTTCTTGGCCAGGCCGGGCGGGCAGTGGCCGGCGCGGTATTGCTCGCCATACCACTGGTGGGCATGGCGGCGCTGGCCGTCGTTGAAGAAGCCGCCGGGCTGGATGACCACGACGGGGCCGCGATCACGGGCCTCGCGGCGATCACGGCGGTCATCCCGGTCGGCCCGATTGCCCCGGTCACCCCGCTCGGCCCGTGGCCCCCGGCGGTCGTCGCTGCGGTCCCAGCGGCCGTCGTCGTTGTCGCGGCGGACACGGCGCTCGCCACGGTCGTCGCGGTCCTGCTTCTTCATCTGGCCGGGCGGGCCGTCGCGGTCCTTGCCGCCGCCGGCCCACTCGGGCTTCTCGGCCCAGGCACCGCTGGCGCCCAGGGCTGCGGCCAGCAGCAGGGCCAGGGTGCGGTGCGACGACCGGAAGGTGAGGTGTGAAGTCATGTCATGAATCCTTCTTCTGCATCAAGTGCGTGCTGAATGCGGGCGACCGCGCAGACCACCCGTGCCACCCTCGTTCAACGCCCCAGCCCCGGCCACCGCGCACCCGGCCTGGGTGAAGCTCTGCATCGAAATGCAACGCGCGCACGTGGGTGTAGCCTTTGGTATCAAGATGCCGGTGCGTGCACCGTGCGCCATTGGCGCAGCCAGGCCAGCCCGCGCGTGGTGCCGCCGGGCTGGGCGCCTTCGCGCGGCCGGTACTCGCAGCCGACCCAGCCCTGCCAGCCGCATTGCGCCGCCACCTCGTCGATGACGCTGAACAGGTAAGGGTAATTCAGCTCGCCCGTGTCGGGCTCGTGCCGCTCGGGCACGCCGGCGATCTGGAAGTGGCCGACGCGGCCGGTGGGCAGGTACTGGCGGATCTTCGTCGCCACGTCGCCTTCGACGATCTGGCAGTGGTACAGGTCGAACTGCACCTTGAGGCTGGGCGCGCCCACTTCCTGCACGATGGCGTGCGCCTCGTCCTGGCGCTTGAGGAAGAAGCGCGGAATGTCGCGCGGGTTGATCGGCTCGATCAGGATGTCGCGCCCTTCGCGCGCCGCCTCGGCCGCGGCCCAGCGCAGGTTGCTCACGTACACCGCACGCGCGACCTCGCGGTCGGCGCCCTCGTCCAGCAGGCCGGCCATGCAGTGGATGCGCGGGCAATCCAGCGCGGCGGCGTAGCGCAGCGCCAGTTGCACACCGGCGCGGAATTCGTCCTCCCGGCCTGGCAGGCTGGCCGTGCCGCGCAGGCCGGCGGCCCAGGCGGCGTCGATGCTGGCGGCGTCGGTGCCGGCCGGTGGCGCGTTGAACAGCACCTGCCGCAGGCCATGGGCCTTGAGCCGCGCCACCAGTTCTTCGGCGGGATAGGCGTAAGGAAACAGGTACTCCACCGCCTCGAACCCGTCCTTGGCCGCTGCTTCGAAGCGGTCGAGGAACGGCAGTTCGGGGTACAGCATGCTCAGGTTGGCGGCGAATCGGGGCATGGCGGTTTATGAGTGAAAAACGGCTCCAGCGCTTATGTAGCAAGCGATGACAGCTCTTGTTTATATAGCATCACGGCGCTGTCGACACAGCCTGCCGGCCGATCGACTGGTAGCCCAGCCCGTGCCGTGCCAGCACCGCCGGGTCGTACAGGTTGCGGCCGTCGAACACCATGCGGTCCCTCAGCAGGCGCGCCATCTGCGCGAAGTCGGGCACGCGGAAGGCCTTCCATTCGGTGACGATGGCCAGCGCATCGGCGCCTTCCAGCGCCTGCGTGGGCGTGTCGCACAGCAGCAGATCATCGCGCTCGCCGAAGATGCGGCGCGCCTCCTGCATCGCCACCGGGTCGTGCGCGCGCACCGTGGCTCCGGCGGCCCACAAGCCTTGCAGCAGGTTGCGGCTGGGCGCCTCGCGCATGTCGTCGGTCTCGGGCTTGAAGGCCAGGCCCCAGACGGCGATGGTTTTGCCTTTCAGGCTGCCACCGTAGTGCGCGACGATGCGCTCGGGCAGCACGCGGCGCTGTGACTCGTTGCGGCGCTCCACGGCCAGCAGCACCTCGGGCGTGAAGCCGATGGACTGCGCGGTGTGGATCAACGCCTTCACGTCCTTGGGAAAGCAGCTGCCGCCGTAGCCCACGCCGGGGTAGATGAAGTGGTAGCCGATGCGCGGATCGCTGCCGATGCCGCGGCGCACGGCCTCGATGTCAGCACCCAGGCGCTCGGCCAGGTTGGCCACCTCGTTGATGAAGCTGATCTTGGTGGCCAGCATGGCGTTGGCGGCGTACTTGGTCAGCTCGGCGCTGCGCACGTCCATCACCACCATGCGGTCGTGGTTGCGGTTGAAGGGGGCGTACAGCTCGCGCAGCTGGGCCTCGACCGCGGCGCTGCCGGTGCCGATGATGATGCGGTCGGGCCGCTGGCAGTCGGCCACGGCGTTGCCTTCCTTCAGGAATTCGGGGTTGCTGACGACCTCGAACGCGATGTCGGCGCCGCGCGCCTGCAGGCCCGCGCGCACGGCCTCGGCCACCTTGTCGGCGGTGCCCACGGGCACCGTGGATTTGTTGACGATGGTCTTGGGCGCGGTCATGTGCGCCGCGATGGTGCGCGCCACCGTCAGCACGTGCTGCAGGTCGGCGCTGCCGTCCTCGTCGGGGGGCGTGCCCACAGCCAGGAAGATCAGCTCGCCATGCGCCACGCCCTCGGCCGCGTCGGTGGTGAAGTGCAGCCGGCCCGCGGCGTGGTTGGCCTGCACGATGGGCTCCAGCCCTGGCTCGTGGATGGGGATGCGGCCGGCCTTGAGTGCGGCCACCTTGGCGGCGTCGACATCGACGCAGACCACGTCGTGCCCCACATCGGCCAGCACGGCCCCTTGCACCAGACCAACGTAGCCGGTGCCGAAAACGGTGACTTTCATGTCAATTCAAACTCGCAGAAATCGGGAACTGCCGGACGCAGAGGACGCAAAGGATTCGCAGAGAACGCAAAAAAAACCCAAGGATTCTGGCTGTTCTTCAGCGTCCTCTGCGTCATCTTTGCGTCCTCTGCGTATGGAGGTTGGGCTGTTGGGGCCTTGCACTGGTCACTGCCCTTCATAAAACCCCCGATACCAGTTCACGAAGCGTGCCACACCGGTTTGAACCGGTGTTGACGGTGCAAAACCCACCCACGCCGCCAGCGCCGAGGTGTCGGCCGCCGTGCTGTGCATGTCGCCGGGCTGAATGGGCAGCATGCGCTTGTGCGCGGTGATGCCCAGCGCGGATTCGAGCGCGGTGATGTAGTCCATCAGCACCGTGGGCGCGCTGTTGCCGATGTTGAAGATGCGGTAGGGCGCGTTGCTGGTGCCGGGGTTGGGCGCAGCGGGGTCGTAGGTCGGGTCGGGCGTGGCGGGTTTGTCGAGCACGCGCAGCACGCCTTCCACGATGTCGTCGATGTAGGTGAAGTCGCGCACCAATTGGCCTTCGCCGTACACGTCGATCGGCTCGCCCGCCAGCATGGCGCGGGTGAACTTGAACAGCGCCATGTCGGGCCGGCCCCAGGGGCCGTAGACGGTGAAAAAGCGCAGGCCGGTGACGGAGATGCCGTACAGATGCGCGTAGGTGTGCGCCATCACCTCGTTGGCTTTCTTGGTGGCGGCGTAGTAGCTTATGGGGTGATCGACCGCGTCGCGCTCGCTGTAAGGCAGCCTGGCGTTGCCGCCGTACACGCTGGAGCTGCTGGCGAACACCAGGTGCTCAACACTCGCCGCGCGGCAGCCCTGCAGGATGTGACCGAAGCCGAGCAGGTTGCTGTCGGTGTAGTCGTCGGGCTGGTCGATGGAGTAGCGCACGCCCGCCTGCGCGGCCAGGTGCAGCACGCGGGCGGGCTGCACGCGCGCGAACAGGTCGGCCATGGCGGCGCGGTCGGCCAGGTCGATGCGCTCGAAACGGAAACGGGGGTGGCCCGTGAGCCGCGCCAGGCGCGCTTCTTTCAGCGCCGGGTCGTAATAGGCGTTCAGGTTGTCGATGCCGACCACCTGCGCGCCGCGCGCCAGCAGCCGCTCGGCGCAGTGCATGCCGATGAAGCCGGCGCAGCCGGTGACGAGGATGGTGCTCATGGCCTGGCCCCCGCGGCGTGCCAGCGGTAGGGATACTGCGCCGGCGCCATGCCGTCGCGCACCATGTGGAAGGGCAGCTCAATGGTTTGCAGCGGCGCGGGTGCCTGCAGCGCGCTGTCGGCCTTGTCCCACCAGCCGGGTTCGATGCGGTCGGCGCGCGAGATCAGCAGCCACCCTTGGCCGGCGGCCTGGGCGCGCGCGACGTTGGTGGCCACGCAGCGCGGCACGTCCTCTTCTTCCGAGGTGCAGGCATCCACCGTGGCCTGCGGAAAGCGCGTGCGCAGCATGCCGGCCATCATGTGGTCGGACGCGATGATGGGGCTCACCCCGTCGTAGCCGGCCGCGCGCAGCGCCACGCCCAGTTCGGCCGCGGGATGGTTGAGTTCATCCGCCTCGCCGCGCAGGCCGCTGAACCACGGGCGTATCCCTGCGGCAGCGAGGATGACGATGGCCATGACGACGATGGCGCCGGTATAGCGCCCGCCGCGCGGATGTTGCTGCAACTCGGGCCGCGCCGCGAAGGCCGCCAACGGCACGGCGCACAGCAGCGGCAGCACCCAGCGGCCCTTGAAGTTGGTGACCCCGGCGAACAGCACCATGCCCAGCAGCGCCAGCAGCACCAGCACGTGGTAGCGCACGAACACGCGGTGCGCCCAGGGCATGGCCGGCGCCAGCGGCCGGCGCCACCAGGCGCCGCGAAACGCCCACACTGCCACGATGGCCCACAGCGCCAGCGTGCCGGCGATGCCGTCGGCAAAGCTCAGCAGCCCCTTGCCCAGGCGCCGCTCGGGATGGATCTGCATCTTGCCGATGGTGCCGGTGGTGGCCTCCTGCAGGTGCGCCATCAGCCAGGCCGCGTGCGGCGCCACCACGATCAGGCCCACCAGCGGCGCCCACCACCAGCCGCGCGACAGCAGCGCGCGGCGCGATTCGGGCACCGACAGCGCCGCCAGCAGCATGGCGGCGATGACCAGCGCAAAGCTGTACTTGGCCAGCAGGCCCAGCGCGCATACCAGGCCCAGCGCGGCAAAGTCCAGCGGCCGCGGCTGCCGCACGATGCGCAGCAGCAGCCACCAGGCGCCGCAGGTCATGGCGGTGACGAGGATGGTGTGGGTCTGGTCGCGGATCGAGTACCAGCCCAGCGCCGGCAGCAGCAGCATGCTGGCCGAGGCCCACCAGGCCCCGCGCGGGCCCAGCAGCTCGCGCCCGGCCAAGTACATCAGGGCGTAGGTCAGTGCCAGCAAGGCGTGCTTGAGCAGCGACAGCGCCAGCACGCTGGGGCCGAACACCAGGTTCAGCGCCCATTGCAGCCAGGTGTAGAGCGGCGGCTGCGCGCCGTAGCCCCACGCCAGCTGCTGCGACCACAGCATCTGCTCGGCCTCGTCCCATTTCAGCGCCGGCGACACCGACACGCGCACCGCCACATGCGCCAGCGCGATGGCCAGCAGCCACGCCAGCGGGTGGGCGATGGGCGAACGGGGCGAGATCGGGGCAAGGGCGCCAGGCGCCGCAGAAGCATTCATGGGAGCAAAGGAGGGCAGCGCCCGCACGCACGGCCTGCAGGCGGGGCCACGGCGCAAGGCACAATCGACGGCCATTATCCCGCCTCCCATCCGACGCCCCATGACCCAGCCCCGCACCCCGGCACCCGATGTTTCCATCGTGGTGCCGATCTACAACGAGGTGGACAACCTGCCCGACCTGGTGGCGCGCATCGGCCAGGCCATGGCCGGGCAGCCGCTGACCTGGGAGCTGCTGGCGGTGGACGATGGCTCCAGCGACGGCAGCCGCGCCAGGCTGCGCGAGCTGGCCGCCGCCACGCCCTGGCTGCGCCCGGTGATGCTGGCGCGCAACTACGGCCAGTCGAGCGCGCTGCAGGCCGGCTTCGACCGCGTGCGCGGGCGCTACGTGGTGACGTTGGATGCCGACCTGCAGAACGAGCCGGGCGACATCCCGCTGCTGCTGCAGCGGCTGGAGACCGACCCCGAAGTCGACATGGTGAGCGGCTGGCGCAAGGACCGGCAGGACGCCGAGCTGTCGCGCAAGCTGCCCTCGCGCATCGCCAACAAGCTCATCTCCAACGCCACCGGCGTGCACCTGCACGACTACGGCTGCGCGCTGAAGGCCTACCGCCGCCCCATCATCGACCGCATCCGCCTGTACGGCGAGCTGCACCGCTTCATCCCCTCGCTGGCCAAGGAGGCCGGCGCGCGCATCGCCGAGGTGCCGGTGCGCCACCACGCGCGCACGCGCGGCGTCAGCAAGTACGGCATCGACCGCACCTTCCGCGTCATCCTCGATCTGATCCTGATCGTCTTCTTCATGCGCTACCGCCAGCGCCCGCTGCACGCCTTCGGCGGGCTGGGGCTGTGGCTGGCGGCGCCGGGCGCGCTGATCCTGCTGTGGCTGCTCGTCGTCAAGCTGTTCGGGCACGACATCGGCGGCCGGCCGCTGCTGCTGGTGGGCGTGATGCTGGTGCTGATGGGCGCGCAGATGATCGCCGCCGGCCTGATCGGCGAGCTGCTCACGCGCATCTATCACGAGGCCGGCGGCGCGCCGCAGTTCCATGCCGAGGAAGTCGTGGTTGATTCAGAGCCGAATCAGCCTTCAGCGCCCGCCCCATCAGCGCAGTCAGCTCCTCAAAACATAGCGTGAAGCGCGCCCACAAGGCCTTGCTGCGCGGCCTGCTGGGCGGGGCGCTGCTGGTGGCCGTCATCGCGCTGGCCGATCCGGCGCGGGTGCTGGCGCAGCTGCGGCAGGCCCACGTCGGCTGGCTGCTGGCCGGGTTGGCGGCGGCCGTGGCGTCGAACGTCGTCTCGGCCCTGCGCTGGCGTGCGCTGGCGCGCTGGCTGGGGGCCGACGTCAGCGTGCGCGATGCCAGCCGCTGGTACTTCCAGGCCATCGGCCTGAACGCGCTGCTGCCCGGCGCCGTGCTGGGCGGCGACCTGTACCGCGCTGTGGTGCTGCGGCGCGCGGGCCAGGCCACGCTGGCCTCGAGCTGGTCGGTGGTGCTCGACCGCGTGAGCGGCCTGTGGATGCTGTGCGCCATCGGCGGCCTGGGGGCCGCGCTGTGCGCCGACGTGCTGGCGCCCTGGCTGCGCCTGCCGGCCGGCGCGTTCACCGCGCTGATGCTGGCCGGCACGGCGCTGTGGCTGGCCACGCCCTGGACGCTGCCGGCGCTGCTGCGGCGCTGGGGCGTGCGCTGGCTGGGGCCGCTGCGCGCGGCCGCGCAGCGGCCCGACTTCAATCGGCAGATGGGCTGGCAGGCGCTGGCGTCGGCCGCGGTTCAGGTGCTGTCGGCCGCTGCGCTGGCGGGTGGCGGCCTGGCGCTGGGCGTGCAGTTGCCGCTGGCGGCGTGGGCGTTCGCCATTGCGCCGGTGTTCCTGATGGCCGCGCTGCCCGTCAGCGTCGGCGGCTGGGGCACGCGCGAAGCGGCGACGGTGGCCGCGCTCGCGCCCTTCGGTGTAGCGGCGGCGGCGGCCGTGGGCGTGGGGGTGATTTACGGGCTGTATGCGCTGGTGCAGGGGGCGATGGGGGCGCTGGCGTTTGGGTTGCCGGGGCAGAGTGCGCGGGAAGGCGCTTCTGAATAAATAGCTGCTTGCGCTTGATTGGTGGGGGTTTCAGGTCAAAATGGCTTGAAATCGTTTCGGGGTAAGCGCGAGCCGCTATGTTTTTTAAGTTGGGCTGCCCTCACCCCTGCCCTCTCCCAGAGGGAGAGGGAGAAAAGCCCGTGCCGCGCGAAGCAGCGGCCTGACTCACTCAAGGCCGAGCGCAGCGATGGCCCGTGTGGGGCTCCAAACCCCCTCTGGCCGTGCCGAGAAGCGCAGGGCGTGGGGCGGGCGCGCAGCGAAGCATGCGCGCTTCGTGAACTGACTCGCTGCGGTTGTCTGAGCGAAGTGAACGCAGTGAACGAAGCGAGTTCCGCAGCGCCGCCCCGCGACCGAGCATCGCAGGCTGCCCGAAGCGAAGCGCAGGGACACGGCCAGTGGGGCGCACTTCTTTTGCCTACTTTTCTTGTGCGAGCAAGAAAAGTAGGTCGCCCGCCGGGGCGAACTCCCGGCCAGCCGCGCATCCAACCTCAAGTCGCCTTCAACACCCCCCGCCGCATCTGATCCAGCTCCATCGTCTCGAACAGCGCCTTGAAGTTGCCCTCGCCAAACCCTTCGTTCCCCTTGCGCTGAATGAACTCGAAGAAGATCGGCCCCAGCTGGTTCTCGCTGAAAATCTGCAGCAACAATTCATCGGGCGTGCCGTCCACCAGAATGTTGCGCGCCTGCAGCTCCCCAATCGGCTCCTGCAAGCCGGGGATGCGCTTCGGCAAAAGCTCGTAATACGTCTCGCTGGTGTTCAGCAGCTTCACCCCCGCCATCTGCAGCGCATCCACCGTGCCGTAGATGTCGGTCGTCGCCAGCGCGATGTGCTGCACGCCCTCGCCGTGGTAGCTGTCCAGGTACTCCTGGATCTGGCCCTTCTGGTCGTTGCCCTCCTCGTTGATCGGGATGCGGATCTTGCCGCAGGGGCTGGTCATCGCCTTCGACTTCACGCCCGTCGCCTGCCCCTCGATGTCGAAGTAGCGCACCTCGCGGAAGTTGAACAGCCGCTCGTAGAAACCCGACCATTCGGCCATGCGGCCCTTGTGCACGTTGTGCGTCAGGTGATCGATCACCGTCATGCCGTAGCCGACCGGGTTGATGCCGGCGCCCTGAACGCCCGGCAGCGGCTCGAAATCGACGTCGTAGAAGCCGATGTTGCCGATGTCGCCTGCTTGAGCGCCGTCCTTGCCGCGCCAGCGGTCGATCAGGTAGATGATCGAGTCGCCAATGCCCTTGATGGCCGGGATGTTCAGTTCGCCCGCGCCGGCCTGGCCCGCGTAGGCCCAGGCGCCCAGCGACAGGGCGCGCTCGTAGGCCGCCTTGGCGTCCTGCACGCGGAAGGCGATGGCGCAGATGCTGGGGCCGTGCAGCTTGGCAAAGCGCTGGGCAAAGCTGTCAGGCTCGGCGTTGATGATGAAGTTGATCTCGCCCTGGCGGTACAGCGTCACGTTCTTGCGCCGGTGCCGGGCCACGGCGGTGAAGCCCATGCGCTCGAACAGCGCGCCCATGGCCTGCGGGTCGGGCGCGGCGTATTCGATGAACTCGAAGCCATCGGTGCCCATGGGGTTGTCCCAGGGGGTGCCGGGGCGGGCGGTGGGGGAAGCGGTCATGTCTTGTCTCCTGCGACGTCGTTGTGGACGAAACCCAGCACTGTAGGGTGGCACGGCCTGCGTTTCTCGTCTTCCGGACGGCGCACACTGGACCTTGACGCCTTATTCTTGCTTTTTTGCCGTGTATCACGCTGAAATAATGCATTCAATCATCAAACCGCGCCCCCACTGCCGCGCCCGACCCTTTCGATGACCATGACACCGCCCCCGCTCGACCGCCTCGACCGCCTCGACCGCGCCATCCTCGCCCACCTGCAGACTGACGGCCGCGCGGCGCACGATGCAATCGGCGCTGAAATCGGCCTGTCGGCCAGCGCCGTGCTGCGGCGCATCCGCAAGCTGGAGGAGGCGGGTGTCATCGACCGCTATGTCGCCCTGCTCAAGCCCGAGGCGCTGGGCCTGGGGCTGATGGCCTACGTGAACGTGCGGCTGGAAAAGCGCGCCGAGCATGCCAAGCGCAACCCCATGGACGAGTTCCGCGCCAGCGTGCAGGCCTGGCCCGAGGTGGTGGAATGCGTGGCGCTGACCGGCGAGATGGACTTTCTGTTGCGGCTGGTGCTTCAGGACATGAGTGCGTACTCACGTTTCATGATGGACACGCTGCTGCGCCACCCCTCGGTGCAGGACTGCAAGACCAGCTTCGTGATGGACCGGGTCAAGGCGACCACGGCACTGCCGATTCAGGCATGATTTTGGCCTCCAGCCCTTGTACAGAAAGCGCTGACAGCTATTGATTTGATAGAAAACCGCTACTGAATCCCTGTGGCGGATGGCGCACCGATGCGCCCAAAAGTTCACATCTCGTCACCAACTTCTGCCCCACGGCTGTCGATTGGAGTGTGGACTCTAGGGGTGAACCCTAATATGAATGGCATGGACACGCCAACCACCCCCCGTCCGGTGAGCGATGCGCAGGCCACAAGCCCGCGCGTGGCCGCCAAGCCCCATTCGGCCATCGTGCCGATCCGCGAAATCGGCGCGCGCTACCGCGAGCAGATCGCCCGGCACCTGCTGGCGCTGGGCGAGCACGACCGCTACCTGCGCTTCGGCTACGCTGCCAACGACCGGCAGATCCGCCACTACGTCGACCAGCTCGACTTCGAGCGCGACCAGATCTTCGGCATCTTCAACCGCAAGCTCGAACTCATCGCCATGGCGCACCTGGCCTACCCGGCCGACATGGTGCAGGCCGGCTTTGCCGAGTTCGGCGTGTCGGTGGCCCACCATGCGCGCGGCCGCGGCTATGGCTCGCGCCTGTTCGAGCGCGCCGCCATCCATGCCGTGAACGACGGCGTGAAGACGCTCTACATCCACGCGCTGAGCGAGAACACCGCCATGCTGCGCATCGCCCGCCAGGCCGGCGCCACCGTGGAACGCCAGGGCAGCGAGAGCGAGGCGCACCTGACGCTGCCCGCGGCCACCTTCGCCAGCCACATGGGCGAGCTGTTCGCCGACCAGGTGGGCCAGGTCGACTACTGGCTGAAGACCGAGGCCGTGCGCGCCCGCGACGTGCTGGCCACCGTGCAGGAAGTGCGCGAGGCGGTGCGCGAAGGGCGCCACAAGTCGAACAGCTGACCGCGTGCGGCGCCGCCCCGCGGGGGGCCGCACCCCGACGCCGGCGCGCCATGCGATTGGGCTATCCTTGCCCACTTCGCAACTACCGCACGTCCTGCACCACCCACCGTGGCTGACCCCCACCCTGCTCGCCCCGGCGAGCGCCCCGAGCGCGAAGACAAGCGCAGCCTGTTCCAGAAACTGGTCGAATTCATCCGGCCGGGGCCTGATTCCACGGACGAACTGATCGGCACCCTGGCCGAGGCCGAAGACAACGAGGTCATCGACGCCGAAAGCCGCGTGATGCTGGAAGGCGTGCTGCGCATGGCCGACATGACTGCCGGCGACGCCATGGTGGCCGCGCCGCGCATGGACCTGCTGGACATCGACGCGCCCTACGAGGACATGCTGCTGGAGGTGATCCGCACGGCGCATTCGCGCTTTCCGGTGTACCAGGGCGAGCGCGAGAACATCATCGGCATCCTGATGTCGAAAGATCTGCTGAAGCTGCAGCGCGCGCCCGAGCTGAACGTGCGCACGCTGCTGCGCCCGGCGGTGTTCGTGCCCGAGAGCAAGGGCCTGAACGAGCTGCTGCGCGCCTTCCGCGTGAACCGCAACCACCTGGCCATCGTGGTGGACGAGTTCGGCCGCACGGCCGGGCTGATCACCATCGAGGACGTGCTGGAAGAGATCGTCGGCGAGATCGAGGACGAGTTCGACATCGACGGCGACGAGGGCGACATCTTCGCCCTGGCCGACAACACCTGGCGCGTGGCCGGCGACACGCCGCTGGAGCGCGTCAACGATTCCTTCGGCGTGCACCTCGGGGCCGACCCCAACGGCGACCTGGAGGTCGAGTTCGACACCATCGGCGGCCTGATCGCGCACGAGATGGGCCACGTGCCCAAGCGCGGCGAGCGCTTCAGCCTCGGCGGGCTGGACTTCCACGTGCTGCACACCAAGGGCGGCGCGGTGCGCTGGTTCAAGGTGTCGCCCACGCCCCCAGACGCCGACTGAAGATCGCCCATGCGGCTCATCCACGCGCTGGCCTCTCCCCCCATGGCGCTGCTGGCCGGCGCGGCGCAGGCGCTGTCGATGGCCGACCCGTGGACCGGCCACGCGCACTGGTGGCTGCAGTTGCTGAGCCTGTCGTGGCTGGTGTGGCAACTGGCACACCGCGCCGAGCGGCGCATGTCCTGGAGCGCCAGCACCTGGGCCAGCCCCGAAACCGGCACCGCCTGGCGCCGGGCGCTGTGGCTGGGCTGGCTGTTCGGCCTGGGCTGGCTGGCGGGCACGTTCTGGTGGCTGTTCATCTCGATGCACACCTACGGCGGGCTGAACGCGGTGCTGGCCGTGGCGGCCGTGCTGGCGCTGGCGGGGCTGCTGGCCATCTACTGCGCGCTGGCCAGCGCGGCCTTCATCGCAGTCACGGCGGCCCAGGGGCTGGTGCACCGCCCGGTGCGCTCGGCCCTGCTGTTCGCCGCGCTGTGGACGCTGGCCGAGCTGGCGCGCGGCAGCTGGTTCACCGGCTTTCCCTGGGGCGCGGGCGGCTACGCGCATGTCGACGGGCCGCTGGCCTTTCTGGCGCGCTACGTGGGCGTGTACGGCGTGGGCTTCGTGGCGGCGGCGCTTGCGGCGCTGCTGGCGCTCGGCGGCCATGTGCGCTGGCGGCGGGCGCGCACGCTGGCTGGCATGGCGCTGCTGCTGGCATTGGGCGCGGCGCTGTGGGGCTGGCGCCACCTCGACCTGCAGGCCGCGCCCGCCGCGGGCCAGAAGCCGCTGGTGACCGAAGTGGCGCTGATGCAGGGCAACATCCCGCAGGACGAGAAGTTCGTGCCCGGCACCGGCGTGCTCGACTCGCTCACCTGGTACGGCGAGCAGCTGCAGGCCAACCGCGCGCCGCTGATCGTGGGCCCCGAAACGGCGCTGCCGCTGCTGCCGCGCCAGCTGCCCGACGGCTACTGGGACGCGCTGCTGGCGCGCTACGCCGGCCCCACCCAGGCCGCGCTGCTGGGCGTGCCGCTGGGCGACATGGAGGCGGGCTACACCAACTCGGTGATCGGCCTGAAGGCCGGCCAGGCCGAGCCCTACCGCTACGACAAGCACCACCTGGTGCCGTTCGGCGAGTTCATCCCGCCGTTCTTCCGCTGGTTCGTGCGCATGATGAACATCCCGCTGGGCGACTTCGCGCGCGGGGCCGTCGGCCAGCCCTCGTTCGAATGGCAGGGCCAGCGGCTGGCGCCCAACGTCTGCTATGAAGACCTGTTCGGCGAGGAGCTGGCCGCGCGCTTTGCCGACCCCGCCCGCGCACCCACCGCCTTCGTCAACGTCAGCAACATCGCCTGGTTCGGCGACAGCGTGGCGATCGACCAGCATCTGCACATCAGCCGCATGCGCGCGCTGGAGTTCGAACGCCCCATGCTGCGCGCCACCAACACCGGCGCCACGGCCATCGTCGACCACCGCGGCCAGGTCACGCACCTGCTGCCGCGCCTCACCCGCGGGGTGCTGCACGGCAGCTTCGAGGGCCGCACGCACGTCACGCCCTTCGCCCGCTGGGCCGCGCGGGCGGGCCTGTGGCCGCTGTGGGCCGGCTGCGCGCTGATCGTGCTGCTGGCGCTGCTGCGCCGCCGCCGTGCCTGATCCGGGACAAGCCCGGCGCGGGCCGCGGCGGCCAGCCGCGTTGGCCTAAGGCACAATCGGCCGATGGCCGAATCCTTTTCCTACGACGATCTCATTGCCTCCGGAGAGGGGCGCCTTTTCGGGCCCGACGCCGGCCGCCTGCCGCTGCCGCCGATGCTGATGTTCGACCGCATCACCCACATCGACGGCGATGGCGGCGCCCACGGCCTGGGCCGCATCGAGGCCGAGCTGGACGTCAAGCCCGACCTGTGGTTCTTCGCCTGCCACTTCCAGGGCGACCCGGTGATGCCCGGCTGCCTGGGGCTGGACGCCATGTGGCAGCTGATCGGCTTCTACCTGACCTGGCTGCGCCTGCCCGGGCGCGGGCGCGCGCTGGGCGCGGGCGAGGTCAAGTTCACCGGCGAGGTCGGTCCCGATGTCAAACTGGTGAAATACGAGATTGATATCAAGCGCGTCATCAAGCGCAAGCTGAACATGGCCATTGGCGACGCCCGCCTGCTGGCCGACGGCAAGGAAATCTACGTCGCCAACGATCTTCGCGTGGGGCTGTTCCTGCGCGAGGGCGACACGCCGGGAGCGGCATCATGAGCAAGCAACGGGTGGTCATCACCGGCGCGGGCATCGTCTCGTGCATCGGCAACGACCTGGCGACGGTGGAGCAATCGCTGCGCGAAGGCAGAAGCGGCATCCGCGCCATGCCCGAATTCGCCGAGATGGGCCTGCGCAGCCAGGTGGCCGGCAAGCCGGAGATCGACCTGGAGGCGCATATCGACCGCAAGCAGCTGCGCTTCATGGGCGATGCGGCGGCCTACGCGCAGATCGCGCTGCAGAACGCCATCGCGCAGGCCGGCCTGGCGTCGGAGCAGATCAGCCACCCGCGCACCGGCCTCATCATGGGTTCGGGCGGCGGCTCGCCCGCCAACCAGATCGAGGCCGCCGACATCCTGCGCGACAAGGGCATCCGCCGCGTCGGGCCTTATCGCGTCACGCGCTGCATGAGCAGCACCGTGTCGGCCTGCCTGGCGACCAACTTCAAGGTCAAGGGCCTCAACTACTCCATCACCTCGGCCTGCTCCACCTCGGCGCACTGCATCGGCGCGGCGGCGCAGCAGATCGCCTGGGGCCAGCAGGACGTGATGTTCGCCGGCGGCGGCGAGGAACTGAGCTGGGGCATGGCGCTGCTGTTCGACGGCATGGGCGCCATCTCCAGCAAGTACAACGACACACCGGAAAAAGCCTCGCGCGCCTACGACGCCGACCGCGACGGCTTCGTCATCGCCGGCGGCGGCGGCGCGGTGGTGCTCGAATCGCTGGCCCATGCCGAGCGGCGCGGCGCCACCATCCTGGCCGAGGTGATCGGCTTCGGCGCCTCCAGCGACGGTGAGGACATGGTCGCGCCCTCGGGCGACGGCGCCATCGCGTGCATGAAGCAGGCGCTCGAAGGGCTTGACGGTGGCGTGGACTACATCAACACCCACGGCACTTCCACGCCCGTGGGCGACATGCAGGAAGTGCGCGCCATGCGGGCGCTGTTCGGCGACCAGGTGCCGCCGTTCTCGTCGACCAAGTCGCTCACCGGCCATTCGCAGGGCGCCACCGGCGTGCAGGAGGCGATCTACTGCCTCATCATGCTGAACAAGGGTTTCATCGCCGGTTCGGTCAACGTCGACACGCCCGATGAAACGCTGGGCGACATGCCGCTGGTGACCGCCACACGCGACGCCGACCTGCGCACCGTGCTGTCGAACAGCTTCGGCTTTGGCGGCACCAACGCCAGCCTGGTGCTGCGCCGCTGGGGCTGAGCTCCTGATATTGTTTTCATAGCTGTTTGCGCCCGTCATTCAAAGGTTTCAGTATCAAATCCATCTGAAATCGCTGTGTAACGGGCGCAAGCAGCTATGATTATTGAAAAGGCGCCTAGCTTCGGCCGGCGCCTTTTTTGGTGGCCGGCCGGCCCGCCAACCGCTATCGAAACGCTAGCCACCGCCGCTGATCCCAAGCGCCTCGGCGGCCGGCCTTGCCGGTCTCGGTAAAATGGCCGATTGCCTTCGTGCCGCTTCGTCCCATGCTCACCTTCCAGCAGATCATCCTCAAGCTCCAGCAGTATTGGGACGCGCAAGGCTGCGCGCTCCTGCAGCCCTACGACATGGAAGTGGGCGCCGGCACCTCGCACACCGCCACCTTTCTGCGCGCCATCGGCCCCGAGCCGTGGAAGGCCGCCTACGTGCAGCCGAGCCGCCGCCCCAAGGATGGCCGCTACGGCGAGAACCCCAACCGCCTGCAGCACTACTACCAGTACCAGGTGGTGCTCAAGCCCGCGCCAGCCAACATCCTGGAGCTGTACCTGGGCAGCCTGGAGGCACTCGGCTTCGACCTGAAGAAGAACGACATCCGCTTCGTCGAGGACGACTGGGAGAACCCCACGCTGGGCGCCTGGGGCCTGGGCTGGGAGGTGTGGCTCAACGGCATGGAGGTGACGCAGTTCACCTACTTCCAGCAGGTCGGCGGCATCGACTGCAAGCCGGCCACGGGCGAGATCACCTACGGCCTGGAGCGCCTGGCCATGTACCTGCAGGGCGTGGACAACGTGTTCAACCTGACCTGGACCGAGGGGTTGAGCTACGGCGACGTCTACCACCAGAACGAAGTCGAGCAGAGCACCTACAACTTCGAGCACAGCGACGCCGACTTCCTGTTCACCGCATTCTCGGCGCACGAGAAGAAGGCCAACGAGCTGATCGCGGTCGAACTGGCGCTGCCCGCCTACGAGCAGGTGCTGAAGGCCGCCCACACCTTCAACCTGCTGGACGCGCGCGGCGCCATCAGCGTGACCGAGCGCGCCGCCTACATCGGCCGCATCCGCAACCTGGCGCGCGCCGTGGCGCAAAGCTATTACGAAAGCCGCGAGCGCCTGGGCTTTCCGCTGGCGCCGGCCGAATGGGTGGCACAGATCGAGAAAAAGGCCGCGTGATGGCCACCACCGCCGATGCCGGCGTGCTGGAAGTCGCCACGCTGAACGTGCGCGCCGGCCAGGCGGCCGCGTTCGAGGCCGCCTTCGCGCAGGCGCAGCGCCTCATCGCCGCCGTCCCCGGCTATCGCGGGCACGAGCTGCAGCGCTGCATCGAGCACGACCAGCAATACGTGCTGCTGGTGCGCTGGGACAGCCTGGAAGCGCACACCGTCGGCTTCCGCCAGTCGCCCGACTACCAGCAGTGGCGCGCGCTGCTGCACCACTTCTACGACCCGTTTCCCACGGTGCTGCACTACCACGCCGTGGCGGGTTGCGGTACCATGTAGATACGTGTATCTACATTCGAGGATCGCCATGGGTGCCAACGATTTGAACAAGCTCGAACTGAGCGTCGGCCGCTGGGGCAACAGCCTGGCGGTGCGGCTGCCGGCCGAGCTGGCGCGCGAGCTGGGGTTGCGCGAAGGCAGCACGCTGCAGCTTGCACGCAATGCCGATCAGAGCTTCACGCTCTCGGCCCGCGGCGCGCGCAAGCCGTTCGACAAGGCCGCCTGGCTGGCGCAGGCGCGGGCGCATCTGGCGTCGATGCCCCCCTCGGAATCGGTCATCCGCGAGATGCGTGACGGGGCGCGCTACTGATGTCACCCCCTGCGTCGCGCATGACCTACGTCGACACCAGCGTCTGGTGCGCGTACTGCTACAACGAACCCGAATCACCCGGCGCCGTGCGCTGGCTGGCCGAGGCCGAACTGGACCGCACCGCCACGGCACTCTGGACGCACGCCGAGTTCGCCAGTGCTTCGGGCATCAAGCTGCGTGACAAGGGCGAGGGCCGCGACCGCGTCGCGAAAGCCTGGCACGCCTATGACGCGGCGGTCGCGATGACGAACCAACTGGATGTCATCGCGGACGACTACCTGTACGCGGCCGAACTGTGCCGCACCTCACCCGCCAAGCTGCGCGCCGGCGACGCCCTGCATCTGGCCGTGGCGCTGCGGCACAACTGCCAGGCGCTGGCCTCGCTCGACAACGACATGAACGTGGCAGCCCGGCACCTGGGCCTGCAACTGACAGCTTTCTGATCGTCCATTTCATGACCGCACAAAACCTCCTCGTCGAACTGTTCGTCGAAGAACTCCCGCCCAAGGCGCTGAAGAAGCTGGGCGAGGCCTTCGCCGGCACGCTGTTCGAGCAACTGAAAAGCCAGGGTCTCACCGCCGCCGATTCGGTGGCCACCCCCTACGCCACGCCGCGGCGGCTGGCCGTGCACATCACGCACGTGGCGGCCAAGGCGGCCGACCAGGCGGTGCAGGTCAAGCTGATGCCCGTGAGCGTGGCGCTGGACGCCGCCGGCAACCCGACGCCCGCGCTGCTCAAGAAGCTGCAGGCCGTGGGCGCCGATCCGTCGGTGGTGCCCACGCTCAAGCGCCAGATGGACGGCAAGGCCGAGGCGCTGTTCCTCGATTCGCTGGTCACCGGCGCCACGCTGGACACGGGCCTGCAGAAGGCGCTGAACGAAGCGATTGCCAAACTGCCTATCCCCAAGGTGATGACCTACCAGTTGCAGGAAGGCACACCGCTGCCCGGCTGGGACAGCGTGCAGTTCGTGCGTCCGGCGCACGGCCTGGTGGCGCTGCACGGCAGCAGCGTGGTGCCCGTCACCGCGCTGGGCCTGACCGCCGGCCGTTCCACGCACGGCCACCGCTTCGAGGCTGTGGCCGACCCCATCACCATCGTCGACGCCGACCGCTACGCCGACACGCTGCGCGACAAGGGTGCCGTTATCGCCAGCTTCGACGAGCGCCGTGCGGCCATCGCTTCACAGCTCAAATCGACTGCAACGCAGGCAGGACCAGCGCTGCAAGCTATCGAAGATGAAGCATTGCTGGACGAAGTGACGGCGCTGGTCGAGCGCCCCAACGTGCTGGTGTGCAGCTTCGAGCAGGAATTCCTCGACGTGCCGCAGGAATGCCTGATCCTGACCATGAAGGCGAACCAGAAGTACTTTCCGCTGCTGGACGCGCAGGGCAAGCTGACGAACCAGTTCCTCGTCGTCAGCAACATCTCGCCGGCCGACCCGAGCGCCGTGATCGGCGGCAACGAGCGCGTGGTGCGCCCGCGCCTGGCCGACGCCAAGTTCTTCTTCGACCAGGACCGCAGGAAGACGCTGGAAAGCCGCGTGCCGCAGCTGGCCAAGGTGGTCTATCACAACAAGCTGGGCACGCAGGGAGAGCGGGTTGAGCGCGTGCGCGCCATCGCCAAGGCCATCGGCCAGCAACTGGGCGGCGACGTGCTGGCCCAGGCGGCCGATCAGGCCGCCCAACTGGCCAAGGCCGACCTGCTGACCGACATGGTGGGCGAATTCCCCGAGCTGCAGGGCGTGATGGGCGGCTACTACGCGCGCCATGACGGCCTCTCCGAAGACATCGCCTTCGCCATCGAAGACCATTACAAGCCGCGCTTTGCCGGCGACGAACTGCCGCGCGGCCAGGTGGGCACCGTGGTGGCGCTGGCCGACAAGCTGGAGACGCTGGTCGGCCTGTTCGGCATCGGCAACCTGCCGACGGGCGACAAGGACCCGTTCGCGCTGCGGCGCCATGCGCTGGGGGTGATCCGCATGCTGGTCGAGAAAGACCTGCGGCTGGACATGCCCGCCGTGGTGGCGCAGGCCGCGCAGGCCTTCGGCGCACTGCTGCCCGATGCGACCAAGAGCAACGAACAGCTGCTGAACTTCTTCTACGAACGCGTCAACGGCTACCTGCGCGAGCGCGGTGCCAGCGCGCAGGAGGCCGATGCGGTGATCGCCGCGCGGCCGATGTGGGGCGAGTTCCCGAAGGCGCTTGACGCCGTGCGCGCCTTCGCCGCCCTGCCCGAAGCCCCCGCGCTGGCCGCCGCCAACAAGCGCATCGGCAACATCCTCAAGAAGGCCGGTGATGCCGAACAGGTGGTCGACGCCCACGTGAGCGAGCTGCTGCTGCAGGAACCCGCTGAGAAAGCACTGTACGAAGCCATGCAGCGCATCGTGCCGCAGGCCGACGCGCAGTTCGACGCCGGCGACTACACCGCCTCGCTGCAGACCCTGGCCGCGCTGCGCGAGCCGGTGGACGCCTTCTTCGACGGCGTGATGGTGAACGCCGAGCAGATCGATCTGCGCCTGAACCGCCAGGGCCTGCTCAAGACCCTGCACCAGGCCATGAACCGCGTGGCCGATCTGTCGAGGCTCGCCGCATGAGCGTGCTGCCCGCCCGCCGCCCGCCCGACGACAGCCCCGCCGACTGGCGCGTGCTGGCGCTGGCCGCCGTGCCGCCACTGGCGGTGCTGGTGCTGCGCGTGCTGATGCCGGGTCAGCCCGAGGGCGACGGCCTGTACCCGGTGACGGCGGCCTCTATGGTGTCCGATCCCGGCGAGGCCTTCTGGCTGGCGGCGCGCCCGCTGCTGTATGGCCTGCTGGTCATCGGCGCGGTGCTGGGCGGCCTGTGGCTGGCCGTGCGGCGCCTGGGCTGGCCGCGCATTCGGGCGACGGTGCTGGCGCTGTGGGTGCTGATGTGGACCGCCATGGGCGCCTGGCTGGTGGCCAGCGAAATGAACCGCAACGGCCGCCAGCCGCTGCCCGAGCAATCGGCCAGGGTGCTGCTGGCGCGCGAGATGCAGCCGACCAAGCGCCGCCCGGGCGGCACCGAGGTGTATTTCGAGCGCCAGGGCGATGCCACGCCGCAGCGGCTGTTCGTCGAGGATGCGCCGGTGACGGCGTTTGCGCCCGGCAGCATCGCGCGCCTGCATGCGCACGCCGGCCGCTGGTGGGGCCAGTGGGGCCGGCTGGAATCGCGGCTGGAGCTGCCCCGGCCGCCGGTCAGCGCCCCCGCGGGCCGCGCCCCGGGCGGATAATCGCCCGTCATGAAACTCGTCATCGTCGACCGCGACGGCACCATCTGTGTCGAGCGCGAGGGCTACATCCAGACGCCCGACGACTGGGAGCCGCTGCCCGGCGCGCTGGACGCCATCGCCCGCATCAACCAGGCGGGTTACCACGTGGTGATCGCCGCCAACCTGCCGGGGCTGGGGCGCGGGCTGTTCGACATGGCGGCGCTCAACGCCATCCAGGCCAAGATGAACAAGCAGCTGGCCGCCGTGGGCGGGCGGGTGGAGGCCATCTTCTACTGCCCGCACGCGCCCGACGAAGGCTGCACGTGCCGCAAGCCGCTGCCGGGGCTGTTCCAGCAGATCGGCGAGCGCTACAAGGTCGACCTGCGCAACATCCACGCCGTGGGCGACAGCGTGCGCGACGTGCAGGCCGCCGCGGCCGCCGGCTGCATCCCGCACCTGGTGCTGACGGGCAAGGGCGCGCCGGTGCAGACCGATCCGTTGCCGCCCGAGTTTCCGCCCGGCACGCGCGTGCACGCCGACCTGGCCGCCTTCGCCACCGCCTTCGTGGCCGAGGTGGAGGCGCAGCAGGCCGCCGCCAGGGCCGAGGCCGACGCGAAGGCCGATCGCACGGCCCCTGCACCGCTGCGCTGAAGGCCAGGATAGCTATAGAATAAGTAGCTGCCTGCGCTTGCCCCGCCTGCGCTGAAGGCCTAGTTGACTATGAACCTGATTCGCTCGATCCTGCACATGCTGTGGATGGTGCTCACGGTGATTCCGTGGGCCACGGCGGTGCTGATCGCCGCGCCCTTCATCAGCGGCGCGCGCCTGTACTGGATGTGCGTGGGCTGGCTGGACGTGGCCGTGAAGGGCGGCCACTGGATCCTCGGCATCCGCAACCGCGTCACCGGCTTCGAGAACCTGCCCCTGGGCCAGAAGGACCCGGCGGTGCTGCTGGTCAAGCACCAGTCGACCTGGGAAACCTTCTGCATGCCGCCGCTGATGCCGCACCCGCTGGCCTACGTGTTCAAGCGCGAGCTGCTGTCCGTGCCGTTCTTCGGCTGGGCCATGGCGCGGCTCGACATGATCCACATCGACCGCGGCCGCCGCATCGAATCCTTCGCCAAGGTGGTGCAGCAGGGCCGGCGCCTGCTGGGCCAGGGCGTGTGGGTCATCATGTTCCCCGAGGGCACGCGCATCCCGCGCGGCGAGAAAGGCAAGTACCGCAGCAGCGGCACACGCCTGGCCATCGAATGCGGCGCGCCGGTGATCCCCATCGCCGTGACCAGCGCCAAATGCTGGCCACGCAAGGCCTTCGTCAAGCGGCCGGGCATCGTCGACATCTCCATCGGCCCGGCCATCCCCAGCGTGGGCCGCAAGCCCGACGAGCTGATGCGCGAGGTCGAGGCCTGGATCGAGGCCGAGATGCTGCGCCTCGACTCCGAGGCCTACCCCACGGGGCAGGCGCGCCTGTCGCAGATCAAGCCCGGCGCCGACTAGAGGCACAGGCACGCGGCATGCTGCAACTGCTGCTCGATCTGTTCACCGGCCCCGACGCGGCGCCGCGCGCGCCGGCGCCTGGCGCTGTCGATTCAAAGCCCAATCCGGCGCCAGCGCCCGTCCATCCGGCGCCGACAGCTATCGATGTAGTAGCGACCGAACCCGCCATCGCCCTGCCCGACGCACTGGCCCCGGCGCATTTCGCCCACCCGCGCGCCAGCCGCGCCATCGCGCTGGGCGGCGCGCAGGTGGCGTACGAATTCAAGCGCGGGCAGCGGCGCACCATCGGTTTCTCGGTGGGGGCCGACGGCCTCACCGTCAGCGCGCCGCGCTGGACGCCGGTGCACGAAGTCGAGGCCGCGCTGCGCGAGAAAGAGCGCTGGATCGTCACCAAGCTGGGCGAGGCGCGCGCGCGCCACCAGCGGCTCGAAGCCAGCCGCATCGACTGGAAGGAAGGCGCCACGCTGCCCTTTCTGGGCGAGCCGGTGGTGCTGGTGCTCGACCCGCGCCAGCGCCACGGCCGCGGCGGCGCCGTGTTGGTACCGGGCGAAGCCGCCCTGCCCGGCGTGCCGCAGATGGCGCTGCACGTGGGCCTGCCGCACACCGCCACGCCCGAGCAGCTTCGCGACACCGTGCAGGCCTGGCTGATGCGCCAGGCGCGCCGCGTGTTCACCGCGCGGCTGGATCACTTTGCGCCGCAGCTGGGCGTTCGCTGGCAGAAGATGAGCCTATCGAGCGCCGGCACGCGCTGGGGCAGCGCCAGCGCCGACGGCTCGATCCGCCTCAACTGGCGGCTGATCCACTTCCGCGAACCCATCATCGACTACGTGGTGGTGCACGAGCTGGCCCACCTGCGCGAGATGAACCACAGCGCGCGCTTCTGGCAGCACGTGGAGGCCGTGCTGCCCGACTACGCCGAACGGCGCGGCGCGCTGAAGGACGAGGCGGTGCCGCGCTGGTAATGCCATCTACAGATCAAAACGACATGAATTTCGTCATTCCGGCGAAAGCCGGAATCCAGACGGCGCGCGCGGCGGACCTGGCTCCCGGCTTTCGCAGGGATGACGTTGGCTAACGTCTTGAAGTCGAAACGGCATAAGCCCGGACGCCGCTCACGCCGCGCCGGGAACGGCCCCGTCGAACGAAATCCGGCCCCGGCCCTGCCGCTTGGAGCGGTACAGCGCCTCGTCGGCGCTGTGCAGCCAGTCCTGCATGTCGGCGTGGTCGGGGCTGGCCATGGCCACGCCGATGCTGCTGCCCACCACCAGGTCGGGCACCTGACGCACGCGGATGGCCGCGATCCGCTCGTGCAGCCGCTGTGCCAGGCCTTCGGCTTCGGCCGGCGTGGTACCCCGGCAGAGCACGGTGAATTCGTCGCCGCCGTAGCGGCCGGCCGCGTCCTCCTGCCGCAACGACTGGCGGATGGCCAGGCTGGCCGCGGTGATGACGGAGTCGCCGACCAGGTGGCCATGGGTGTCGTTGATCTGCTTGAACCGATCCAGGTCGATCACGAACACGGCCGCGCTGGTCTTGCCGGCGCGCACGTCCGCCAGGGCTTCCTCGGCCAGCGTCATCCAGTGGGCGCGGGTGAACAGGCTGGTCTGCTGGTCCGTGCGGTGCGCGGTTTCCAGCTCGCGGTTCTGCCGCACCACGATCTGGACGTAACGGTTCATGCCTAAGCTGACCGACAGCATGTGCACCGCCAGCAGGGGCAGGCAGGCCAGCACCACGGGCAGCGGGCTTTCCAGTGCAAGGCCGGGGCGCAACAGCAGCGTTGCCACCGCGGCCGACGCCACCACGCCGATCAGGGCATCCCGCGCCAGCCGGCGAACGCCGAGGTTGACGCGGTCGAACAGGGCCACCAGCACCAGGATCACGCTCGGCAGCAGGCTGAACGACATCAGCGGCAGCGACACGCCGACCAGCACCGTGTCGACGATCAGGTTCCGCCGCTCGACGCGAAACGGGTTGGCGGCCGCGCGTGCCAGCCCGAACGCCAAATGCGGCCACGCCAGCATCGCCACGACGACGCCCCAGTGGGCAGCGGGCGCAGCGTGCTGCCACAGCACCGTGCCGACCGCCAGCGCAGCGAAGCCCAGGCCGACGATGCGGTGCGGGTACAGACGTCGATAAAGGTGCTTGTTGGAGGCCATGCGCGGAACGGGCGAAGGCCGCCCATCGCAGGCTGTGGGCACCACCCCGCAGCTCAACTGCCGGGGGCACGTGCCGCGGGGCACCTTTCGTTACAAATCATAACGTGCGCCCCTGGCGCCTGTCACCTGCGGGTTATACCGAGGCGCTTACCCGCGCGCCCAGGCCACGCCGCCGTCCACCACCAGCGTGCCGCCGACCACGTAGTCGCCGGCGCGCGAGGCCAGGAAGATGGCCGCGCCGGCCATGTCCTCGGGCTGGCCGATGCGGCCCAGGGGCACGCGCCCGGCCACCTCGCCTTCATGGTCGCGCGCGTCCTTGTTCATGTTCGACGCGAACGGGCCGGGCGCGATGGCGCTGACGACGATGCGCTGCGGCGCCAGCTCGGTCGCCATGCGCTTGGTCAGGTGAATCAGGCCGGCCTTGCTGGCGGCGTAGGAATAGGTGTCCCACGGGTTGACGGTGATGCCGTCGATCGACGCGATGTGGATCACCTTGGCCAGGTGGTCGGTGGCGGCGGCCTTCAGCATGGGCGTGAGCGCCTGCGTAAGGAAGAACGGCGCCTTCATGTTCAGGTCGACCACCTTGTCCCAGCCGCTTTCGGGGAACTCGGCATACCGCGCGCCCCAGGCGGCGCCGGCGTTGTTGACCAGGATGTCGAGCGTCTGCTCGTGCTGCCGGTAGGCGGCCACCAGCGCGTGCACGCCCTCCAGCGTGGAGACATCGCCCGGCAGCGACACGCAGTGGCCCAGTGCCGACAGCTCTTTCGCCGTGGCGTCGCAGGCCTCGGCCTTGCGCGCCGAGATGTAGACGCGCGCACCGCTGCGCACATAGCCCTCGGCGATCATGCGGCCGATGCCGCGCGAGCCGCCGGTGACGAGGGCGGTGCGGCCTTTCAGTGAAAACAGCTGCTGCGGGTCGATCATGACGAGGTCTCCTTGATATGAAATTGATAGCTGCCTGCGCTTGCTGGACGGGCGCTGCAGGCCGATTTGGCTTGAAAATCGGTTCAAGCCGGCGCAAAGCGCCAGATGCCCTCGGCATCGCGCGTGCGCCGCAGCTGGCCGCCGAACCACAGGCGGTGCAGGTGCGCCACCGCCTCGCCCAGGGCGAAGGTGGTCTGGTGCAGGTCGAGCGGGCGCTTGAACAGCACGGGCAGCACGTCGTAGGCGCACACGGGTTGCACGCGCGCGGCCTGCATCACTTCATCGAGCCGGTCGCGGTGGTGGTCGTGCAACTGCGCGATGCGCACGTGCAGGCCGGTGAAGGGCTTGCCGTGCGAGGGCAGCACCAGCACGTCGCGCGGCAGCGGCTGAAAGCGCTCGATGGAATCGAGGAACAGCGTCAGCGCATCGGCCTCGGGCTCCATCTCGTACACGCTGACGTTGGTGGAAATGCGCGGCAGCACCATGTCGCCGCTGATCAGCACGTTCAGCGCCTCGCAGTACAGCGCCATGTGCTCGGGCGCGTGGCCGTAGCCGTCGATGCAGCGCCAGGCCTGGCCGCCGATGGTCAGCGTCTGCCCGTCCATCAGCCGCGCGAACGACAGCGGCACCGCCGGCACCAGGCCGCGGTAGTAGCTCTTGCGGTTGCGGATCTGCGCCAGGTCGTCGGCGCTGGTCATGCCGTGGCTGCGGAAGTACTCGGCCAGGCGCTCGCCGCCGAAGCTGTTGACCACCTCGCAGGCGTAGCGGGCGGTCTGGTAGTCGGTGGCGCTGATCCACAGGCGGCATTCGTGCTGCGGCGTGCTCCAGCGCTCGCACAGCCAGTGCGCCAGGCCGATGTGGTCGGGGTGCATGTGCGTGACCACCACGCGCAGGATGGGCAGGCCGTCCAGCTCGTGCGCGAACACCTGCTCCCACAGCGCGCGCGACTCGGGGCGGTCGATGCAGGTGTCCACCACGGTCCAGCCGTCGCGGCCGTCCAGCCGGTCGCGCAGCAGCCACAGGTTGATGTGATCCAGCGCGAAGGGCAGCACCATGCGCAGCCACTTCACGCCGGGGGCGATCTGGATGGCGCCACCCGGCGGCGGCAGCTGGTCGGCCAGCGGGTAGTGCAGAGCGCGTTCGAGTTCGGCGGCAAGGGACATGGGCTTGTTCTTCAGCGGCGGTGCGCTACGATGGCACGCGAGCTTGACGTGCACGTCACCCCGCGATTTCATTCTATGAAGGAGCCGCGCCGCGCGCCCAGCACGTGCGCGACAGCCTTGCAGTCCACCATGGCCACCACCTACACCATCAGCGATCTGGCGCGCGAGTTCGACCTGACGCCGCGTGCCATGCGCTTCTATGAAGACATGGGCCTGCTGCAGCCCGGGCGCAGCGGCCCCGGCGGGCGCCAGCGCGTGTACAGCAACCGCGACCGCACGCGCCTGAAGCTGACCCTGCGCGCCAAGCGCCTGGGCCTGTCGCTGCACGAGGCCAAGGCGCTGATCGACATGTACGACAGCCCGCGCGACACCGGGCCGCAGCTGCGCAAGTTCCTGCAGGTGCTGAGCCAGCACCGCGCCCAGCTGGAGGCGCAGCTGGCCGAGCTGCAGGCCACGCTGAGCGAGATCAGCGAGCACGAGAAGGAAGCGCGCAGCCTGCTGGCGCGCGTCGACCGGCCGGCCGCGAAGAAGGCCAAGGCCAATTGACGTTAACGTAAACGTAAATCACAATCCGGGATTGCCATGAACACCACGCCCGACGCCCAGGCCCTGCACGACCGCGTGGCCAGCAGCTTTGCCCGCCAGGGCATGATGCAGCACCTGGGCGCGCAGCTGCGGCGCGTGGAGCCGGGCCTGGTCGAGATCTGGCTGCCCTACTCCGACAAGGTGACCCAGCAGCAGGACGGCTTTCACGGCGGCGCCATGGGCGCGGTGGCCGACATCGCGGGTGGCTATGCGGGGCTGACGATCGCGCCCGAGGGCATGGAAGTCGTCACCGCCGAATACAAGATCAACTTTCTCGGCAGCTACCAGGGCGGCGCGCTGCGTGCCATCGGCCGCGTGGTGAAGCCGGGCAAGCGCCTCATCGTCTGCACCGCCGAGGTGGTGCACGTGGACGACGATGGCAAGCAAGGGCCTTGCGCGCTGATGCAGCAGACCCTGGTGCCGGTTCCCAAAACCTACTGACCCGCTTTTCCCCAGGAGACAAACCATGAGCAACCTGCCCGGCCTGAACTTCCAGCTTGGCGAAGACATCGACGCCCTGCGCGATGCCGTGCGCGACTTTGCTTTAGGCCAGATCGCCCCGCGCGCGGCCGAGATCGACAAGAGCGACCAGTTCCCGATGGACTTGTGGCCCAAGATGGGCGAGCTGGGCGTGCTGGGCATCACCGTGCCCGAGCAGTACGGCGGCGCCGACATGGGCTATCTGGCGCACATGATCGCCATGGAAGAGATCAGCCGCGCCAGCGCCTCGGTGGGCCTGTCCTACGGCGCGCACTCCAACCTGTGCGTCAACCAGATCAAGCGCAACGGCAGCGAGGCGCAGAAGCAGAAATACCTGCCCAAGCTGATCAGCGGCGAGCACGTGGGCGCGCTGGCCATGTCCGAGCCGGGCGCCGGCAGCGACGTCATCAGCATGAAGCTGCGCGCCGAGGACAAGGGCGGCTACTACCTGCTGAACGGCACCAAGATGTGGATCACCAACGGCCCCGACGCCGACACCATGGTGGTCTACGCCAAGACCGAGCCCGAGCTGGGCGCGCGCGGCGTCACGGCCTTCATCGTCGAAAAGGGCATGAAGGGCTTTGGCACGGCGCAGAAGCTGGACAAGCTGGGCATGCGCGGCAGCCACACGGGCGAGATGGTGTTCGACAACGTCGAGGTGCCCGAGGCGAACATTCTGGGCAACCTGAACGGCGGCGCCAAGGTGCTGATGAGCGGGCTGGACTACGAGCGCGCCGTGCTGGCCGGCGGGCCCGTCGGCATCATGCAGGCGGTGATGGACAACGTGGTGCCCTACATCCACGACCGCAAGCAGTTCGGCCAGAGCATCGGTGAATTCCAGCTGGTGCAGGGCAAGGTGGCCGACATGTACACCGTGCTGCAGGCCGGCCGCGCCTTCCTCTACACCATCGGCAAGAACCTGGACGCGCTGGGCAGCGAGCACGTGCGCCAGGTGCGCAAGGACTGCGCCAGCGTCATCCTGTGGACGGCCGAGATGGCCACCAGGATGGCCGGCGACGGCATCCAGCTGTTCGGCGGCAACGGCTACATCAACGACTACCCACTGGGCCGCCTGTGGCGCGACGCCAAGCTGTACGAGATCGGCGCCGGCACCAGCGAGATTCGCCGCATGCTGATCGGGCGCGAGTTGTTCGCCGAGACGATGTGAGGCGGACGGCCCTCCGCGTTGACCTTCAAACGCCGGGGGGGGGACCTTCCAGATTTTTTCAATGGTGAAAAAAGCTTCCAGCGCCCAAATACCAAGCGCCAGCAGCTTCTTTTTTCATACCTCAAAGCCGCGCCAAATGGCAATCGCCTGTTTCTACCCTTTGAGGGCCGAAACAGGCCTGGCGCACACCACGCGCACGCACGGCAGCGCGCCGAGCACCGGCTCAGCGCCTGCGCCGGCCCGCGGCCGACACCACACGCGCCACGCGCGCCTTGGCCGGCACGGGCGCCACGGTCTTGCGGGCGGCCCCGACGGCCGGGGTGTCGGTCTGCGTGGCCCGCTCGGCGGCGTAGCCCCAGTCGGCGGCGTACTTCTTCTTCATCTGCGCGTAGTTGCGCAGATACTGCGCGCCCAGGCGCTGCTTCTGCGCCGCGGTCAGAATCTTGCCGCTGACCTGAAAGAAGCCGCGCTCCTCTTCTTCCAGGTGGTGGCGCACCTCGTGCGCCAGTTCCCTGGCCTTCTCGCCCCAGGCTTCGCCCTCGGGCGCCAGCTGGCCCAGCGCCGCCACCAGTTCGTCCAGATCGTGGTGCTCGGCCAGCGCATGGCGGGCGCTGTCGATGCCGCGGTCGTCCATCAGCATGGGCGCGTACAGAAAGCGCTCCTCGGCGGCGGCGTGGGCGGCCAGCTCCAGCTTGAGGGTGAGGAAGGCGTCGCGCCGGCCCTGCGGGTTGGTGGCGCGCGTGCGCGTCAGGCGGGTGCACCATGCGCGCTGAATCTCGTGGCTCTCGCGCAGGGCTTGGTAGATGTCGGGTGTGGTCATGGCGCGGGCGGTGCGTCGCGCACTTGTGTTGCAATCGAGGTCATGCCCGCATTGTGCGAAGCCGCGCCCCCCGCCGCTGTAGGACGCGCGCGCCCCTGCGTCGCAGACATCATGCCCGCCATTTGTGTGAAAGCATCGCCTTGACCGAACCTCAAGCCACCCACCCCCTGCAGCTGCTGCTGGACAACAACCGCGCCTGGGCCGAGCGCGTGGAGCGCGAACACCCCGGCTTCTTCAAGCGCCTGTCCGACCAGCAATCGCCCAAATACCTGTGGATCGGCTGCTCCGACAGCCGCGTGCCGGCCAACCAGGTCATCGGCCTGGCGCCGGGCGAGGTGTTCGTGCACCGCAACGTGGCCAACGTGGTCACGCACTCCGACCTGAACGCGCTGTCGGTGATCCAGTTCGCCGTCGACGTGCTCAAGGTCGAGCACATCATGGTCGTCGGCCACTACGGCTGCGGCGGCGTGCTGGCCGTGCTGCACGAAAAGCGCGTGGGCCTGGCCGACAACTGGCTGCGCCACGTGCACGACGTGAAGATGCGCCACCGCGGCCGCCTGATGCACCTGTGCAGCCACGAGCAGGAAGACGTGCTGTGCGAGATGAACGTGATCGAACAGGTGGGCAACGTGGCGCAATCCAACGTGGTGCAGGACGCCTGGGCGCGCGGCCAGCCGCTGGCAGTGCACGGCTGGTGCTACGGCCTGAAGGACGGCATGGTGAAGGACCTGGGCGTCACCATGGCGCACCCGGGCGAGGTGGTGGACGTGTTCCGCGCCGCCATCAAGCGCTACCCACGCGCGCCGGACGCCAAACCCGGCTCCAGCGATCTGCCCCTGTAGCCACCATGCCGCTGGCCGCGCTCGACTCCCCCCTGGCGCGCGCCATCGCGCAGGCCATGGTCGACGGCTTCAACCGCCACTACACGCTGTTTCGCACCGAGTCGGCGCGCGCCAAGCACCGCTTTGAAACCTGCGACTGGCACGGCCAGCAACGCGCCCAGCGCGAGCGCATCGAGTTCTACGACCTGCGCGTGCGCGAATGCCAGCGCCGGCTCGAGCGCGAGTTCAAGGCCGGCGAGCAACCCATGGCCGTGTGGCAGCAGGTCAAACTGCACTACATCGGCCTGCTGGTGCAGCACCAGCAGCCCGAGCTGGCCGAGACCTTCTTCAACTCGGTCACCACGCGCATCCTGCACCGCAGCTACTTCCACAACGACTTCATCTTCGTGCGCCCGGCCATCAGCACCGAATACCTGGAGACCGACGACCCGCGCGCCAAGACCACCTACCAGGCCTTCTACCCCGCCGGCGCGCCGCTGCAGGACACCGTGCGCGCCATGCTCGAATCCTTTGCGCTGCACTGCGACTTCGAAGACCTGGCCCGCGATGCCCGCCGCGTGGCCGACGCCATGCAGCGCGAGCTGGGCGAAGGCCGCGCGCGGCCCAACTTCCAGGTGCAGGCGCTCAGCAGCCTGTTCTACCGCAACAAGGGCGCGTACCTGGTGGGCAAGCTCATCAACGGTTTCACCGAAGTGCCGTTCGCGCTGGCGCTGCTGCACCGCACGCCCGGCACGCTGTTCGTCGACGCCGCGCTGTTCGGCGAGGACGACCTGGCGGTGCTGTTCAGCTTCTCGCGCGCCTACTTCATGGTCGACATGGCCATACCGTCCGCCTACGTGCAGTTCCTGCGCAGCCTGATGCCGCGCAAGCCGCGCGCCGAAATCTACAACGCGCTGGGCCTGGCCAAACAGGGCAAGAACCTGTTCTACCGCGACCTGCTGTGGCACCTGCGGCACAGCACCGATCAGTTCCGCATCGCCCCCGGCATCAAGGGCATGGTGATGCTGGTGTTCGACCTGCCCAGCTTCCCCTACGTGTTCAAGATCATCCGGGACCGCTTTGCGCCACCCAAGGACACCACGCGCGAGCAGGTGCGCGGCAAGTACCAGCTGGTCAAGCGGCACGACCGCGTGGGCCGCATGGCCGACACCATGGAGTTCTCGCTGCTGGCCTTCCCGCGCGAGCGATTCACCGACGAACTCATCGCCGAGATCGAACAGCACGCCGCCAGCCAGCTCGAAATCTCCGACCGCGACGGCGACGGCGCCACCGAGGTCATCATCCAGCATGCCTACATCGAGCGGCGCATGATCCCGCTGAACATGTACCTGCAGGAAGCCTTCGACGCCGGCGAGGGCGACGCCGCGGCCAGCGCGCAGCTGGAGCGCGCCGTCGTCGAATACGGCAACGCCATCAAGGACCTGGTGGCCGCCAACATCTTCCCCGGCGACATGCTGTGGAAGAACTTCGGCGTCACGCGCCACGGCAAGGTGGTGTTTTACGACTACGACGAGATCGAATACATCACCGACTGCAACTTCCGCCGCGTGCCACCGCCGCGCAACGAAGAAGACGAGATGAGCGGCGAGATCTGGTACCACGTCGGCAAGCACGACGTGTTCCCCGAAACCTTCGCCCCCTTCCTGCTCGGCAACCCGCGCGTGCGCGAGGCCTTCATGCGCCACCATGCCGATCTGCTGGAGCCCGGGTTCTGGCAGCGCAATAAGGAACGCATCCAGCGGGGCGAGGTGATCGATTTCTTTCCGTATGGGGCGCACCGGCGGTTTGGTATCAACGGTGGCATCGACGACGCCGTTGAACTCGCTGACTCCATGGCGCTGAACGCCTAAACGCCGGCTGAGCAACCCTACGCTACTGGACCGACGACAACGGAGTCATCAGATTGAAATCGCTTTCTACATCCTGACCATGAATCCAACTGATTGGCTCACACTGGCCCTCGTAGGCATTACCGGTTGGTATGCGTGGCTGACAAGGCGGATGCTTATCGCTAACGAGGCCATGCTTGATGCGGTACGTAAGCAGCAACATGCAACTATGCGCCCTTATGTGCAGATCAGCACGAGTGTGCGCACTGGTACAAATCTCATCTATCTTGAGATTCTGAACGTTGGTAAGACTGCAGCAAACGATCTGACTTTGGCGTTAGATACGGACATATATCCACTCGAACAAGTAGGTGAGCACAGCAATCTACGAAACACTTCTGCGTTTTCCCGAACCATACGCAGCTTCCCACCGGATTCAAAGCTTCGATTTCTCCTTGGCACCGGTCCTTCGATACTCACTGGGAAGCAAGGTGCCTGTCCACGGGAGTTCAACGTTAGTGCCACCTATTTAGCCGGTCATGAGCGAGTTGTTGAAGTTTCACCAATCGATCTAAACCCCTATCTGCACACGGAGGTTCCCCAGGATCCCGTGGTCGAAGAACTGAGGAAGTTGCGCGAAAAGCTAACAGGGCTTGAACGCATTCGATGAGCTCTTAACAGTCATTAGCTGCGTATCTGTATTACTTGACGAAAGGAACCAAAGTGTCCGACCCCATCTGCATCGTTTCCGCCGCCCGCACCCCCATGGGCAGTTTCCAGGGCGACTTCGCCAACCTGGCCGCGCACGACCTGGGCGGGGCGGCGATCAAGGCCGCCGTCGAACGCGCCGGGATCAAGCCCGAACTGGTCACCGAAGTGCTGTTCGGCAACTGCCTGATGGCCGGCCAGGGCCAGGCGCCGGCGCGGCAGGCGGCGTTCAAGGGCGGGCTGCCCAAGAGCGCCGGCGCCGTGACGTTGAGCAAGATGTGCGGCTCGGGCATGCGCGCGGCCATGTTCGCGCACGACATGCTGGTGGCCGGCACGCACGACGTGCTGGTGGCCGGCGGCATGGAGAGCATGACCGGCGCGCCCTACCTGCTGCTGAAGGGGCGCGGCGGCTACCGTATGGGCCACGACCGCGTGTTCGACCACATGATGCTCGACGGCCTGGAAGACGCCTACGAGCCCGGCCGCAGCATGGGCACGTTCGGCGAGGACTGCGCCGCCAAGTACGGCTTCACACGCGAGCAGCAAGACAAGTTCGCTCAAACCAGCGTGCAGCGTGCGCAGGACGCCATCAAATCCGGTGCATTCAAGGACGAGATCACGCCCGTCACCGTGAAGGACCGCAAGGGCGAGCGCGTGGTCGACACCGATGAAGGCCCGGGCAAGATCAACATCGACAAGATTCCCACGCTCAAGCCCGCCTTCAAGAAGGACGGCACGGTGACGGCGGCGGCCAGCTCCAGCATCAACGACGGCGCCGCCGCCATGGTGCTGATGCGCGAATCGACGGCGAAGAAGCTAGGCTGCAAGCCGCTGGCGAGGATCGTCGCCCACGCCACGCACGCGCAGGAGCCGGAGTGGTTCAGCACCGCCCCGATCGGCGCCAGCGAGAAGGTGCTGGCCAAGGCCGGCTGGAAGACGGACGACGTCGACCTGTGGGAAATCAACGAAGCCTTCGCCGTGGTGCCGATGGCGCTGATGCACGACATGAAGGTGCCGCACGACAAGGTCAACGTCAACGGCGGCGCCTGCGCGCTGGGCCACCCCATCGGCGCCAGCGGTGCACGCATCATGGTCACGCTGATCCATGCGCTGAAGGCGCGTGGCAAGAAGAAAGGCATCGCCACGCTGTGCATCGGCGGCGGCGAAGCGACGGCCGTGGCACTGGAGATGGTATGAAAATCATAGCTGCTCGCGCTTGATGGACGAGCGCTGGACGCCTGTTTGATTCATGAACGGCGCCGACTCGGCACCCCGATGGAAACCCCATGCCCACCACCCTCCTCCTCGGCGCCTCGCGCGGCATCGGCCTGGAACTGGCGCGCCAGGCCGTGGCCGCCGGCGAGCGTGTGATCGCCACGGCGCGCAGCGACGATGGCCTGGCCACGCTGCGTGAACTGGGTTGTCAGGTGCTGAAGCTGGACGTGGCCAACCCGGCCAGCGTCAGCGGCCTGGCCTGGCAGCTCGATGGCGAGAAGATCGACACCGGCTGGCACGTGGCCGGCGTGATGTGCAGCCGCGCCGACGCCACGCAGCCGCCCACGCAGCAAGACTTCGACCGCGTGATGCACGCCAACGTGCTGGGCGCCATGCAGGTGATTCCGCAGGTGGCGCCGTTGGTCGAGGCGGCGCAGGGGCGCTTTGCCTTTCTCTCCAGCGTGATGGGGCAGATCGGCAGCGCGGCGGGCAGCAACGCCTGGCTGTACCGCGTCAGCAAGGCGGCGCTGAACATGGCCGTGGCCTCGGCGCGGCATGCGTACCCGCAGGCCACCTTCGTGTGCCTGCACCCCGGCTGGGCGCAGACCGACATGGGCGGTGGCGCGGCGCCCGTGGCGGTGCCTGACAGCGCTGCCGGCCTGCGCCGTGTGGTTGCCGCGCTCACCCCGGCCGACAATGGCGCCTTCCTTCAATACGACGGACAACGCTTTTCTTCATGTTGAAAAAATGAAAGCCCCCCTGAGTCGGCCTGCGGCCGCCTTCCCCCCATGGGGGACAACGCCAGTGGCCGGTACAAGCCCGGCCACGGCGTTCGCTCGGATGGCCTGCTCCGCGGTCGCCGGCTTCCTTGTGCTTGATGCGCTGCGGGTGGAGCCCAGCGCGGGACGACTGACATGCTTTTGACGACCGACCAGGAGATGATCCGCGACGCCGTGCGCGCCTTCGCGCAGGAACAGCTGTGGCCGCACGCTGCGCAGTGGAGCCGCGAGCGCACCTTCCCCGAGGCCGCGCACCGCGGCCTGGCCGAGCTGGGCGCCTACGGCATCTGCGTGCCCGAGGAATACGGCGGCGCCGGCCTCGACTACCTGACGCTGGCGCTGGTACTGGAGGAGATCGCCGCTGGCGACGGCGGCACCAGCACGCCGATCAGCGTCACCAACTGCCCCTACAACGCGATCCTGATGCGCTACGGCACCGAGGCGCAAAAGCAGCAATGGCTGTCCCCCGCCGCGCGCGGCGAGATGCTGGGCGCCTTCGCGCTGACCGAGCCGCACGTGGGCAGCGACGCCTCGGCCCTGCGCGCCACGGCGGTGAAGGACGGCGACGAGTGGGTGCTGAACGGCGTCAAGCAGTTCATCACCAGCGGCAAGAACGGCCACGTGGCCATCGTGATTGCCGTCACCGACAAGGCGGCGGGCAAGCGCGGCCTGTCGGCCTTCATCGTGCCCACGCACCGGCTCGGCAACAGCGGTTGGGTGGTGGCGCGCATCGAGGACAAGCTGGGCCAGCACAGCAGCGACACGGCGCAGATCAACCTGGAAAACTGCCGCGTGCCGGCCGCCAACCTGATCGGCGAGGAGGGCGAGGGCTACAAGATCGCCCTCAGCGCGCTGGAGGGTGGGCGCATCGGCATCGGCGCCCAGGCCGTGGGCATGGCGCGCAGCGCGCTCGAAGTGGCCATCCAGTACGCCAAGGAGCGCGAGGCCTTCGGCGTGCCCATCATCGACCACCAGGCGGTGAGCTTCCGCCTGGCCGACTGCGCGACCCGGCTGGAGGCTGCGCGCCAACTGATCTGGCACGCCGCCAGCCTGCGCGATGCCGGCAAACCCTGCCTGAAGGAAGCGGCCATGGCCAAGCTGTTCGCCACCGAGACGGCCGAGGCCGTGTGCAGCGCCGCCATCCAGACGCTGGGCGGCTACGGCTACGTCAGCGACTTTCCGCTCGAACGCATCTACCGCGACGTGCGCGTGTGCCAGATCTACGAAGGTACCAGCGACGTGCAGAAGATCATCATCTCGCGGGCGCTGTAGATTCAGGCCAAACAAGGCTTCAGCGCCCATCCATCAAGCGCCAACAGCTATCGTTAGAATAGCGATCTTGATCGGCAACTGAAGGCAGCGATCGCATGAGAATCATCATCCTCGGCGCCGGCCGCGTGGGCGAGAGCGTGGCCGAGACCATGGTGTCGGAGGCCAACGACATCACCGTGGTCGACCCCGATCCCGAGCGCCTGCGCATGCTGGAGGACCGGCTGGACCTGCGCGGCGTGGCCGGCAACGGCATCCAGCCCTCGGTGCTGCGCGGCGCCGGTGCGCAGGACTGTGACCTGTTCATCGCCTGCACGCCGCAGGACGAGACCAACCTGGTGGCCTGCAAGATCGCGCACGACGTGTTCGGCATCCCGACCACCATCGCGCGCCTGCGCTCGCCCGAGTTCCGCCAGGGCGACAAGCTGCTGGAGAAGGACGGCTTCGCCGTCGACCACGTGATCTGCCCCGAGGAATCGGTCACGCGCACCATCCACCAGCTGATCGAATACCCCGAGGCGCTGCAGGTGGTGAAGTTCTCGCAGAGCCAGGCGCACCTGATCGTGGTGCGCGTGTCGGCCGGCAGCTACCTGGCCAACCACAGCATTGCCGAGTTCCGCGCCCACCGCGCCGACGTGCCGATGCGCATCGTCGGCATCTACCGGCGCGACCAGGAACTGCCGGTGGCCGCCGAGACGCGCGTGCAGGCCGGCGACGAGGTGTTCGTGCTGACGGGCCGCGAGACGGTGCGCGCCGCGCTGCACACCATCGGCAACCCGGATCGTCCGGTGCGCCGCGTGATGATCGCCGGCGGCGGCAAGGTTGGCCTGCGGCTGGCGCGCGGGCTGGTGGGAAAGTGCGAGGTGAAGATCCTCGAAAACAACCGCAAGCGCTGCGACTACCTGGCCAGCGAGCTGCCGCCCGAGATGCTGGTGCTGCAGGGCGACGGCACCGACGAGGAGCTGCTGCTCGATGAAAACGTGGCCGACATGGACCTGTTCATCGCCGTCACCAACGACGACGAGGACAACATCCTCTCGGCCATGCTGGCCAAGCGCATGGGCGCGCGCCGCGTCATCGCGCTCATCAACCGCCGCGCCTACGCCGACCTGATGCAGGGCAGCACCATCGACATCGCCATCTCGCCGGCGCACGCCGTGATCGGCGAGCTGCTGATGCACGTGCGCCGCGGCGCCGTGGCGGCCGTGCACAGCCTGCGCGGCGGCACGGCCGAGGCGCTGGAGGGCGTGGCGCATGGCGACGCCAAGACATCGCACCTGGTGGGCCGGCGCATCGAGCAGATCAAGCTGCCGGCGGGCGCGCGCATCGGCGCCATCGTGCGCGGCGAGGGCAGCAGCGCCCACACCGTGGTGCCCACGCACGACGTGGTGATCGAGCCGGACGACCACGTGATCATCTTCCTGCCCAACAAGCGCATGGTGCGCGAGGTGGAGAAGCTGTTTCAGGTGCGTGCAACGTTCCTATGACCCCCCTGAGTCGCTTCGCGCCTTCCCCCCGAAGGGGGGACAACGCTGCTGGCCGGCGCAGGTCCGGCCACGGCGTTCTGGTGTGGCCTGCTCCGCGGCCCCTGGTCGGTTGCCGCATGGCCTGCTGCGCGGCCCTGCGCCCCGATGTGGGAGCGGCCTTGGCCGCGATTCGGCGTTTCGGCGGGCGCTGTGCTGCCATCGCGGCCAAGGCCGCTCCCCCAGCATCCGATCTTCATTGACCCCATGAGCCGCTTCGCCCCCGCCTTCCTGGTGCTCTCGTGGGTCGTCATGGGCTTCTCGTTCGCCTTCTTCGTGCCGATGGCGTGGGACTGGTTTGGCGAGGGCGGCACGCACGTGCATGTGTGGGCCTGGTGCTTCGCCTTCACGCTGGCCACCGGCGCCTGGCTGTGGGTGCGCACGCGCCACGCCAACCGCGAGCTGACGGTGCGCGACGGCTTTCTGCTGGTCACGCTGGTGTGGGTGGTGCTGCCGGTCTACGCCGCGCTGCCGCTGATGTACGCGGTGCAGGGCCTGAGCTTCACCGACGCCTATTTCGAGGCCATGAGCGGCCTCACCGCCACCGGCGCCACGGCCATGGCGGGGCTCGATCTGCTGGCGCCCTCGGTCAACATCTGGCGCTGCTTTCTGCAGCTGATCGGTGGCCTGGGCATCATGCTGCTGGCGGTGGCCATCCTGCCCTTCCTGGGCCTGGGCGGCGCGCAGCTGTACAAGGCCGAGATGCCCGGCCCCATGAAGGAGCAGCGCCTAACGCCGCGCCTGGCCGAGACAGCGCGCGGCCTGTGGGGCGTGTACTTCGTGCTGTCGCTGGGCTGCCTGCTGGCCTACCGCTGGGGTGGCATGAGCTGGTCCGACGCCTTCATGCACATGTGCACCACCGTCGGGCTGGGGGGGGCTGTCGTCGCACGACGCCAGCTTCGGCCACTGGAATTCGCCGCAGCTGGAATGGACGGCGGTGCTGTTCATGTCGCTGGCGGGCATCAGCTTTGCGCGCTACTTCATGCTGTGGCGCCAGCGCTCCTTCTCACCCGTGGTGCGCGATACCGAGGTGCGCGCCTACCTGGGCGTGCTGGGCCTGGCCACGCTGCTGGTGATGTCGATGCTGCTGGTGGAGCGGGTGGTCGACGACTTCCCCAGCGCCATCCGGCAGGCGGCGTTCCAGGTGGTGTCGGTGGCCACCACCACCGGCTACGCCACCACCGACTACCTGCTGTGGCCGAGCTTCGTGCCGGTGCTGCTGCTGTTTCTGGGCTGTTTCGTGTCGTGCGCCGGCTCCACGGGCGGTGGCATCAAGATGGTGCGCGTGCTGGTGCTGGTGAAGGTGGCGCAGCGCGAGCTGGTGCGCATCATCCACCCGCGCGTGGTGTACCCGGTGGCGCTGGGCCGCACCATCGTGCCGCCCGACATCATCTGGGCCGTGATGGCCTTCATGCTGATCTACGGCGGCACCATGGTGGGCCTGACGATGCTGATGCTGGCCTCGGGGCTGGACGTGGTGACCGCCTTCACCGCCATCGTGGCCTGCCTCAACAACATCGGCCCCGGCATGGGCAAGGTGGGCCCGGCGGGCAACTACGCGGTACTCAGCGACTTCCAGATCTGGCTGTGCTCGGCCGCCATGCTGCTGGGGCGGCTGGAGATGCTGTCGGTGCTGGTGCTGTTCACGCCCCAGTTCTGGAAGCGCTGATGAAGGCGGCCACCACCCACTGCCCCTGTGGCCGCACCGATGCGCGTGGCCGGCCGATGACTTACGCCGCCTGCTGCGGCCGCTATCTGGACCACTGGGATGAGCAGCCCGCGCCCGATGCCGAAAGCTTGATGCGCTCGCGCTACAGCGCCTTCGTGCTGCAGCGCGCCGACTACCTGCTGGCCACCTGGCACGCGCCGCAGCGGCCGCCGTCCGTCGATTTCGACGCAGGCGCGCGCTGGCTGGGGCTGGAAGTTCGTTCAGCCCGTGCGACCGGCGACGACACCGCCGAGGTCGAGTTCGTCGCCCGCCACCGCATCGCCGGCCGCGCCGTGCGCCTGCACGAGCGCAGCCGCTTCGTGAGCGAGGGTGGGCGCTGGTTCTACGTCGATGGTGTTTTTGAATGATTTTGGCCTGCAACGCTTGCCTGACGAGCGCAAATAGCTATGAATTTTGAAGCGATCCTGTTCGACTGCGACGGCGTGCTGGTCGACAGCGAGCCCATCACCCACGGCGTGCTGCGCGACCAGCTGGCCGAAAGCGGCTGGGACATGCCGATCGACGAATGCATGCGCCACTTCATCGGCCGCACCGTGCGCAGCCAGGCCGCGCTGATCGAATCGCGCACCGGCAGGCCGTTGACCGACGAATGGATGGCGCGTTTCTACGCCCGGCGCGACGAGCTGCTGCGCGCCCAGCTGCAGCCCATCGACGGCGCGCTGGATGCCGTGCGCGCGGCCCATGCGCACACCGGCGGCCGCATCGCCTGTGCCTCGGGCGCCGACCGCGGCAAGCTGCTGCTGCAACTGGCGAAGGTGGGCCTGACCGAGTGGTTCGGCCCGCACGTGTTCAGCGGGCACGACCTGCCGCGCAGCAAGCCCTTCCCCGACGTCTACCTGGCCGCCGCGCAATCGGTCGGCATCGCGCCCGAGCGCTGCCTGGTGATCGAGGACACGCCCACCGGCGTGCAGGCCGGCGTGGCGGCGGGCGCCACCGTGTGGGCGCTGCGGTCGAGCACGGGCGATGCGGCGGCGCTGCGCGATGCGGGCGCCGCGCAGCTGTTCGATTCGATGCGCGAACTGGCCAGGTTGTGGCGCCAGAAGACGCCTCAGGCAGCGTTGTAGGAGCGGGCTTGCCCGCGATGAGGCGTTGGCGGTGACGAGGCGCCTCATCGCGGGCAAGCCCGCTCCTACAACACGGTCTGAAACCTCTTGATGATCAATCAAAATGATAGCTGCCATCGCCCGCTATTGAATGATTTCAGATATAAATTAAGGCAATGCTGATTAAGGTCCACCGTTGTGGGGTTTCAACCGTTATCCGCCTATGAAGCAGCAGACCCTGGCCATGGCCGCAGATCAAGACAGCGGATTCGAGCATTCGCGCAAGCCCACCCGACGCGAAGAGTTCTTGCAAACCATGGATGCCATCGTGCCATGGGCCGCCCTCTGCCAGGTGATAGAGCCACACTACCCCAAGGCAGGCAACGGCCGCCCGCCCATTGGCCTTGAGCGCATGCTGCGCATCCATTTTCTTCAGCACTGGTTCAACCTGGCCGATCTGGCGTGCGAGGAGGCTCTGTATGACAGCGCCAGTCTGCGCCGCTTTGTGGGCATTGATCTGGGCCGCGAACGCGTGCCCGATGCCACCACGCTGCTGAAGTTTCGCAAACTGCTCAATGAGCACAAACTGGGCGAAGCCCTGTTTGCCAAGGTAGGCCAGCAACTGCAGGAGCGCGGCTTCAAGGTCAACACCGGCACCATCGTGGATGCAACCATCATCGCAGCGCCCAGCTCCACCAAGAACGCCGACAAGGCACGCGACCCCGACATGCATCAGACGCGGAAGGGCCAGCAATGGTATTTCGGCATGAAGCTGCACATTGGCGTGGACAGCCAAAGCGGGCTGGCGCACAGCGCCGTGGTGACGGCGGCCAATGTGCACGACAAACACCCTCTGCCCGATCTGCTGCATGGCAACGAACAGCGCGTGTACGGCGACTCGGCCTACGCCAGCCAGAAAGCGCTGATCCGGGGCAAGGCACCCAAAGCCAAAGACTTCACCAACCAGCGCACCCGCAGGTGCGGGGTGGTTGACGAGACGCAGCGGTCCAAGAACCGCAACAAGTCACGCATCCGCGCTCGCGTAGAGCATGTGTTCGGGGTGGTCAAGCGGTTGTGGGGCTTTGGCAAGGTGCGCTATCGCGGGCTGCAAAAGAACGCGACGCGGGCGTTCACGGCCTTGGCGCTGGCCAACATCTACCTGGGCCGAGGGCAATTGCTGGGACAGGTGCGCCCGTAGGGGTTTGAAGGGGGCTGAAAGCCTCCAGAGAGCGGGCTCAGCGGGCCGAGATTCGGCAGCGTTTCACGCCATTTGGCATTCAAATGGTTCGTGCCATGGATTGACGCTACTTGATCAGCATTGCCTTAACCCGAAATAATTGAATGACAGGCGCAGGCAGCTATTGAATTGATTGCGGCCTGCAATCGCGCCAAACCGCTCCGTGCCGCCTCACCAGTGCGCCCCGAACTGCCGCCGCAGTTCGTCGATGCGCGCCTCGTCCAGCGGCGTGACGCCGGGCGACAGCATCGCCAGGCGCGCCGTTTCCTCCATTTCCTCCAGCGTGGCCATGGCGGCCGCCGGCGAGTCGTGCCACACGTTCGGCCCCAGCCGCGCCAGCATCACGGCGCGGATCGGCGTGCCGCGCGCGGCGTAGTCGGCGATGGCCTGCGCCACCGCTTCGGCCGCCGCCGCATCGCCCGGGCGGTGATACGAGATGTGCGGCACATGGCCCACCTTCATCACGAAGTACGGCGTGATCGGCGGCAGCAGCTCCGCCTGCCCTTCGCTGCGCAGGCTGAGCGCCACGCAGTGCGTGCTGTGCGTGTGGATGACGCAGCGCGTGTGCGGATCGCTCGCCGCCGCGGCGGCGTAGATGCGGCGGTGCAGCGCAATGGTCTTGCTGGCCCGGTCGCCGCTCAGCTGCTGCCCCTGCGCATCGAGCCGCGCCAGCCGCGCGGGGTCGAGTGCGCCCAGGCAGGCGTCGGTCGGTGTGATGAGAAAGCCGCCGTCGTCCAGCCGCACGCTGATGTTGCCGGCCGTGGCGTGCACGTAGCCGCGCGCGAACAGGCTGGCGCCGATGCGGCAGATGTCTTCGCGGGCCTGGGATTCGGTCATGCGAGTTGCGCGAACGCCTTGGTGAAGAAATCGTCGCTGCCGAAGTTGCCGGACTTCAGCGCCAGGTGCAGCGGCCCGTCGTTGCCGAATGCGTGGCACCACGGCACGCCGGGGTCGATCTGTGGGCCAATCTGCATCTGCCGCACGCCCAGCGCCTGCACCACGGCGCCGGAGGTCTCACCCCCCGCCACCACCAACTGGCGCACGCCCAGGCGCAGCAAGCCCTGCGCCACCTCGGCCAGCGCCTGCTCGACCAGCGCGCCGGCGCCTTCGGTGCCCAGTTGCGCCTGCACGGCCGCCACCGCCATTGGTTCGGCCGTGGAGTAGATCAGCACCGGCCCCGACGGCAGTTGCGCCTCGGCCAGTGCCAACGCCTCGGCCACCGCGCCCGCACGGTCGCGCGCCAGCCGCAGCGGATCGAGCACATGGGCCACGCCGCCGCCAGCGATGAAGTGCGCCACCTGCGCGTTCGTCGCCTGCGAGCAGCTGCCCGACACGATGGCGCGCAAGCCGCTGGCCGGCGGCAGCGCACTCGCCTGTGCCGACGGCTGCAGCCCGAAATTGCCCGGCAGCGCAATGGCGACGCCCGAGCCGGCGGTGACCAGCGGCAGGTCGGCCAGCGCCGGGCCCAGCCGCAGCAGGTCGTCGTTGCTCACCGCATCCACGATGGCGATGGCCACGCCCTGCGCCTTCAGTTCGTCGATGCGGGCGCGGATCGCACATTGGCCCGCCGCCACCGCGCGGTGATCGATCAACCCCACGCGCCGGCGGCACTGCGCCTGCAGCACGCGCACCAGGTTGGCGTCGCGCATGGGGGTCAGCGGGTGGTCCTTCATGCCGCTGTCGGAGAGCAGCACGTCGCCCACGAACAGGTGGCCCTTGAACACCGTGCGCCCGTTGTCTGGGAAGGCCGGCGTCGCGATGGTGAAGTCGCAGCCCAGCGCGTCCATCAGTGCCTCGGTCACGGGGCCGATGTTGCCCTGCGGCGTGCTGTCGAAAGTGGAGCAGTACTTGAAATATATCTGTCGGCTGCCCGCCGCCTGCAGCCAGCGCAGCGCGACCAGCGACTGCGCCACGGCATCGGCCGCAGGGATGGTGCGCGACTTCAGCGCCACCACCACGGCGTCGACATCGACATCCAATGGCCCCTCCGGCACGCCGATGGTCTGCAGCACGCGCATGCCGGCGCGCACCAGGTTGTTGGCGAGATCCGTGGCGCCGGTGAAGTCGTCGGCAATGCAGCCCAGCTGGATGGGTTTCACGTTTTCTTCTCCGGCAGCGTGATCCCCGGGAAGATCTTGATCACCGCCGCATCGTCCTCGCGCGCGAAGCCGGCCGTGCTGGCCTGCATGAACATCTGGTGCGCCGTGCTCGACAGCGGCAGCGGAAACTTGCTCGCGCGCGCCATGTCCAGCACCAGCCCCAGGTCCTTGACGAAGATGTCGACCGCCGACAGCGGCGTGTAGTCGCCCGCCAGCACGTGCGCCATGCGGTTCTCGAACATCCAGCTGTTGCCCGCGCTGTGCGTGATGACCTCGTACAGCGCGGCAGGGTCCACGCCCTCGCGCAGGCCCAGCGCCATGGCCTCGGCCGCGGCGGCAATGTGCACGCCGGCCAGCAGCTGGTTGATGATCTTCACCTTGCTGCCGGCGCCCGGCGCGTCGCCCAGGCGGTAGACCTGCGCCGCCATGGCGTCGAGCACGGCGCCGGCCTTGGCGTAGGCGGCGGCGCTGCCGGCCGTCATCATGGTGATCTGGCCCTGCGCCGCGCGCGCGGCGCCGCCCGAGATGGGCGCGTCCAGGTACAGCAGGCCGCGCTCGTCCAACCGATCTGCCAGCGCGGCCGACCAGGCCGGGTCGACGGTGGAACACATCACGAACACGCTGCCGGGGCGCAGCGTACCGGCACAGCCGTCGGCGCCGAACAGCAGCTCTTCGGTCTGCTGCGCGTTGACGACCACGCTGACCACCACGTCGCACTGCGCGCCCAGCGCGGCCGGCGAGGCGCAGGCCGTGCCGCCGGCCTGCGCAAAGGCCTGCGCTACCTCGGCACGCACGTCGTGCACGCACAGCGCGAAGCCGGCCCGCCGCAGCGACGCCGCCATGCCCGCGCCCATGGCGCCCAGGCCGATCACGCCCACGCGGGGGCGGCCGCTGTCCGCTGTGCTCAAAGAGGTCTCCTCACGCTGTCTTCCGGATGGCTCGCAGCATACGCCAGCGCTGCCCGGCGCCTTGGCCGGGCGCCCGCGCGATGGGCACCACGCCGGCAGGCAAACCTCTAAGATGCACCGCATGAGCGATGCCCCCACGCCCGCGCACCTGCGCGCCACGCCCGCGATCGACGCGGATCATCCCGATGTCCAGGCCTTCGCGCGCGAACATGCCCAAGGGGCGAACGAACGCGAACGCGCCGTGGCGCTGACACACGCCGTGCGCGACGGTTTCCGTTACGACCCGTACCGCATCGATCTGTCGCCCACCGGCATGCGCGCCAGCACCGTGCTGGCCAACGGCTACGGCTGGTGCGTGCCCAAGGCCGCGCTGCTGGCGGCGGTGGCACGCGCCGCCGGCATTCCGGCGCGGCTGGGCTTTGCCGACGTGCGCAACCACCTGAGCACCGAGCGCATGCGCGAGACCATGAAGACCGACCTGTTCATCTGGCACGGCTACACCGAACTGTGGATCGACGGCGCCTGGCGCAAGGCCACGCCGGCGTTCAACCTCAGCCTGTGCGAGAAGTTCGGCCTGCACCCGCTGGATTTCGACGGCGTGCACGACAGCATCTACCACCCGTTCGACAAGGCCGGCAACCGCCACATGGAATACGTGAACGAGCGCGGCGCCTTCGACGACCTGCCGCTGGCGCAGATCGTGGCCGACTTCCACACCACCTATCCTGGCTGGATGCCCGGCGCCGAGCTGCACAGCCGGCTGGAGCAGGCCGACTTTCTGGCCGATGTGGCGCGCGAGACCGCGCCGGGGGGCTGACCGATGGCGACCTGGCACGACAGCGCGCCCATGAACCCCCTGGATGCCGACGCCGAGCGCCTGGCCGCGCAGCGCCAGGACTACACGGGCGACGAGCCGAGCTTCTTCGGCCCGCTGCAGCCGGGCGAAACGCTGCAGGATTCGGTGGTGCTCAGCGACGGCCTGCCGCAGGGGCTGGCGGCGCGCCTGGGCGGCTGCTACCAGCTGCTGTACTTCGTGCGCGGCGATGGCCTGCTGGACGACGAGGAGCGGCGCATGCTGCACGCGCTGCTGCGCGCCCGCACGCCGGTGCTGCCGCTGCTGATCACGCGCGGCGGTTTGAAGATTCAAGGCTTCGAGTCGCTGGTCGACATGGAGGGCGAACTGGCGCGCCGTTGCGATGCGCGCGCCCGCACCAGCTACCTGCTCGACCCACAGGCGCGCGTGCTGGCGCGCTGGCGGCGGCTGAATCTGGACGAAGTGGGCAAGGCGATGGCACGCAGCGGTGCGCAGGGCGCTGGCGAGCCAGCCGGGTAGGCAGCACCACCGCGCTGCGCCCGCCGGTTTCACGCAGGGGGCCGTCAAAAGCCCGTGCGCTCCGGCACGCGCGCCACAAGAAGGCCACCACGAGAAGGCGGCCCTAAGACAAGGGGAGTATCTGCCTGTTACGCGCGCCCATCAAGCGTTGACGGATAGGTTATAGAGGAGTATCCAGACCAGTCACCCCACTCAGTGCCCGTTCCACCCCCAGCCCCAGCGCCAGCACGGCGCGGTCTCGTCCACCGGCTGCAGCCAGCGTCAGGCCCACCGGCGCGTCGCCCCGCGCATGGCAAGGCAGCGACAGCGCGCAGCCATCCAGGAAGTTGATCAGCGTCGGGTTGCGCAGGATGAGGCCGTTGGCGGCGAAATAAGCCTGATCGCTGGCCACCAGTTCTTCGATGCGGGGCGCCACGATGGGCACGGTGGGCATCAGCAGGGCGTCGAACGGTGCGATGCGTGCCTCGACCTGCGCGATCCAGCGCCGGCGCGCCGCCAGCAGGTCGATGTAATCGGCCGCGCCCATGGCCTCGCCGCCGCGCAGGCGCAGGCCGACGCGCGGGTCGTACTCGTCGCCGCGCTCGGTCAGCAACTGGCGGTGCCAAGCCCAGGCCTCGGCGCCGGCCAGCGTGCCGCGCGCATGCAGGCGGCCCAGTTCGGCGAACTCGGGCACGGCGATGCGCTGCAGGCGCGCGCCAGCTTGCTGCAGCGTGGCGCAGGCGCGCTCGAAGGCCGCGACCACGGTGTCGTCCACATCGTTCAGCACCAGCGTCTCGGGGATCGCCAGCCGCGCACCCGCGACGTCGCGCAACGCGGGCACGGTGGGCGGCTCGCCGGCCAGGATGGCATCGACGATGGCACAGCAGCGCACGCTAGCGGCCAGCGGGCCGATCGAATCGAGCGAGGTGGACAGCGGCAGCGCGCCTTCGGTGGGCACGCGCCGCTGCGTCGGCTTGAAGCCGGTGAGCCCGCACAGCGCCGACGGGATGCGCACCGAGCCGCCCGTGTCGCTGCCGATGCCGACCACCGCCATGCCATCGGTCACCGACACGGCCGCGCCGCTCGACGAGCCGCCAGGAATGCGGCCACCATCGACGCGATCCCACGGGTTCTTCGGCGTGCCGTAGTGCGGGTTCAGCCCCAGACCCGAGAAAGCGAACTCCGTCATGTTGGTGCGCCCGACGATCACCGCGCCAGCGGCGATCAGGCGGTCGATGACGGGCGCGTTGCGATCGGCCGGCGGCGCATCCTTCAACACCACCGAGCCCGAGGTGGTGACCTGGCCCGCCACGTCGAACAAGTCCTTCACCGACACCGGCAGGCCTTCGAGCGGCGAACGCACGATGCCGGCGGCGCGCAGCGTGTCGCTGGCCTGTGCCGCGGCGCGGGCGCGTTCGGCATCGATGAGGGTGAAGACGCGCGCGCCTTCACTGGCAGGGTCTTGCGCGCGGGTCAGCGCGGCTTCGGTCAGTTGCTGCGAGGTCCGGCGACCGGCGGCCAGGTCGGCGGCGAGTTGCGTGATGGTGGGAACGGCGTTCATGGCGATGGCGGCGCAAGCGGTGGAAAACGGCGAGCGTACATCGCGCCCGCACGATCGTGCGCGCAGCGGTGGGCATGGCGCGGCTTAGTTCATTATTGATAGCTGCCAGCGCTTGCTGTACAAGAACTGGCGGCCGATCTGCCATGAATCTCGCAGGGCGGCGGCGGGCGTCAGCGGCGGCGGCGCTGACGGTGGGCCGCGCTTCCCAGCATCAGCAAGGCCAGCAGCACCATCGACCATTCGTGCAGCGTGGGCACGGCGGCCACCGTGCCAGGGCCGCCGGGGCCGGGCGCCGCCAGCGGCAGGCCGACGGTGACCGGGTCGACGATGACGCCGTTGGCCGTGCGGTCGGCGTCGCCATCGGCGCCGTCGGTCAGGGTGAAGGTGACGGTGTTGCCATCGATGCGGGCCGGCAGCGTGTACCAGTGGTCGGCCGGGTTGGCGGCGGTCGGGCCCCATTTCCACAGCTGTGCGCCGGCGGGCAGCGCCTGCGGGTAGGTCAGCGTCATTGTCAGGCTGCCCTGCTGGCCGCAGTCCTGTGCCTGGAACGACAGCAGCGGGTAAGGCAGCTGCCAGCCCGCGGGCGCGGCGGCCGGGGCGCTGGCCAGCGTTGGCGTGGCGGCCAGGCGGCAGCTGGTGGCGCTCAGGGTGCCCGCGCCGCCGGCCAGGGGCAGGCTGAACTCGGTGGCGGGTGCGGCGCGCGCGGCGCCCAGGTTGAGGCCGATCAGCAAGGGGTTGTGATCGCTTGCTCGGTAGGCGTCGGCGGCATAGTAGCTGCTGACCTGATCGGCGGAGTTGTATTCGGTGTTGTAGTCCAGCACGGCCGGCTCCTCGGCGTTGATGTGCCACTTGGTCACGCCCGCGATCTGCCCGCTGGCCTGCAGTGCGTTGCTGGCGAAGATGTGGTCCAGCGAGCCCCACAGGCCGTCGAAAGAATACGAGTAGCCGCTCGACACCTTCTGGAAGCCGCCCGCCACCAGGTCCTTGATCGCTTTTTCCTGGCTGTAGGCGTTGAAGTCGCCCAGCAGCAGCACGTCGGGGTCGGGGTCGGCGTCGCCGGTGGGGTGGGTGCGCATCCAGGCCAGCAGTTGCGCGGCGGCCTTTTCGCGTGCCAGGTAGGCGTTGCCCTGGCCGTCGTCCTGGTCCATGCCCTGCTCCACGGTGGCGCTGCCCTTGGACTTGAAGTGGTTTACCACCACGGTGAACTTCTCGCCGCCGCGGTCGGGCGAGCCATCGACCCGGTTGGCCTGGAAGGTCTGCGCGATCGGCACCCGGTTGCCGTTCTGCGCCGGCGGGCCCCAGAAGGCGTCGTACTGGGCCAGGTTGGCGCGGTCCGGCACGGCGGCCGGCCCCACGGGCGTGAGCCTGTTGCGCTTGTAGAGGATGCCGCCGGTGATGGCATCGTTGCCGGCGGCGGCCACCGTGGTGCTGCCCGACTTGAACGGCCCGCTGACGAAGGCATAGACATCGGCGCCGGCCCTGGCGTTGAGCGCGTCGGTCAGCGACTGGATCGCGCTCTTGCCGTTGCTGGTGGTGCCCGTGGGCGTGGCAAAGCCGTTGTTCTGGATTTCCATCAGGCCCATCACGTCGGCGTCCAGCCCCAGCAGCTTGGCGACAAGCTTGTCCTCCTGGCGCTTGAACTCCGCGGCGTTGCTGGCGCCACGCCCGCCCATGGCGTTGCCCAGCGGCGTGTTGAAGTTGGCCGTGCCCAGCGTGGTGAAGTAGTTCAGCACGTTGACCGATGCCACCTTGATGCCCGCATCGCGTATGGCGGCAGGGATGTCATGGGCCACCGGGCGCGCATCGCCACTGAACATCGGCGGGGCGGTGGGCTGGATGCGGTAGCTGTTTTCGTGCAGGGCCAAGGTGCCCTTGCCATCGTCGAACTGATCGAGATAGCCGATGACCGCGTCGGTGCTGTCGCCCGCGCGCAGGGTGTTGCTGGCCCACAGCGGCTGGCCGTTGCGGCCCGGCAGCAAGCCGGGGTTCTGCCGGCTGCTGCCGTCGTCCAGCTGGATCTGGTTGAGCCTGGCCGCGTTCAGCCAGGCCAGGTTGCCCTGCGTGTCCGGCGCATTCAGCTCGGTGTATTGAGTCTGCAGGCCACCGCCGGCCAACGTCAGGCCGCCATAGCGGCCCAGGTTGTAGTTGTCGGTCACCACCAGCCTGCCGCTGGCCGCGACGACCTTGACCCGCATGCCCTCGTAGCGCTCCCAGACCGTGGGGTCGGGCACCGGCAGCTGGATCGTCACCGGCGCCGGCAGATTGCTGGCGCTGCCCTGATAGACGACGGTGTAGGTGTTGGGCGAGCCGAGCTGCGTCTGGCCGTTGTATTCGCCCGGGACGCCGTTGACCTGGTAGGTGGTGCCCAGCGGGCACGCGCCGCCGCTCATGAAGGCCGGCATGTTGGCGCCGTAAAAGACGAACAGACCCTCGGACGTGGCCGGGTCGTCGTCCATCTCGTCCGGCCGCGTCGCCTGCAACACGAAGCCGCTCAGGTTGGGCACGCAGGCGGTCACCATGCCCTGCACCGTCACGCGCTGGTTGGTGGGCAACGGCGTGGCGTTGCCGCTGCCCTGCACGCTGGAGATCTTGGTGAAGCCGGTGCTGGTGTCGTCGTTGCGGATGATGCCCCTGGCCGTGGCGGTGCCCAGCGTGCCGGGGGTGGGACTGCTCAGCGTGACGGTGAAGCCTTCGTCCGGTTCGGCCGTGGTGTCCCCGGCCACGGCGATGGTGAGCGTCTTGTTGGTTTCGCCAGCGGCGAAGCTCAGCGTGCCACTGGGCAGGGTACCGCCCTCGAAGTCGGCGCCATTGGCCGCGACGGTGCCGCTGCCGGTGACGGCATAGGCCACGGCGGCCGCCGCCGCGGTGTCGCCGCTGCGCGTGGCCGTGAAGGTGAGGGGCGTGCTGCCGGCGTTGCCTTCAGCCTTGTCGGCATCGAGCGCGGCGATGGAGAAGGTGGACCCGCTGGGCGCGGCCGCGGCCGCCAGCGAAAAGTCGTCGATGGCCAGGCCGTGGTCATTGCCGGTGTCGTTGCGCTCGATCCAGCGCAGCCACAGCGTCTGCTGGCTGCCCCAGTTCAGATTGCTCAGGGCGCCGCTGACCGGCACACGCCCTGCCGAGCTGCCATCCACTGCAGCGGCTGAGGGGCCAGTGACAGGCGATTCCCAGTGGAGCGCGGGCACGGCGGTCCATTGCGTCACCGTGGTAAAGCTGTCGCCCAGGCCGTATTCCAGCACCATCGTCTGCGCACTGGTGTTGCCGCCGTTGCGCCATTGCTCGCCGTTGAAGGCAAGGTCGAGCGCGTTGATGGTGCGGCCGCTGGTGTTGGTCAGGGCCAGCGCGATGTAGCCGGAGACGCTGCCTGAGCCGATGCCGCCCAGAGCACGGTCGGCATCGGTGCCAATGCCGAAACTGTAGAAGGCACCGTTGTTGGCAGAACCGCTGCCGGCACGGTAGGTGGTGACCTCGGCATTCGCCATGGTGAACAGGTACCACCCCTGCAGCGTGCTGCCGTTCGACCAGGGGTTGTTATTGCCTGACGTGGCAAGCGTGTCGAAATTCTGCGTGTACGTGCCGCCGCCGAACTGAATGGGCGCGGCCTGCGCCGATGCCGCCATGAGCAGGCCAGTCATCGCCAAGGCGCCGCCCGCGCGCCACCAACGGCGCGCAGAGATAGATGTGAACATGAGCCTCTCCTCGCCCCGCCTTCCTCAGCGGGCGAAAACACAAAAGGCTTACTTTCTTCCTGCGCCGTGAATTGGCCGTGTCAGCACCGGGTCGGTTCAATGACGATTTGCGTCGAAGTGTTCAGCCGCGCGCCAGCTTGAACACCGCCGTGCTGGCGCGCGCATTGGGCAGCCAGCGCACGGTGCGGCCGTCCTGCAGGCCGAAGGCGTCGAGCACCTTCAGGCCGTTCTTCTTCGCCAGCGCCTCGAAATCCCTGAAGGTGCCGACGCGGATGTTGGGCGTGTCGTACCACTGGTAGGGCAGGCGCCGCGTCACCGGCATGCGGCCACGCGCGATGCTCAGGCGGTTGGGCCAGTAGGCGAAGTTGGGGAAGGCTACGATGCCGATGCGGCCCACGCGCGCGGTTTCGCGCAGCATCACCTCGGCGTTGCGCAGGTGCTGCAGCGTGTCGATCTGCAGCACGACGTCGAAGCTCTGGTCCTGGAACGCCCTTAGCCCTTCATGCAGGTTGAGTTGCAGCACGTTCACGCCGCGCTGAACGCAGGCCAGCACGTTGGCGTCGTCTATCTCGATGCCGTAGCCGGTGCAGCGGCGCTGGCGCACCAGCTTCTCCAGCAGCGCGCCGTCGCCGCAGCCCAGATCGAGCACGTGCGCGCCTTCGGGCACGAGGCGGGCGATGGTGTCTTGCGTCAGGGCATCGCTCATCGCGCTTCTCCTGCAAAACTCTCGAAATAGGAGCGCACCACGCCCACGTAGCGCTCGTCTTCCAGCAGGAAGGCATCGTGCCCGTGGGGCGCGTCGATCTCGGCGTAGCTGACGTCGCGGCGGTTCTCGAGCAGCGCCTTGACGATCTCGCGCGAGCGCGCGGGCGAGAAACGCCAGTCGGTGGAGAAGCTGACCAGCAGGAACTTGCACGTGGCCCGCGCCAGCGCCTGCGTCAGGTCGCCGCCGAAGGCGCGCGCGGGGTCGAAGTAATCCAGCGCGCGGGTGATCAGCAGATAGGTGTTGGCGTCGAAGTATTCGCTGAACTTGTCGCCCTGGTAGCGCAGGTAGCTCTCTATCTGGAACTCGATGTCCTGCGTCGAATAACGATAGGCTGGCACGGGCGGCGCGTCGAGCGCCGACGGGCCGCCCCTAGGCGCGAGCGCCCCCTCCGGGGGCAGCGCACCATGCGAAGCAGGGAGCGTGGGGGGCCTTAATTCGCGGCCGAACTTGGCGTTCATCACGTCGTCGCTGAGATACGTGATGTGGCCGATCATGCGCGCGATGCGCAGGCCGCGCGCCGGCACCACGCCGTGCTGGTAGAAGTGGCCACCGTGAAAGTCCGGGTCGGTGACGATGGCGCGGCGCGCGACCTCGTTGAAGGCGATGTTCTCGGCCGACAGGTTGGGCGCGCTGGCCACCACCACGGCGTGGCGCACGCGCTCGGGGTATTGCAGCGTCCAGCTCAGCGCCTGCATGCCGCCCAGGCTGCCGCCCATCACGGCGGCCAGCTGCTGGATGCCCAGCGCATCGAGCAGGCGGGCCTGGGCGTTGACCCAGTCTTCCACGGTGACAACCGGGAAGTCGGCGCCATACACGCGCTCTGTGTCGGGGTTCACGTGCATCGGCCCGGTGGAGCCGAAGCAGCTGCCCAGGTTGTTGACACCGATGACAAAGAAGCGGTCCGTATCCACCGGCTTGCCGGGGCCGACCATGTTGTCCCACCAGCCTTCGCTGCGTGCCTGGCCTTCGTAGATGCCGGCCACGTGGTGCGAGGCGTTGAGCGCATGGCAGATCAGCACGGCGTTGCTGCGCTCGGCATTGAGCTGGCCGTAGGTTTCGTAGGTGAGGTCGTAGCCGCGGATCGACGCGCCGCTTTGCAGGGGCAGCGGCGCCTCGAAATGCAGGCTTTGCGGCGTGGCGATGAACGACATGGCAACAAAAAACCCGGTTCCGCCAAATCAGAAACCGGGTTGCACGCGTGTCTCGGATTTAGCGGTATTTGTTAAGCGCCCGCAAGCAGAGGCAAATCGGCGCTGAAAGGCCAGTATAGCGCCGCGCCTGCCTACGCCCCCACGCCCATGATGGCCAACACCCCCAGCACGGCAAAGATCAGCGCCGAGATCAGGTGCACCACACGGATGGGCACCTTCTTGACCAGCCTGTCGCCGAACCACACCACGGGTGCATTGGCGATCATCATGCCCAGCGTGGTGCCGGCCACCACCGCCGCCCACTGCTGGTATTGCGCTGCCAGCGCCACGGTGGCGATCTGGGTCTTGTCACCCATCTCGGCCAGGAAGAACGCGATCAGCGTGGTGCCGAACACGCCCCACTGGCTGGTGCCGGACGGCGTGTCGCCATCGTCGAGCTTGTCGGGAATCAGCATCCACACGGCCATGGCAATGAACGATGCACCCAGCACCCAGCGCAGCACATCGGGGCCCAGCACTGTGGTCACCCAGCTGCCGACGGCGCCGGCCAGCGCGTGATTGGCCAGCGTGGCGACGAAAATTCCCAACACTATCGGCCAGGGCTTGCGAAAGCGTGCCGCCAGCACCAGCGACAGCAATTGCGTCTTGTCACCCATTTCAGCCAAGGCGACGATGCCGGTCGAGATCAGGAAGGCTTCCATGAAGGCTGCGAATCAAGAATGATGGTCAAAATGCCCGTTTTCGCAAGCCTGTCATGCGCCAACAGCTATGGAAACAATAGTTGCCTGAAAGCCGATCGACGCCGCGCCGCACAGCCTGAAGGCCGCGGATTCTAGCCCCCACACAGAGGCCCAATCGTGCGCAAAGCCAGTATCCACGCGAATTCCGACAATATCAGTCAACTAATTTCCACATGCTTGACTTTCATGGTTCTGACGCATAATCGCGCGGGTGTGCCACAGAAAGTGGTACGCCATGTGCTTTTGCGGTGATCACAGTCAGTTGCCCCTTCTTGGCCGAGCCAAGGTTCGTGGAAGGCGTTTTGCGGACTCCATCGCTTTTTCTTTGTTATTGAGGAGTCCCGTTTAATGGGCAACAAACTTTATGTCGGCAACCTTCCGTACGGCGTACGCGATGCCGACCTGGCGCAAGCCTTCGCGCAGTTCGGTTCCGTGACCAGCGCCAAGGTGATGATGGAGCGCGACACCGGCCGCTCCAAGGGCTTCGGCTTTGTCGAAATGGGCACCGATGCCGAGGCGCAGGACGCCATCAACGGCATGAACGGCCAATCGCTTGGCGGCCGCAACGTGGTCGTCAACGAAGCCCGCCCGATGGAAGCTCGCCCCCCCCGCACCGGCGGTTTTGGTGGTGGCGGTGGTGGTTACGGCGGCGGCGGTGGCGGCGGCTACGGCGGCGGTCGCCGTGAAGGCGGCGGTGGCTACGGTGGTGGCGGCGGCGGTTACGGCGGCGGTGGCGGTGGTTACGGCGGTGGTCGTCGCGAAGGCAGCGGCGGCGGTGGCTACGGTGGCGGTCGCCGCGAAGGCGGTGGCGGCTACGAAGGCGGCGGCAACGACGGCAGCTTCCGCAGCCCTTACGGCGCCGGCCCGCGTGGCGGTGGCCGCCGTGAAGGCGGTTATGGCGGTGGTCGCCGTGAAGGCGGCTACGACGGCGGTCGCGACGACGAGTGATGTGACGACTCGGGCCGCGGCCCGGAGGACATCCACCAGAAAGGCTCCCTCGGGAGCCTTTTTTCATGGTCGCCGCCGACGCTCAGGATGAGGGGTGCTGCCGCGCCTTGCGCGGGCGGCCCGCCAGCAGCCGGTCGAACAGGGCGTTCGGCAGCACGCGCAACAGCCTGGCGACCACCGCCATCTGCCACGGAATCACGCGGTAGCTGACACCGCGCTCGATGGCCCGGTAAGCCCGGTCGGCGAACACCTCGGCCGGCATCAGGAACGGCATGGCATAGCGGTTCTGGCGTGTCAGCGGCGTGTCGATGTAGCCGGGCCCGATGATGACCACGCGCACGCCGCTGCCGCGCAGTTCGCCACGCAGGCTTTCGCAGTAGCTCACCACCCCCGCCTTGCTGGCGCAATAGGCGCCATGGCCCGGCAGCCCGCGGATGGCGGCCACGCTGGCGATGCCCACCAGCGTGCCGCTGCCGCGCCGGCGCATGGGCTCGACGAAGGGATGGAACGTCGCCGCCATGCCGGTGTTGTTGACGGCGAAGGTGCGCGCCATGACGTCGATGTCATCCCGCTCGGCCGTGTCCATGCCGACGCTGATGCCGGCGTTGGCGATCACCACGTCGGGCACGCCCTGCGCGGCGATGCAGGCCTGGCCGGCGGCCACGATGGCGTCGATGACGGCCACGTCGGCGCCGTACACCTGCCAGCGCCCGGCGGGCCAGCCCTGCGCGGTGGCCCAGGCGGTCAGCTCGGCCTGGCGCCGCGCCACCAGCGCCACGCGCCAGCCGGCCGCCACGTAACGCAGCGCCAGGGCCTGGCCGATGCCGCTGGAGGCGCCAGTGATGAAGGCCAGGGGCGCGGCAGCCATGGGCCGGCGTCAGCGCTGCGGCTGCAGCACGCCGCGCACGCGGCCCGTGAGCTCGGCCACGCCGCTGCGGTCGTCGTAGGAGAACACGTCGCCGGTGAACACGTCGGCGCCGCGGCGCAGCTCCACCGGCTGGTCCGAGCTCACGCGCTCCTCGTCGATGAAGGCGTGCAGGTACTCGCCCAGGAACTCCATGCGCGGCACCGCCGCCTGGCCGGGGCGTGCCACGGCGTCGCGCACCACGCGGGCATTGCCGTACAGCTGCACTTCCGAGCCATCGCCGTTGGAGACCGCGCGCTGCGCCGTGGCCACCGTCGGGTGGCCCTGCTCGTCGTACGAGCGGATGCGCGGCTGCTGCACCTCCAGCGTGTCGGTGGCCGGGTAATGGTGGCCTTCGGCACCGATGAGCTCGGACTTCAGGCGGCCCGAGGGATCAAAGCTGCGCACCGAGAAATCGCGCATGAAGTAATCGGGCTCCTTCGACACCACCTGCTCGGCATCCGCCGCCGCGAACTTGGGCGCGTTGCGCACCAGCCACCAGGTGCCGAGCGCGAACACCAGCATCAGCAAGGCCGGCAGCCAGGCCGACAACTGGTTCATGCCGTAGCGCCACAGGCGGGCCGGGTTCATGCCAGCACCTCGTCCAGCAGGCGCCGGTAATGCCCGCCCGCCACCAGCAGCAGGTCGCAGAATTCGCGGCCCGCGCCGGCGCCGGCCGCCGCTTGGGTGACGTGGTGCGCCACCGCCAGCACCTCGGGGTGGGCCTGCGGCGGCGCACAGGCGAAGGCGGCGCGCTGCATCACCGGCAGGTCGGGCCAGTCGTCGCCCATGGCGGCGGCCTGCGACCAGTCGAGGCCCAGCTCGGCCAGCAGGGCCTCGGCGGCGGGGCGCTTGTCCTCGGTGCCCAGGCGCAGGTGCTGCACGCCCAGCGCCTGCAGCCGCAGACGCAGCGGCGCCGAGTCGCGGCCCGAGATCACGCAGGGCACGATGCCGGCGCGCGCCAGCAGCTTGAGGCCGTGGCCGTCCAGCGTGTGAAAGCGCTTCAGCGTCTCGCCCTCGGCGCTGATGTACAGCCCGCCGTCGGTCAGCACGCCGTCGACGTCGAAAAAGGCCACGCGAATGCCCTGTGCGCGCAGCAGCAACTCGGGCGGATAGTGCAGTGCGGGCGACGCCATCAGATCACCTTGGCCCGCATCAGGTCGTTGCTGTTCAGCGCACCGGTCAGGCGCTCCTGGGCATCCAGCACCAGCAGCACGTTCACGCGGTGCTTTTCCATCGCCTCGGCGGCCTCGGCGGCCAGGGCATCGTCGCGGATGGCGCGCGGGTTGGCGTGCATCACGTCGCGGGCGGTCAGCGCGCGCAGGTCGCGCCCGGTCTCGACCAGGCGGCGCAGGTCGCCGTCGGTGAAGATGCCCAGCAGCGTGCCCTCCGCGTCTGCAATGGCCGAGGCGCCCAGGCCCTTGCGCGTCATCTCGCGCATCAGGTGGCTGAAGTCGGCCTCGGGCGGCACGCGCGGCACGTCGCCCCCGCTGCGCATGATGTCAGCCACGCGCGTGAGCAGGCGCCGGCCCAGCGCGCCGCCGGGGTGCGAGCGGGCGAAGTCCTCGGCCTTGAAGCCGCGCGCATCGAGCAGCGCCACGGCCAGCGCGTCGCCCAGCGCCAGTTGCGCGGTGGTGCTGGCGGTGGGCGCCAGGTTGAGCGGGCAGGCCTCCTTCTCGACGCCGCTGTCCAGCACCACGTCGGCGTGGCGCGCCAGGGTGGAGTCGGTGTGGCCGGTCATGGCCACCAGCGGCACGCCCAGGCGCTTGAACAGCGGCACGATGGCGATCAGCTCGTCGCTCTCGCCGCTGTTGGAAATCGCCAGCACCACGTCGGCGGCCTTGATCATGCCCAGGTCGCCATGGCTGGCCTCGGCCGGGTGCACGAACATGGCCGGCGTGCCGGTGGAAGCCAGCGTGGCGGCGATCTTGCGGCCCACGTGGCCGCTCTTGCCCATGCCCATGACGACCACGCGGCCGGTCACCTGAAGCATCAGCTCCACCGCCACCGCGAAGCCGTCGCCCAGCCGGCGCTTGAGACCCAGCACTGCGGCGGCTTCAATGTCCAGCGTGTCGTGGGCCAAGCGCAGCACCTGGGCGGGGTCGAAAGGCATGCGGGGCATTTTATCGGCAGGCATCGCAGAAAGACATTCAAGCAAAAAATGCCTGTAGCGCCCACCCATCAAGCGCCAACAGCTATGTTTTCAGGAGTATCATGGCAACCCGCCCGTTTTGCACACCACCCCATGACCGCCCTGGAGCTGACGCTGCTGTATCTGCTGGCCGCCGTCCTGGGCGTGGCCACGTGCCGCTGGCTCAAGCTGCCGGCCATCCTGGGCTATCTGGTGGCCGGCGTGCTGATGGAGCCGCACACGCTGGGCCTGGCCTTCGGGCAGGACGCCGAAAGCATCAAGTACCTGGCCGAGTTCGGCGTGGTGTTCCTGATGTTCGTGATCGGGCTGGAGTTCAACCTGCCCAAGCTGCGCGCCATGCGCCGGCACGTGTTCGGCCTGCGGCTGGCGCAGGTGGTGCTGACGATGGCGCTGGTCAGCGCCGGCGCCATCGCCATCAACTGGCTGATGGCCGACCGCTGGCACATCGGCTGGCAGACGGCGCTGGCGCTGTCGGGCGCCATGGCCATGAGCAGCACCGCCATCGTGGTGAAGATGATGGTGGACCGGCTGGAGCTGGATTCGGAACACGGCCAGCGCGTGATGGGCGTGCTGCTGCTGCAGGACCTGGCGGTGGTGCCGCTGCTGGTGCTGATTCCGGCGCTGGGTGCCGAGCCTGAGCGCCTGTTCACCGCGCTGCTGCTGGCGGGCCTGAAGGCGGCCGCCCTCATTTCGCTGCTGCTGTGGGGTGGCCAGCGCGTGATGCGCTGGTGGCTGACGGTGGTGGCGCGGCGCAAGAGCGAGGAGCTGTTCATGCTCAACCTGCTGCTGATGACGCTGGGCCTGGCCTGGCTGACCGAGCACGCGGGGCTGAGCCTAGCGCTGGGCGCCTTCATCTGCGGCGTGCTGATCTCGGAGACCGAATACCGGATTCAGGTGGAGGCGCAGATACGCCCCTTCCACGACGTGCTGCTGGGCCTGTTCTTCATCACCATCGGCATGCTGCTGGACTGGCGCCTGATCTGGCTGCAGTGGCCGCTGGTGCTGGCGCTGGTGACGGTGCCGGTGCTGTTCAAGCTGGGCCTGGTGGCGCTGCTGGCCCGGCTGCTGGGCGCCAGCAGCGGCGTGGCGCTGCGCACCGGGCTGTACCTGGCGCAGGCGGGCGAATTCGGCTTCGTGCTGCTCACGCTGAGCCGGCGCGAAGGCCTGCTGGCGCCCGAGCTGTTCAACCCCATCCTGGCGGCGATGGTGCTGTCGATGCTGGCCACGCCCTTCATCATCATGGGCAGCAACCGGCTGGTGATGCGGCTGGTGGCCAGCGAATGGCTGCAGCAGTCGCTGCAGATGACGCGCATCGCCAGCCAGTCGATCAACGCGCAGGGCCATGTGCTGATCTGCGGCTACGGGCGCAGCGGCCAGGCCATGGCGCGTGTGCTGGAGCAGGAAGGCATTCCTTACATGGCGCTCGACCTGGACCCCGACCGCGTGCGCCAGGCGCGCGCCGCCGGGCACGCCGTGGCGTTTGGCGACGCGGCCAAGCCGCAGGCGCTGATCGCCGCCGGCCTGAACCGCGCCAGCGCCGTGGTCATCACCACGCTGGACCTGCACGGCGTGATGCAGGTGCTGGGCAGCATCCGCGCGCAGGCGCCGCAGCTGCCGGTGATCGTGCGCACGCAGACCGACCGCGATCTCGACAAGCTGCGCGCCGCCGGCGCCACCGAGGTGGTGCCCGAATCGCACGAAGGCTCGCTGATGCTGGCCGGCCATGCGCTGGCCCTGGTGGGCGTGCCCATGCGGCGCGTGGTGCGCATCATGCGCGACCAGCGCGACCAGCGCTACCGGCTGCTGCGCGGCTGGTTCCACGGCGCCGACGACGCCAGCGTCGACGAATTGGCCGAGGAACGCCTGCAGGCCTTCACCCTGCCCGACGCCGTGGAAGGCCGCCGCCTGGCCGACGTGCTGGCGCCGCTGGAGGCGCTGCGCCCCATCAGCATGCGCAGCCACACCGGCGCGCCGCTGCCGATCGACCCCGACACCGTGCTGCAGGGCGGCGAGACGCTGGTGCTGTCGGGCACGGCCGAGCCGCTGGCGCGCGCGGCCAACGTGCTGGCGGCGTGAAGCGGCCCGGGCACGCCGCAACTGAAGGCACAATGGGCGCGCCATGACCGCTGTCTTCTCCGTCTCCGACTACCTGCGTGACCACATCCGCACCGTGCCCGACTGGCCGGCGCCCGGCGTGCAGTTCCGCGACATCACGCCGCTCTTGCAGAACCCGCGCGTGTTCCGCGTGCTGATCGACGCCTTCGTGCACCGCTACATGGCGCCCGAGCTGCGCCCCGACGTGGTGGCCGGGCTGGACGCGCGCGGCTTCATCCTAGGCAGCGTGGTGGCGTATGAGCTGAACGTGGGCTTCGTGCCGATCCGCAAGAAGGGCAAGCTGCCCTTCGACACCGTGGCCGAAACCTACGAGCTGGAATACGGCAGCGCCACGGTGGAACTGCACACCGACGCCGTGCAGGCCGGCCAGCGCGTGCTGCTGATCGACGACCTGATCGCCACCGGCGGCACCATGATGGCCGGCAAGAAGCTGCTGGAAAAGCTGGGCGCCACCGTGACCGAAGGCGCTGCCATCGTCGACCTGCCCGAGCTGGGCGGCTCGGCGCGCCTGCGCGAGGGCGGGCTGAAGCTGTTCACGCTGGTCGAGTTCGACGGGCATTGAGCGCGGTGCGTGCCGCGGTCTGGTGGCGCAGCGCCGGGCACCCCATCAGGCGATATCGATTTGACGACATTTTGAAATATCAATTCAATAGCTGCTGGCGCCTGCTGCTCGGGCGCTAAAGCCATTATTAATAGATCAAAAAATTCGGGAAGTCCCCCCCTGCCCCGGCAGCGTCGAACCCGCAGCCGCTCAGGTCACCGCCACCCGCAGCGTCGTGCTGGCCAGCCGGCGCACCACCACGGCGGCGCAGGCCATGGCCAGCTCCAGCGCAATCGCCGACTGGCGTGCCGACAGCTCCTGAAAGCGCGCGTACTTCAGCGCCCACAGCTGGCTGTCGCGCGTGGCCACCACCGTGGCGCTGCGCGGCTGGCCGCTGAAGAAGGCACCTTCGCCCACCACCGTGCCGGGCGCCAGCACGGCCAGTTTCATGCGGCCGCTCACGTCTTCCAGGTGCACGGTCAGCGTACCGGATTCGATGAAGAACAGCGTGCGGTCCTTGTCGCCCTGGCGGATCGGCACCTGCCCGGTGCGCACCGGGTAGGGCTGCAGGTAAGGCGCCAGGCAGGCCCACTGATCGCCATCGAGCCCGCAGGCCAGCGCGTCGTAGGCGCCGCCCTGGCGCGTGGCGTCGATCAGGCCGCGCAAGGCCGCGGCCGAGCCCAGTTCATACATGTCCATCACCACCCCCTGAAAACGCACCGTTTGTTGTGCGGCCAGTGTAGGCGCCGCCCCCGCCCGTGCGCCATACCCCGAACGCGGTAACCGGCGCTGGCGGCGCGGCGCCAGCGCCGCGGCATGGACGGCGCACCGGCCACGCCACACGGGGTGCGGCCGGCGCGCAAGCGCTCACTTGCCGATGCAGAAGCGGGCGAAGATCACGCCCAGCAGATCGTCGGCAGTGAATTCGCCGGTGATCTCGGCCAGCGCGTTCTGCGCCAGGCGCAGTTCCTCGGCCAGCAGGTCGAGCATCGGCGCCGGGCCTTCCAGGTGCGCACCAGCCGCCTGCAGATGGCCGGCGGCGCGGGCCAGCGCCTGCAGGTGGCGCTCGCGCGCGATGAACAGGCCATCGCCCGCGCCGGCCTGCCAGCCCACCACCTGCAGCAGGCGCGCGCGCAGCGCATCCAGCCCTTCGCCGGTGCGCGCCGACAGCGCGATGCCGCCGTCGGGCACGGCCGCGCAGGGCGCAGCGTCGCGCTTGTTCCAGAGGTGGATCACCGGTACCGAGGCGGGCAGCTTCTCGGCCATGGTGGCAGCGATGGCGGCGTCTTCCGTCGCGTACTCTGGTGTCTGCATGCGCGTCAGATCGTGCAGCAGCAGCACCGCGTCGGCGTCGGCGATGTGCGCCCAGGCGCGGGCGATGCCGATGCGCTCGACCTCGTCCTCGCTCTCGCGCAGGCCGGCGGTGTCGAGCACGCGCAGCGGCACGCCCTCGATCTGGATGGTCTGCTGCACCACGTCGCGCGTGGTGCCGGCAATGGGGGTGACGATGGCCAGCTCAGCCCCCGCCAGCGCGTTCAGCAGGCTGCTCTTGCCGGCGTTGGGCTGCCCGGCGATGACGACCTGGATGCCCTCGCGCAGCAGCGCGCCCTGGCGCGCGCGGGCCTGCACGCCCGCCAGCATTTGCTTCAGATTCGATAGCTGCCCGCGCACGTCGTGCGTGCTCAGCACGTCGATTTCCTCTTCAGGAAAATCCAGCGTCGCCTCGATCAGCATGCGCAGTTGGATCAGGCCATCGACCAGCGCATGGATCTGCTGCGAGAACGCGCCCGCCAGCGAGCGGCTGGCCGAGCGCGCGGCGCTTTCGGTGCTGGCGTCGATCAAGTCCATCACTGCCTCGGCCTGCGCCAGGTCGAGCTTGCCGTTGAGGAAGGCGCGTTCGGTGAACTCACCCGGCCGCGCCAGGCGCAGGTGCGGCAGGCGTTCGGCGCCGGTCGTGGGGTCAGTCTCCGCCGCCGCCTGCAGGCAGCGCTGCAGCAGCAACTGCAGCACCACCGGGCCACCGTGCGCCTGCAGCTCCAGCACGTCTTCGCCGGTGTACGAATGCGGCGCCGGAAAGTGGATGGCCAGGCCGTGGTCGATGGGGCTGCCGTCGGCCTCCCTGAACGGGCCGAAGGTGGCCACGCGCGGGGCCAGCGCGCGCCCGGTGAGCGCACGCGCCAGCGGCGCCACGTCGCGCCCCGACACGCGCACGATGCCCACGGCGCCGCGGCCGGGCGCTGTGGCGATGGCGACGATGGGGTCGGCGGTGGGGCTCAGCATGGCATGATTGTCCGCGACCCCACGCCGCGCCGCCGCCATGAGCCTGACCCTGTTCAAGAACGTCCATGTGCTCGACGTGCGCGCCGGGCGCTTGCTGGAAGACCACCAGGTGCTGGTGGAAGGCGACACGATCCGCGAGCTGTCCGACCGGCCGATCACCACGCAGAGCGCGCACGTCATCGACGGCGGTGGCCGCACGCTGATGCCGGGGCTGATCGACTGCCATGTGCACGTCACCTTCTCGGCCACCAACCTCGCCCTGCTGGCACAGACGCCCAACACCACGCTGGCGCTGCGCGCGCTGCCGATCCTGCGCGGCATGCTGCGGCGCGGCTTCACCACCGTGCGCGACGCGGGCGGCGCCGACTGGGCACTTAAGCAGGCCATCGAGGACGGCATGGACGGCACCGTGGTCGGCCCGCGCCTGTTCGTCAGCGGCCCGGCGCTCAGCCCGACGGGCGGACACGGCGACTTCCGCCCGCGCTCGGATCGGCTGCAGCCCATCGGCTGTGGTTGCCTGCGCCTGGCCAGCACGCGCGTGGTCGATGGCGTGGACGAAGTGCGCCGCACGGTGCGCGAGCTGCTGCAGATGGGCGCCGACCAGATCAAGATCATGTCGAGCGGCGGCGTGGCCTCGCCCACCGATCCGGTGAATGCGCTCGGCTATTCGCTGGACGAGACGCGCGCCATCGTCGACGAGGCTGCGGCGCGGCACACCATCGTGCTGGCGCACGCGTACACGCCCGAAGCGATCCGCCGCGCGGTGGAATGCGGCGTGCGCAGCATCGAGCACGGCAACCTGATCGACGCGCCCACCGCCGCGCTGATGGCCGAGCGCGGCGCGGTCGCCGTGCCCACGCTCATCACCTACGAGGCGCTGGCGCGCGACGGCGTGCGGCTGGGCCTGGGTGCCGAGAGCGTGGCCAAGGTCGAGCAGGTGCGCGCGGCGGGATTGCGATCACTGGAAATTTTCAAGATCGCCGGTGTGAAGCTGGCCTTCGGCACCGACCTGCTGGGTGGCTCGCACGATTTGCAGAGCGAGGAGTTCCTGATCCGCGCGCAGGTGCAGTCCAACCTGGACGTGCTGCAAAGCGCCACGCTCATCGGCGCCGAGCTACTGGGCCAGAGCGGCCGGCTGGGCGAGATCGTGCCGGGTGCGCTGGCCGACCTGCTGCTGGTCGACGGCAATCCGCTGGACGACCTGACCTGCCTGACCGGCCAGGGCGAGCGCATCGCGCTGGTGATGCAGGGCGGGCTGGTGCGGTTCAACGAGCTGCCCACATAAGAAAACCCCGGCGCCCATGCGACCGGGGTTTCACACAAATAAATGGCTCTAGCGCCCGCCTGTAAAGCGCTGGCAGCTATCAACTACCAAGCAAATCAACACTCGAATGGCCGCGGAGCAGGCCACGCCAGCGAACGCCGCGGACGGACCTGCGCCGGCCGCTGGCGTTGTCCCCCTTCCCGCGAAGCGCAGCGAAGCGAGAGAAGGGGGAAGCGGGGTCAGCCGCTCAGGGGGATGTCACTTGACAGTCGTCCAGATCACCATCGGTCGGTCGTCGGGCCGGTGCACCGTGGTCACGTTCTTGCGCATGGCCCAGGGGCGGATCTGGTCGTGCAGGGGCAGGTAGTTGTAGTCGTCCTTCACGATCTGCAGCGCCTCGTGGATCATCGGGTTGCGCTTGGCCGGGTCCATCTCGGTCTTGATCTGCTGGATCAGGTTGTCGACGATCGGGTTGCTCATGCGGCCGCAGTTGAAGTTGCCGGCGGCGCCGCCCTTGGGGTCGACCGTGCTGATGAGCGAATCCAGCGAGTACAGCGCGTCGAAAGTGGCCACGCCCCAGCCCAGCATGTAGGCGCTGACGTCGAACTTCTGGATCTTGGCCGAGTGGATCGACATCGGGTTGGTCTGCAGCCGGGTCTTGACGCCGATGCGCGTCCACATCGCCGTGACGGCCTGGCAGATGGCCTCGTCGTTGACGTAGCGGTCGTTCGGGCAGTCCAGCGTCAGCTCGAAGCCGTTGGGGTAGCCGGCATCGGCCAGCAGTTTCTTGGCGGCGTTGACGTCGAACTTGGCGGCGCGCGCGCCCAGCTCTTTCGTCCAGCCGTTGACCATGGGCGCGATCATGGTGCCCGTGGGCTTGCCCAGGCCGCGCATCACGTTCTTCTCGATCGCCGCGATGTCGACCGCCTGGTACAGCGCCTGGCGCACGCGCTTGTCCTTCAGCGGGTTCTTGCCCTTGACGTTGGAGCCCATCAGCTCGTCGCGGTGCTGGTCGAAGCCGAGGAAGATGGTGCGGTTTTCCGGCCCTTCGATGACCTTGATGTTGGCGTCGCGCTTGATGCGCTCCAGGTCCTGCACCGGTGGGTCGACCACCATGTCGACCTGGCCGGAGATGAGCGCGGCCGACCGCGTGGCCGCCGCCTTGATGGGGGTGAAGACGATGTTGTCGACGTTGCCGCGCGGCTTGTCCCACCAGTCGGCGTTCTTCTTCAGCGTGGTGCGGGTGTCGGGCTGCCAGGCTTCGAGGATGAAGGGGCCGGTGCCGTTGGCGTTGCGGGCGGCGAAGTTCTCCTCCTTGGCCTTGTAGTCCTGCGCCTTGGCGGCGTTGTTCTTCTCGGCCCAGGCCTTGTTCATGATGCGCGCGTCGGTCAGCTCGCGCAGCACCACGGGGCTCGGGCCTTTCAGGATCACGTCGACCGTGTGGTCGTCGACCTTCTTGACTTCCTTCACGCTCTGCACGTAGGCCGTCATGTTGGAGGGCGGCGTCATCGCGCGGTTGAGCGAGAACACCACGTCGTCGGCCGTGAAGGGCGCGCCGTCGTGGAATTTGACGCCCTTGCGCAGCTCGAAGCGGATCTGCGTGGGCGAGACCATCGTCCACTTGGCGGCCAGCGAGGGTTCGACCTCGTACTTCTCGTTGTAGCGCACCAGCGATTCGTAGACCATCTGCTGGTAGGCCAGCGTGGTCTGGTGGTTCTGCGCGTGCGGGTCGAAGGTGAGGATGTCGTTGGCCCCGGCGATGCGCAGCGTGGCCGCGTGCGACACCCCGGCCGCCGCCAGCACCGCCAGCGCCAGCGCGCTGCGAACAAAGGAAGAACGTGCCATCGGGTGGTCCTTTATCAACAGGGTTGTAAAGCACCGATGCTACAGAAAGTCGGCTCGCCGGCCTGGCCGCGCTCCCCACGGCGTGAAGGGCCATCGGAAGAAGCTATTTAAAACATAGCTGCCAGCGCCGGTTTTAAGCCGGTTTCAGATCGTTTTCACCTGAAAATGGCGCGCTGCCTGCGCAAGGCACTATCAAAAGGAAAGCCCGCCATTGGCGGGCTTTCCTGATCGCGTGCCTGAAGCACCTATCGGAACTTCGGCAGGTTGAGCTTCGGCGGCACGCCCATGCGGGTGTTGATGACCCACTGCTGCGCGATGGTCAGGACGTTGTTGGTGATCCAGTACAGCACCAGGCCGGCCGGGAAGAAGAAGAACATCACGCTGAACATCAGCGGCATCATCCACATCAGCTTGGCCTGCATCGGGTCGGGCGGCAGCGGGTTCAGCGCCGTCTGCAGCAGCGTGGTCAGCGTCATCACGACGGGCAGGATGAAGTACGGGTCCTTGATGGACAGGTCCTTGATCCACAGGATCCACGGCGCGCCGCGCATCTCGACGCTGGACAGCAGCACCCAGTACAGCGCGATGAACACCGGGATCTGGATCAGGATGGGCAGGCAGCCGCCCATGGGGTTGACCTTCTCCTCGCGGTAGACGCGCATCATCTCCATCTGCATCTGCTGCGGGTTGTCCTTGTAGCGCTCGCGCAGGTCCATCACCTTGGGGTTGATGGCCTTCATCTTGGCCATGCTGGCGTAGGCCTTGGCGTTGAGCGGGTAGAACAGAATCTTCAGCAGGAACACCAGCGCCACGATGGCCCAGCCCCAGTTGCCGATGACACCGTGCAGCTTGTCGAGCAGCCAGTACAGCGGCTTGGACAGGATGGTGAAGAAGCCGTAGTCCTTCACCAGCTCCAGGCCGGGGGCGATGCTCTCGAGCAGCTTCTCGTCCTGCGGGCCGACGAACAGGCGCGTGTCGGCCGTGCGGGTGGCGCCGGGCTCGACCGCGCCCACGGGGGCGATCATGCCCGCCGCATACAGGTTGTTGTCGACCTTGCGGGCGAAGTTGTCGTGCTGCACGTTCTGCGGCCACAGCCAGGCGCTGGCGAAGTAGTGCTGCACCATGGCCACCCAGCCGTCGGGCGAGGAGGTGACGAACTCGGCCTTGCCCTTCTCGATGTCGGTGAAGGCCACCTTCTGGAACTTCTTGGCGTCGGTGTAGAAGGCCGGGCCGGTGAAGGTGGAATAGAACGGCGTGGCGTTCTCGGCCTGGTTGCCGTCGCGCACCAGCTGCACGTAAAGCTGCGGGTTCACGGCCTGGCCGCTGGCGTTGACCACCTCGTGCCGCACATCGACCAGGTACGAGCCGCGCTGGAGCGTGTAGATCTTGTTCAGCCGCACGCCACCCTGCTCGGCCGACTCGAAGCGCAGCACCAGCTCGTTGGCGCCATCGGCCAGCGCGCGCTCGCCGACGAACTTCATAGGTGTCTTGTGCGTGGGGAACGGCCCGCCGATCAGACCCGACTGCGCCTGGTACACGCGGTTGGCGCTGCTGTCGAACAGCACGAAGGGCTGGTCGGGGTGCTCGGCCGAGGGGTGCTTGAGGAATTCGCTGCGGATGACCGAGCCGCCCTCGGTGTCGAACACCAGCTTGAGCACGTCGGTCGTGACCTCGATGCGCTCGCGCGCCATGGCCTCGGCCGCCGGTGCCGGGGCTGCGGTGCCGGGCGGCATGGCCGTGGCGCCGGGCGTGGCTGCAGGCACGGCGCTGGCGGCCGGCGGCACCGCCGAAGCCGGTGCACTGGCCGTGACAGCGGGCTGCGACGCACCGGGGAAGAAGGTCGGCCGGTTGCCGTTGTGCACCTGCCACTGGTCCCACAGCATGACCAGCGAGAAGGCGAAGATCACCCAGAGGATGGTGCGGCGGATGTCGTTCATTGCGGGTGGTTTGGCGGGTGCGCGCCCGGTCGCTTGGACGCGATCAGGCCGGTGAAGAGGCGGGGAGGATGCGCGGGGACCGGGTCGCAGCCCCCTTCGCACCATGGATGGCAGCGCGCGATGCGCCGCAGCGTGAGGTAGCTGCCGGCCAGCGCGCCATGCTGCTCCAGCGCGCCCAGCGCGTACAGCGAACAGGTGGGCGCAAAGCGGCAGGACGAGCCGAGCCAGGGCGACAGCAGCAGCCGATAGCCCTTGACCAGGCCGATGAGCAGCGCGCGGATCATCGGCGCTCCCGGCTGGCGAACAGCAGCAGCAGTTCGGCGCGCACAGCCGCCTTCAGCGCCGTCGAACTGGCACTGGGAAACTGCGACCGCGCAAAACCTGCGCGCAGGCGCACCAGGTGCGCATCGGCGGCAAGCGGCGGCTGAAGGCTTTCACCCACGGCGTGGATCTGGCGGCGGATGGCGTTGCGCGTCACGGCGCGGCGCGCCCAGCGCTTGGGCACCATGGCGCCCAGCCACGCGCCATCGGCGGGCTGGAACAGGGTCGGCCCCGCGCCATCGCCCGCACCCGGCGCCTGCAAAGGCAGGCGGTGCAGGGCGAAATGCGCCGTGCGCGACACCGGTCGGTGCGCCAGCAAGGCCTGGAACTGATCGCGGGTCCGCAAGCGGCGCATGAGGCTCGGGCGTGCTGCCTTCGACATCAGGCAGGCCGGCGCCGGCACAGCAGGCCGGTTCGAACTCAGACAGCCAGACGCTTGCGGCCCTTGGCGCGGCGCGCCTTGATGACGGCGCGGCCACCGCGGGTCTTCATGCGGACCAGGAAGCCGTGGGTACGCGCGCGGCGCGTCTTGGAGGGCTGGTAAGTGCGTTTCATGACGGATCGTCCTTGGAATGAATCGGGAGCTTCCCAGGCTGCGGCGGCACATCCACCGGCAGTGGCGCGCCGGCTGGCGCAGCCCGGCGCCACCAGCCCATGGCTGAAACGGCGCCGCAAGATCAAGGGAAACCCGGCATTATCGCAAATCTTGGCGACAAGGCCAAGGCAGGCATGGCATCATCGCCCGCCCCGGCCTTGGCCGTGCCCCCTGATCGCCTCTTGCGGCCGCCGCGCGCTTGTGGATAATCTGCGTTCGGGCATCGCCTCCGGCGCCCGGTCGGCACCGCTTATCCACAGACCAGGGCCCCTCGTTTCCCCATGCACACCCCAGTTTCCGCCGGCGCGGCGTTATGGCCGGCCTGCCTTGAAGTTCTGGCCCAGGAATTGCCCGAGCAGCAGTTCAACACCTGGATCAAGCCGCTGAACGCCCAGTTGGCCACCGACCAGTCGAAGCTCACGCTGTTCGTCGCCAACCGCTTCAAACTCGACTGGGTGCGCGCCCAATACGCCACGCGCATCGCCGGCATCCTGGAATCGCTCCATGGGCAGCCGGTGAGCGTGGAGTTAGCGCTTGCTCCTCGCGCAGCGCTCGTCAAATATACCCCTCAAGAGATCGCCTCGTCCGCAGGCAGCCCGCCGCCAGCGGTTCATGAGGCCACCCCGGCACCGATACCCAGCGAAGAGGAAAGCGCCGGCGGCAGCGGTTTCCGCCATCGGCTGAACAGTGCCCTGACCTTCGACACCCTGGTCGAAGGCTCGGCCAACCGCATGGCGCGGGCGGCGGCGCTGCACGTGGCGGGCGCGCCGGGGCAGCTGTACAACCCGCTGTTCATCTACGGCGGCGTGGGCCTGGGCAAGACCCACCTGATGCACGCGGTGGGCAACCGGCTGCTGCAGGCTCGCCCGGATGCCAAGGTTCTCTACATCCATGCCGAGCAGTTCGTGTCGGATGTGGTCAAGGCCTACCAGCGCAAGACCTTCGACCAGTTCAAGGACCGCTACCACTCGCTCGACCTGCTGCTGATCGACGACGTGCAGTTCTTCGCCAACAAGGACCGCACGCAGGAGGAGTTCTTCAACGCCTTCGAGGCCTTGCTGGCCAAGAAGAGCCACATCGTGATGACCAGCGACACCTACCCCAAGGGCCTGGCCGACATCCACGAGCGGCTGGTGTCGCGCTTCGATGCCGGCCTGACCGTGGCGCTGGAGCCGCCCGAGCTGGAGATGCGCGTGGCCATCCTGATCAGCAAGGCCGCCGCCGAGGGCACCGAGATGCCCGAGGAAGTGGCGTTCTTCGTCGCCAAGAACGTGCGCTCGAACGTGCGCGAACTGGAAGGCGCGCTGCGCAAGATCCTGGCCTATTCGCGCTTCAACCAGAAGGAAATCTCCATCCCGCTGGCGCGCGAGGCGCTGCGCGACCTGCTGTCGATCCAGAACCGCCAGATCAGCGTCGAGAACATCCAGAAGACCGTGGCCGACTACTACAAGATCAAGGTCTCGGACATGTACAGCAAGAAGCGCCCCGCCAGCATCGCCCGGCCGCGCCAGATTGCCATGTACCTGGCCAAGGAACTGACGCAGAAAAGCCTGCCCGAGATCGGCGAGCTGTTCGGCGGGCGCGACCACACCACCGTGCTGCACGCGGTGCGCAAGATCGCCGGCGAGCGCCAGCAGCTGACCGAGCTGAACCAGCAGCTGCACGTGCTGGAGCAGACGCTGAAAGGATGAGGCCGGCAGGCGTGGCGCTGAGGCAGAAAGGCCCCAAAAACGGCGACAATGCGGGGTTGGCCGACGCTGACCCTTCAGGGGCGGCGTGGGCGCCACACGGCCCGGCCTGGGCGCCCATCATGACGAGGATATTGAGGAAGACATGATCGTTCTGAAGACCACCCAAAACCAGTTGCTCGGCGCGCTGCAATCGGTCGCCGGCATCGTCGAGCGCCGCCACACGCTGCCGGTGCTGGCCAACGTGCTGCTGCGCAAGAACGGCGAAACCGTGCAGCTCACCACCAGCGACCTCGAGATCCAGATCCGCACCGCGGCCACGCTGGGCGGCGACAGCGGCAACTTCGCCACCACCGTGGGCGCGCGCAAGCTGATCGACATCCTGCGCACCATGCCGGCCGACCAGACGGTGAGCCTGGAGTCGCAGCAGAACAAGCTGATCCTGAAAGGCGGCAAGTCGCGCTTCACGCTGCAGACCCTGCCGGCCGAGGACTTCCCGCTGGTGCAGGAGGCGCCCAACTTCGGCCCCGCCTTCAAGGTGCCGCAGAAGACGCTGAAGAACCTGCTCGACCAGGTGGCCTTCGCCATGGCGGTGCACGACATTCGCTACTACCTCAACGGCATCCTGTTCGTGGCCGAGGGCACGCAGCTCAGCCTGGTGGCCACCGACGGCCACCGCCTGGCCTTTGCCAGCGCCACGCTGGACGTGGAAGTGCCCAAGCAGGAGGTGATCCTGCCGCGCAAGACCGTGATCGAGCTGCAGCGCCTGTTGTCCGACGCCAGCGTGCCCGAGGGGCAGGAAGCGCCGATGATCGAGATGCAGTTCGCCGCCAACCAGGCGCGCTTTTCGTTCGGCGCCATGGAGTTCGTCACCAAGCTGGTCGAGGGCAAGTTCCCCGACTACAACCGCGTGATCCCCAAGAACCACAGCAACAGCGTCACCCTGGGCCGCGCGCCGCTGCTGGCCAGCCTGCAACGCACCGCCATCCTGACCAGCGAGAAGTTCAAGGGCGTGCGCCTGAACTTCGAGCCCGGCACGCTGCGCGTGGCCTCCAACAACGCCGAGCAGGAAGAGGCGGTGGACGAACTCGACATCGACTATGGTGGCGATTCGATCGAGATCGGCTTCAACGTCACCTACCTGATCGACGCGCTGGCCAACATGAGCCAGCAGGAGATGGTGAAGATCGACCTGCAGGACGCCAACAGCTCGGCCCTCATCACCCTGCCCGACAACGCCCACTTCAAGTACGTGGTGATGCCCATGCGCATCTGATGCGCCAACGCCCCGTTTACTCTGTTTTTTATAGCTGCTCGCGCTTATCCCGTAAGCGATGAAAGCCAATTTCATTCATAAGCAGCTACGCGGAAGATTTCATGACCGACGCATCCAAGCCCGATTCCCAGACCCCTGCTGCCGCCGGCAGCGGCTACGGCGAAGGCGCCATCCAGATCCTGGAAGGCCTGGAGGCGGTGCGCAAACGCCCGGGCATGTACATCGGCGACACCAGCGACGGCACCGGCCTGCACCACCTGGTGTTCGAGGTGGTCGACAACTCGATCGACGAGGCGCTGGCCGGCTACTGCGACGACATCGTCGTCACCATCCACTCCGACAACTCCATCAGCGTCACCGACAACGGCCGCGGCATCCCCACCGGCGTGAAGATGGACGACAAGCACGAGCCCAAGCGCTCGGCCGCCGAGATCGCGCTGACCGAGCTGCACGCCGGGGGCAAGTTCAACCAGAACAGCTACAAGGTCTCGGGCGGCCTGCACGGCGTGGGCGTGAGCTGCGTGAACGCGCTGTCGAGCAAGCTGCGCCTGACGGTGCGGCGCGACGGCAAGAAGCACGAGCTGGAGTTCAGCCGCGGCTTCGTGCAAGACAGAATAACGACGGAACTACAAGGCCCGGAGGGCCTTGTCCTTGTGTCACCCATGAAGATCACGGGCGACACCGACAAGCGCGGCACCGAGGTGCGCTTTCTGCCCGACACCGAGATCTTCAAGGAAAACAGCGACTTCCACTATGAAGTCCTGGCCAAGCGCCTGCGCGAACTCAGCTTCCTGAACAACGGCGTGCGCATCCGCCTGATCGACGAGCGCAGCGGCAAGGAAGACGACTTCTCCGGCGCCGGCGGCGTGAAGGGCTTCGTCGACTTCATCAACGGCGCCAAGAAGGTGCTGCACCCCAACGCCTTCCACGCCACCGGCACGCGCCCGTCCGAGACCTACGGCGGCATCCCCGGCACCGAGATCGGTGTGGAAGTGGCCATGCAGTGGAACGATGGCTACAACGAGCAGGTGCTCTGCTTCACCAACAACATCCCGCAGCGCGACGGCGGCACGCACCTCACCGGCCTGCGCGCGGCGATGACGCGCGTCATCAGCAAGTACATCGAGCAGAACGAACTGGCCAAGAAAGCCAAGGTGGACGTCACCGGCGACGACATGCGCGAGGGCCTGGTCTGCGTGCTGAGCGTGAAGGTGCCCGAACCCAAGTTCAGCAGCCAGACCAAGGACAAGCTCGTCAGCAGCGAAGTGCGCGCGCCGGTCGAGGACATCGTCGCCAAGTCCCTGGCCGAGTACCTGGAAGAGCGTCCGAACGACGCCAAGATCATCTGCGGCAAGATCGTCGAGGCCGCCCGCGCGCGCGAGGCCGCCCGCAAGGCGCGCGAAATGACGCGCCGCAAGGGCGTGCTCGACGGCTTCGGCCTGCCCGGCAAGCTGGCCGACTGCCAGGAAAAAGACCCGGCGATGAGCGAGATCTACATCGTCGAGGGCGACTCGGCCGGCGGCAGCGCCAAGCAGGGGCGTGACCGCAAGTTCCAGGCCATCCTGCCGCTGCGCGGCAAGATCCTGAACGTCGAGCGCGCGCGCTACGAGAAGCTGCTGACCAGCAACGAAATCGTCACCCTCATCACCGCTTTGGGCACCGGCATCGGCAAGACCGCCGCCGACTCGGGCAAGAGCGGCGCCGACGATTTCAACATCGACAAGCTGCGCTACCACCGCATCATCATCATGACCGACGCCGACGTGGACGGCGCGCACATCCGCACCCTGCTGCTCACTTTCTTCTACCGCCAGATGCCCGAGCTGGTCGAGCGTGGCCACATCTACATCGCCCAGCCGCCGCTGTACAAGGTCAAGGCCGGCAAGGAAGAGCTGTACCTGAAGGACAACGCCGCGCTGGAGGCCTTCCTGCTGCGCGTGGCGCTGAAGGACGCCGTGGTGCACACCGGCGGCGATGCCGCGCAGCAGATCAGCGGCGACACCCTGGCCGAACTGGCGCGCAAGCACCAGTTGGCCGAGGCCGTGATCGAGCGCCTGTCGGCCTTCATGGACGCCGAGGCCCTGCGCGCCATCGCCGCCGGCGTGGCGCTGAACCTGGACAGCACCGAGGCCGCCGCAGCCAGCGCGCTGGCGCTACAGCAATACCTGCACGAGCAGCAATCCGGCGGCAGCGCGCCCGAAGTCGCCAGCGAATTCGACGCTCGCACCGACAAGCCCGTGCTGCGCATCAGCCGCCGGCACCACGGCAACATCAAGAGCAGCGTCCTCACCCAGGACTTCGTGCACGGCGCCGACTACGCCGCGCTGGCCGAAGCCGCGCAGACGTTCAAGGGCCTGCTGACCGAAGGCGCCAAAGTCAGTCGCGGCGAGGGCGAGCGCCAGCGCGAGGAGCGCGTGAGCGATTTCCGCCAGGCCATGCAATGGCTGCTGGCCGAGGCCGAGCGCACCACCGCGCGCCAGCGCTACAAGGGCCTGGGCGAGATGAACCCCGAGCAGCTGTGGGAAACCACCATGGACCCCACCGTGCGCCGCCTGCTGCGCGTGCAGATCGAGGACGCCATCGAAGCCGACCGAGTGTTCACCACCCTGATGGGCGACGAAGTCGAGCCGCGCCGCGCCTTCATCGAGACCAACGCGCTGCGGGCGGCGAATATCGACGCTTGAAGGACCGCGCGCCCTTCACGATGTCGGCTAGCTGCCACAAACACCGTCAGTTTGACCCGACGCCGTGTAAATTTTGTTACATGACGAATAAAATTACCTTTTGCGTCGCATGGTTTTCACCGCAAGAGGGGGTTGTGATGGGGCTTGTTCGGATTCTTCTGCTTTCGCTCGGCGTGCTGCTGGGCTGGGGTTCGGCGTCGGCGCAAACGGCCGTCAACCACCCGTACAACACGGGGCACGCCACCTACACGCTCAATTCGGGGCCCGGCACTGCCTGGTTCAACTACTACGACAGCGGCGGGCCGGGGGGCAACTACGCCAACTACACCAACCTGTCCACCAGCGTCGTCACTTTCATGTCGGCGCCGGGCACCACCATCGATGTGGCGTTCGCGGCGTTCCAGGTCGAGGGTGGTTGGGATGGACTGTTCATCTACGACGGCGCCAGCACGGCCGCGCCGCAGATCGGCTCCGGCAATGCCTCGCCGCCGGTGTGCGGGGGCACCGCGGGCGCGTGGTGGGGCGGCGGGCTGCCCGGCAACGCCGGCCCGGGCCTGGTGCGCTCCACGGGCAATGCGATCACCTTCGCGTTCTGCTCCGACTTCTCCGTTACTTATCCCGGCTGGACGGCCCAGGTCCGCACCACCGAGGCGATCGTGCTGACCAAGACCGTGGGCACCACCCCCGGCGTGTGCGCGGCCACCAGCAGCCTCTCGGTCAACACCGGCACCACGGTGTATTACTGCTACACCGCCACCAACACCGGCACCACGACACTGAGCACCCACGACCTGGTGGACGACCAGCTGGGCACGATCTTCAGCGGCCTGAACCACAGCCTGGCGCCCGGCGCGAGCATCAACACAGTCGCGCTGGGCATCAACGCGGCGGCCGTGATCAACAACACCACCACCAACACCGCCACCTGGACCTCGGGCAGCCTGTCGGGCAGCGCCAGTGCCACGGTGACGGTGCCCACTTACCACATCGCCGCCAGCGTCAATGATCCGGCCGCGGGCAGCGTGGCTTGCGTGCCGCCCTCCGTGCTGTCGGGTGCCAGCAGCACCTGCACGGCCACGGCCAACGCAGGCTATGTGTTCACCGGCTGGTCGGGCGATTGCGCGGGCAGCAACCCGGTCTGCACGCTGAGCGGGGTGACGGCCGACCGGGCGGTGACGGCCAACTTCGCGCCGGCCTACAACGTCACGGCCAGCGTCAACAACCCGGCCGGCGGCAGCGCGGTGTGCGTGCCCGCCGTGGTGGCGGCCGGCGGCAGCAGCACCTGCACGGCCACGGCCAACCCGGGCTATGTGTTCACCGGCTGGTCGGGCGCCTGCTCGGGCACCAACCCGGTGTGCACGCTGAGCGGCATCGCGGCCCACCAGGCGGTCACGGCCAGCTTCGCCCCGGCGGCGGTCCAGCCGGTTCCGACGCTGGAAGCCTGGGGCCTGATGCTGCTGTCCGGCCTGCTCGGCTGGCTGGCCTATCCGCGCCGCCGGCGCGGCGGCTGAGGCGGCGCGCCCGGCGAGGGCTGAGCGCGGTTGCCGATGGGCCCGCGCTCAGCGCCCGTCCTGCCCGCCCATCACCTCCAGCGCCAGGCACAGGTCCTGCCAGGCCTTGGCCTTGTCGGGCAGGGCGCGCAGCAGGTAGGCGGGGTGGTAGGTGACGATGACGGGCACGCCTTCGTAGGTGTGTACGCGGCCGCGCAGGCGGCCGATGGGCTCGGTGGTCTGCAGCAAGGACTGCACGGCGAAGCGGCCCATGGCGAGGATGATCTTCGGCTGCACCAGCGCGACCTGGCGGCGCAGGTAGGGCTCGCACTGGGCGATTTCGTCGGGTTGCGGGTTGCGGTTGCCGGGCGGGCGGCACTTCAGCACGTTGGCGATGTAGACACCGCGTTTCAAGCCTTTTTGGCCTTCAGCGCCTGCCTGGTCTGCGCGAGCAGCTATCGATTCAGAAGCGCTCTCCACCTGCCGCGACAGGCCGATGGCGGCCAGCATGGCATCCAGCAGCTTGCCGGCCTGGCCGACGAAGGGCTGGCCCTGGCGGTCTTCGTTCTCGCCGGGGGCTTCGCCGATGACCATCCAGTCGGCGCTGCGGGCGCCGACGCCGAACACGGTCTGCGTGCGGCCGGCGCACAGGCCGCAGGCGCGGCAGGCGGCCACCGTGGCCTCCAGCTGCAGCCAGTCCATGTCGGCCACGCCTTCGGGGCGCGGGCCGAGAGCCATTGCGGACCTGGACTCGGGTGCGGGGGTGGCGCCTTCCGACGGCGCGACGGGGCGGGGGCGCGGTGAGGAAGGCGCGGCGGCAGCGCGGGCAATCGAGGGCGCGGCGGCGGCCGGCTGCACCGGTTCAGAATCAAATCGGGCTCCAGCGCCCGCCTGGTCAGCGCTGGCAGCTACGGTTTCAGGAGTTGCCGGTGCCGCCTTGGGCAACCACAGCTTGATGCCCATCTCGGCCAGCATGGCGCGCTGGCGCTCATCCAGTTGCAGAGTCATGCGCCGTCTCCCAGCCGCAGGTTCATCACCACGGCGTCTTCGCGCAGGCCGTGGCCGGCGGGGTAGTAGGCCTTGCGCAGGCCCACGCGGGCAAAACCGCGCTTCAGGTAGATCTGCTGCGCGCGCGTGTTGCTGGCGCGCACTTCCAGCCACAGCCAGTGCGCCCCGCGCGCGCGCGACCACAGCGCCAACGCGTCGAGCATGACCAGCGCCCAGCCCTGGCGCTGGTGCCCGGCCGCGACGGTGATGTTGAGCAGGTGCACTTCCTCATGACCCTGCATGGCGACGAAGTAGCCGATCAGGTCCTCGCTCCCATCCGGCAGCGGCCCGACCAGGCATTGCGCCTGGTGTCCGGCCGCCAGGGTGTCGGCAAAGTTGCGGCGCGACCAGGGGTGGCTGTAGACGTTCTGCTCGATGGCCAGCACGGCATCCAGCCGCTCGGCCGCCATGGGCTCGAAGCGTGCTTCCAGCGCGGGCGCGACGGGCGGCCAAGCGGATGGGGTGGTGGCGGAGAGGACGGCGCTCATGGTGCAGGCGGGCGGTGGCCGCGCTCAGCGTGTCAGGCCAGCGGCGGCACGTTCGGCGGTAGTCTGCGCCACTTTATCGCGGATGTAGAGCGGCAGCGCCTGTTCGGCCGGCACGGCCCGACCGGCGGCCAGCAGCGCGGGCGCCAGGCTGAGCAGAGCGTCGGCCGTGGGCAGCACGTCGGCGCGCGGCAGGGCCAGCACGGCGGCGGGCAGGCGCTCCGCATACACGGCGGCGGCGTTGCCGGCCAGCAAGGTGCCGGCGGGCGGCACGGCCACGGCGTCGGGTGACAGCACGGCGGCCTCGGCCAGCACCTGCCAGCCGTCGGCGGGCGACCAGGCGTACTCGGCCGCATAGACCTCGCCCATGCGCGCATCCAGCAGGGCCAGCACGCGCAGGCTGTCGGGCGCGGTGCTCAGCGACTGGCGCGCCGCCTCGGCCACGGCCAGCAGGGTATCGACCGGCAGCACCGGCACGCCCGCGCCCCAGGCCAGCCCCTGCGCCACCGAGCAGGCCGTGCGCAGCCCGGTGAACGAACCCGGCCCGCGACCGAACACGATGGCCTGCAGATCGCCCAGGGCCAGCCCGGCCTGCGCCAGCAGCGCCTGCACGGTGGGGATCAGCGTGGTTGACGACTGCGCGCCGCCGGGGCCGCTGCGCGCGAAGCGCTGGCCGTCGCGGCTGCGTTGCACGGCGACCGACAGGTGCTCGGTGCTGGTATCGAAGGCCAGCAGGTTGAGTGCCGCGGTATTCATGAGTTCTTTTGGCCTCCAGCGCCTGCTGGACAAGCGCGAACAGCTATGGAATCAGGAGTTTGCTGCCGCACCGCACGCACCCCGAACAGAATGCCGGCCGTGACCAGCGCCAGCCCCGCCAGCAGGTTCCAGCCCAGCGGCTCGCCCAGCAGGGCGACCGCGCCCAGCGCCGACAGCCCCGGCACCAGCGCCGTGATCATGGTCGACTTGACCGGCCCGAAGGCGCGCACCATCTGCACGAAGGTGATGCCCGAGATGACCACCGAACCCACGCCCTGGAACAGCGCCTGGAAGGCGATTTCGCCCCACGGCGCCGTGCCCAGCCGCGTGGGCAGCACGCCGGTGCCGGTCAGCAACGCGAACAGCGGCACATAGGTGAAGCAGGCGAACACCGTGATGGCGATGGTGGCGCGCACCGCGTCCAGTCCGAATTTGCGCGCCAGCACGCTGTACACCGACCAGCAGAACGCCGCGCTCATGAAGATCAGGTCGCCCTTCCACACCTCGCCGCCGCGGAAGGCCGACAGCAGCCCCTCGCCGCCCACCAGCACGTCGCCGCCCACGATGCAGGCCAGCCCCAGCGCCCGCGCCGGGGTAATGCGGTCGCGCAGCAGCACGGCCGCCAACAGCGCCGTCCACAGCGGCAGGCTGCCCGGCATCAGCACCGAGGCGTGCGCCGCCGGCGCAAAGAAGAAACCCGCATAGCACAGGATGGCGTAGACCAGCCCGCCGAAGACGCCGGCGGTGACCGTGGGCCGCAGCGGCAGCGGCGAAAAGCCCCCCAGCGACGACGAGCCGCCCTGCCGCCGCGCCAGCCACCAGCCCCAGGGCAGCAGCACCACGCTGGCACCGGCGATGCGCAGCAGCGCCAGGTCGAACGGCAGCAGCGTCATGCCCGCCGAGGCACGACCGATGACGATGAAGCCGGTCCAGATCGCCACCGTGACCACGGCCGCCGCGATGCCGACCGCACGGGGCGAGGAGAGCATGCGGGCGATTATCGGCTGCCCGCCAGCGGCCCGCCGCGGCGGCGCCGCACCCGGTCAGCGCGCGCCGCGACGCCGCTGCCGCAGGCCCAGGGCGCCCAGCATGGCGGCCAGCGCCATCAGCGCCCAATGCGACAGCGTGGGCACCGCCGTCACCGCGCCGACCGGCGCGGTGAGCGTGATGGTGGCCACGTTCGACCGGTCACCCGCCGCGTTGGCGAACGAATAGCCGACAGGGGTCGGCACGCCGCCAAAGCCGGGCGCCGGGCTGAACACCACCTCGTCGCCGTTCACCGTCCAGACGCCCTGGCCCGGCACGGTCATCTGCTGGCCGTCGGGCGTCAGCGTGGCGCCAGCGGGCGGGTTGGCCAGCAGGATGCTGCCGGGGGCCGCCTGCGCCTGGCCTGGATCGTTGGCCAGCACACTGAGGGTGGTCGGGCCGCTCGCGGCCAGGGCCGCGCTGTCGTCGCGGGCCTGGGGTCCGGTGCCGGCGCTCACCGTGAGCACGGCGATATCGCACACGGCCTGGTTGGGCGCCGGGGCGCACACCTGGTAAGCCACGGTGCAACTGCCGCTGGCGGGCACATCGAACGTGGCCAGGCCCGTCGGGCCGAGCGCCGGGTTGGCGCAGGTGCTGCCGGCGCCCAAGGCGAAGACGCTGCCCGCGGGCACCTGGTCGTTGCCGGACACGTCGTGGGTCGCGGCCGTGGCGCCGGCGGGCTGGTTGACTGCCGTGTCGTCCACCGCGTCGATGATCGACGCCGCGCCGGTGTCGCTGTTGTTGGCCGGGTTGTTGTCGTTGCTGGCACCGGTGGTGGCGGTCACTGTGACCCCCGTGGGCCCCGTGTCCGTACCGCCCGCCACGCCCGGCGCGGTGAAGCTGATGGGGCAGGTGATGCTGCTGCCCGCCGCCAGCGCGGCCACCGGCAGCGTGGGCGTACAGGCGCCCACCGTGACCGGAATCGCCGCGCCATCGCTGTCCTGCGCGGTGGCGCTGCAGGTGGGCGCCAGCGCCGTGCCGGCGACCGCGGCGCACCGGATCTCGCCGCTCACGGTGCTGCCGGGGCTGACCACGCTGGGCAGGCCCGACATCACCACGCCCATGTCCGCCGGCGGTGCCCTCACCGTGGTGGGCACCGAGCACCCCGCCGGCGCCGGCGCACAGCTGTTGCCCGCGGGCGGGGTGATGGTGTTTGTGATGACCGTTCCGGGGGCCACGCCGGCATCCACCGCCACGCGCAGCGCCAGCGTCACGCTGTCGCCGGCGGGCACCGCAAACGGCGCGGCGTTCAGGCACTGCCCGCCCGTGCAGACGAAGTCGCCATCGACGTAGCTGGTGCCGGCGGGCAGCGTGTCGCTCAGGCTGCCGGCCGGATACAGCACCGGCGCCGCACCGCCGTTGCGCACGGTGATGCCATAGGCCACCGTGCCGCCCGGCAAGGGGTTGGCGCCGCTGGTGATGGTCTTCTCGAACGTGATGGGGCCGATGGCCGCCAGCGTGACGGGCGTGGGGGCCGGCGCATCGCTGTTGGGAGAAGCTGGCAGTGCCGCCGCGTCGGTGGATGCGTCCTGCGCCAGCAGGTTGGCGGGTGGCGCCGGCAAGCCGCCGGGCCAGCTGTGGCCCGCGTTGGCGCTACTGGCCGAACTGGCCAGGGCGGTGTTCGACTGCGCCGTGGTGGGCACGGCGGCGGCACTGGCGTAGGCCACGCGCACGGTGAACTGCACAGTGCAGCTGGCGCCGGGAGGCAAGTTGTCGGTACCGCTCAGCAGGGCGAAACTGCTGGTGCCGCCAAAGTCGCCGCTGAGGGTGCAGCTGCCCGCCGTCACGCTCGGTCCGGCGCTGATGCCCAGCGTGGGCGTGCCGGCCGCAAAGGCGTTGCGCAGGTTGTCGCTGATCTGCACGTTGGGCGTGGGCACGGCCCCGGTGTTGCCCACCGTCAGGGTGTAGGGCACGTCGAAGGTGTGGCCGTTGAGCACCGCCACGGGTGCACCCGCCTGCTTCACCACGTCGACCAGCGGCACGGCGATGCAGGTGGTGCCGTCGGTGTTCGTGTTTGCATCGCCGTTGGCCGCCGTCAGCACGGTGTGGCTGCCGTTGGTCACGTTGACGCGATAGAACGCGTTGTTGTTGGCGGAGACGATCAGACCCCCGTCGGCACCCAGGTAGGCCGAGCCGTAGGTGATCAGCCTGGGCAATGTGGTGGCAATCCGCGAGGCCCTGGCCGTCGGGGTGGGCGCCGTCAGGTCCACCACGATGCGGTACAGGTAGACACCCCGTGGCGTGTCGTCCGACGCTTGCACGTTGCGCGTGCCGTAGAGCACGGCGGTCGTGGCGCTGCTTTCCGCGGGACTGTAGGCCAGGTCGCCGACGTTGATGCCACCCGTGGTGCCGTCGAGCGCAACGCCCGTATACCCACCTGGCGGGTTGGTGTCCGTCTCGATCGTGATGCGCCGGGTTTGCGGCTGCATGGTCGCCGCGCCGGTGACGAGGAACAGGCCCTGGTGGGGGGGAATCCAGCCATCGGCCATGAACAGGTTGCCGTGGGCATCGAAGGTGCCGCTGTTTCTGCGGTCGCTGATCAACGCCACGTCTCCACCCGTGCTGTTGGTGATCTTCGCGCTCCTCACAACACCCGCCGCATTCAGGCGATAAAGGCGCAGGCCGGCGGCGTTGGTGTAGTCGTTGACGGCGTACAGGAGCCGGTCCTGCGGGTTGAACGCCAGGCCGTTGACCGATACGCCCGGCACCGTGAACAGCGGCAACGTGCCGTGCCGGTAATCGCTGCCCATCAGCCAGACCTGCGTATCGGAGCCAGCGGTGCTACCCGCAGTCATCTGGTAGAGCTGCCCGGTGCAGATCAGCGGCGCCGGCGACGCCTGGGCCTGGGCCTGGGCCAGCCCCGACACGGTCAAGGCCAGTGAAGCCAGGACGGCCGCCAGGCCGTGACGTGGTTGCATCCAACGCATGAAGTGAGTTGCCAGCGCCCTCCCCACCACACGCCCGCACCTGCCATAACCATGACGGCAGTGTGCAATACGCCCAGGGTGATGCAGGCAGCACGCCACGAGAACGCGCCCGAAGCAGCGGCGCCCCCGGCCTCGGGCGGGGTGCTGGCGCCCAGCGCGCCGGCGCACCGCTGGCCCGCCAGGGCGTCACCCGTCTGCCGCGCCACCCGCGGCCCGCGTCATGCGCGGGCCACGCGCCTCCCCTAGACTTCAGCCCGTGACCTTGCGCCGACCCAGTCTTCTGCTTGCCGCCCTGCTGGCGGTGCCCGCCTTTGCCCAGGCCCCGCTGCCGCCCGAGATCGTCCAGGCCCTGTCCCGCGCGGGCGTGCCGGTCACGGCGGTGTCCATGGTGGTGGCGTCCCTGCCACCGCCGCCCGGCACGGTAACGCGCGTGCCCGAACCCGTGAACCCCGGCGGCGAGCGCAACCCCGCCCCCGCGCCCGCGCCCGCGAGCATGGCCCTGCCGCCACCGCGCCTGGCCTGGCAGGCCGATGTGCCGATGAACCCGGCCTCGGTGATGAAGTTGGTGACCACTTACGCGGGGGTCGATCTGCTGGGCCCCAACCACCTGTGGCGCACGCGCGTGTACACGCAGGGGCGCATCGCCAACGGGGTGCTGCACGGCGACCTGCTGATCCAGGGCAGCGGCGATCCCAAGCTGGTGCTGGAGCGCCTGCAGGAGCTGATGCGCGCCATCCAGGACAAGGGCATCCGCGTCATCCGCGGCAACATCCTGCTGGACAACAGCGTGTTCCGCCTGCCCGCGCACGACGCCGCCGCCTTCGACGACGACCCGCTGCGGCCCTACAACGCCGGGCCCGACGGGCTGCTGGTCAACTTCAAGGCGCTGATCTTCAAGTTCATCCCCGACCCGGCCAGCCAGCGCGCGCTGGTGGTCAGCGAGCCGCCCATCGCCGGCGTCGACATCCCCGCCGAGGTGCCCGCCGCCGCCGGCGCCTGCGGTGCCTGGCGCACGCGCCTGGCGGCCGATTTCACCGACCCCAACCGCGTCAGCTTCTCCGGCCGCTACCCGATGAGCTGCGGCGAGCAGAACTGGGGCATCGCCTACGTCGAGCCGCGCAGCTACGCCCCGCGCGTGATCGAGGCCATGTGGCGCGCCAGCGGCGGCGCGCTGACCGGGCAGGTGCAGTGGCTCGACCGGCCCGCCACCGGCCAGCCGCTGGTCACCGGCTTCTCGCTGCCGCTGTCGGACATCATTGCCGACATCAACAAGTTCTCGAACAACGTGATGGCGCAGCAGTTGTTCCTTACGCTGTCGGCGGCCGACGGGCGCGGCAGCTTTGCCGAATCGCAGAACCGCCTGAAGCGCTGGTGGCGCGAGCGCTTCGGCCTGCGCACCACGCCGGTGGTCGAGAACGGCTCGGGCCTGTCGCGCAACGAGCGCGCCACCGCGGCCTCGCTGGCCGCGCTGCTGCAGCACGCCGCCGGCCACCCCAATGGCGCGGCGTTCGAGCACTCGCTGTCGATCGCCGGTGTGGACGGCACCACGCGCCGCATGGCCGCGCGCAGCCCCAACTCGGCCGCCATCGGCAACGCACGCCTGAAGACCGGCACCCTGCGCGACGTGGTGGCCATCGCCGGCTACGCCTACGGCCTGTCGGGCCGCAATTACGCGGTGGTGGGCATCATCAACCACCCCAACGCCAGCGCCGCGCGGCCGGCGCTGGACCGGCTGGTGGAGTGGGCGGTGCGGGACCAGTGAGGGCGCCGCGAGCGCCTACTGGGAGCGGGCTTGCCCGCGGTGGGGCGTGTTGCGGGATGATGCGCTTCATCGCGGCCAAGGCCGCTCCCACAGGGTGGCCGGGTGCTCAGCACATACTCCCGATCAGCACAGCTGGTAGCGCCCGTCAAACAAGCGCTGAAGGCATATACCCCCCAGATTCAAGCCGAGATCAATGCCGAGATCACCTCGCCCATCTCGGATCGGAAAGCGACGCCGAGCAGGTTCGGCCATCCATCCTGCAACCAAAGCAGCGCGCGTATTTCGATGACGCGTGGCGCAACCTGGCGACCATGCGCCAGCACTGCCCCTGAGCGCCGGTGCCGCCCTCGGCGACCGATGTTCTGACGGATGTTGTGGGAGCGGGCTTGCCCGCGATGGGGGTGTCGCGGGGTGATGCGCTTCATCGCGGCCAATGCCGCTCCCACAGGGCGGCCGGGCAGTCAGAACATACTCCCCACCACGCCATCCGCCAGCGCCCTCCAGTCAAACCCTGAAGGCATATACCCCCCTGTTTCAAGCAGCGATCAACGCCGCAATCGCCTCACCCATCTCGGTCGTCGAGGCCTTCCCGCCCAGGTCCGGCGTGCGCGGGCCCTGCGCCAGGACCTGCTCGATGGCTTTCAGGATGGCGTCGTGCGCGGCCTGTTCGCCCAGGAACTGCAGCATCAGCGCGGCCGACCAGATCATGGCCACTGGGTTGGCGATGTTGCGGCCAAAGATGTCGGGCGCGCTGCCGTGCACCGGCTCGAACAGGCTGGGGAATTGGCGCTCCGGGTTCAGGTTGGCTGAAGGCGCGAGCCCGATGGTGCCGGTGCAGGCCGGGCCCAGGTCGCTCAGGATGTCGCCGAACAGGTTGCTGGCCACCACCACGTCGAAGCGCTGCGGCTGCAGCACGAAGCGCGCGGTGAGGATGTCGATGTGGTGCTTCTCGACGGCGATCTGCGGGTAGTTCTTGGCCATGCGGTCGGCGCGGCCGTCCCACCAGGGCATGCTGATCGCAATGCCGTTGCTCTTGGTCGCCACATCCAGCTTCTGGCGCGGGCGCGCGGCAGCCTGCTCGAAGGCGAACTTCAGCACGCGGTCGGCACCGAAGGCGCTCATCACCGTCTCCTGCACCACGATCTCGCGCTCGGTTCCGGCGTACATCACGCCGCCCAGGTTGGTGTATTCGCCCTCGGTGTTCTCGCGCACGACGAGGAAGTCGATCTCGCCCGGCTTTCGGCCGGCCAGGGGGCAGGGCACGCCCTCGAACAGGCGCACCGGGCGCAGGTTGATGTACTGGTCGAATTCGCGCCGGAACTTGAGCAGGCTGCCCCACAGCGAGATGTGGTCGGGCACTGTGGCCGGCCAGCCGACGGCGCCGAACAGGATGGCGTGCTGCGGCTCGAGCTGCGCCTTCCAGTCGGGCGGCATCATGTCGCCCGTCCTGGCGTAATAGTCGCAGCTGGCCCAGTCGATGGGCGTGAGGTCGAGCGCGAAGCCGAACTTCTGCTGCGCGGCATCGAGCACGCGCAGCGCCTCGGGCATCACTTCCTGGCCGATGCCGTCGCCCGGGATGACGGCGATGCGGTGCGTGCGGGGGGCGGGGGCGTTCATGGTGGTCTCTCCTTCGAGCCGCGAGCATAGCGCCGCTTGGGTTTGCCCTAGGCGCGCTCGGCGCGTGCGGTGTTTACGATGACCGATTGATGACCAAGAGGAGACACCCGTGCGCTTCAAACCCCTGCTGAACTGGAAGCTGACCGCCCTGGCGGTGGCCGTGGCCCTGTCCGCCTGCGGCGGCGGCGATGACGACGACGACAACCCGCTGGGCATCAACGCCGTGAAGGTGGTGGGCGATTCGCTCAGCGACAGCGGCACCTTCGCCGGCGTGCCGGGCGGCCCGCGCATCGCCAGCGTGCAGGGCTCGGCCGACGAGCCCCACGTGCTGTGGGTGGAGCGCATCGCCAAGGCCTACGACGTGAAGCCGCTGTGCCCGGTGTACAAGTTCAACGGCCAGACCTTCACGCCCAACACCCAGCCCGGCTGCACCAACTACGCCATCGGCGGCGCCCGCATCAACAACCCGGCCAGCGCGGGCGGGGCGGCGGCGCCGTTGTCCATCGTCAAGCAGCTGCAGGACGCGGGCGCCGCGGGCTGGAGCGCCAAGGACCTGGTGCTGGTGGACGGCGGCGGCAACGATGCGGCGGATCTGGTGGGGGCGTACCTCGCCGGTGGCGATCCGTTGGATGCCACTTCCCCCTTTGGCGGACTCGTCAGCCCGCTGCTCGATACGTTCACACTCGGTCAGCAGTGGGCGCTGGGTGGAGACACGCCGGAACAGCGACGGGCTCAAGGCGGGACCTACTACATGCAGGCATTGGCCGACCATTTCGTCGGCGTCATCAAGGCGCAGGCACTCGACAAGGGCGCGAAGCAGGTGGTGGTGGCCAACATCCCCACCATCACCTACACGCCGCGCTTCCAGGCGGTGCTGGCGCAGATCGAAGGCGCCGCCGGCGCCCAGGTGCGCGCGCAGTCCGAGGCGCTGTTCAAGGGCTGGATCAGCACCTTCAACCAGCGGCTGGCGGCCAACTTCGGCGGCGAGCCGCGCGTGCAGGTGATCGACCTGGCCAGCCGCTTTGCCGACCAGGTGACCAACCCGGCGCGGTACGGCCTGAGCAACGCCACGCTGCCGGTGTGCGGCGCCGAGTGGATCACCGTGGTGCCGCACCGCCCGCTGGGCGAATGCACGGCGGCCGCGCTGTCGGCCACCACGCCGCCGCCCGGCGCGCCCACCGGCGCCAGCTGGTGGCAGCGCTTCATGTTCTCCGACGGCTTCCACCCCACGCCCTACGGCCACCAGCTGTTTGCCGAGCAGGTGATGGACGTGCTGGACGAGGTGGACTGGTACTGATGCAGCAGCCGCCCGTCAGGGCATGAAGAACCGGCCCGTGGGCCGGTTTTTTTGTGGCCCCAACGCCGGTTCCGGGCCCGGGGGGATGGGAGTTCTTCCATTCCCACATCGAAACTTCAACCATCGTCATCCCGGCGAAAGCCGGGATCCCTGTCTGCTTTCACACGCTGTCTGGATTCCGGCTTTCGCCGGAACGACGAACCTGTTGTCGTGTTGATCTGGAAATGGAAGTCGATGTGGGAGCGGCGGCAGCCGCGAACGGACCCCATCCGCCCACCGCCGGCGGCCTTTCGGCTGCCGCCGCGCCTGCGAAGGCCGGCAACCGCCCACGCCCCCGTCCTGCTCCGAACCAAAAAAAACGGCCCGAGGGCCGTTTTGTCGAGGCGCTTACCAGCGGTTCTTGAAGCGCTGGTAGGCGTTCTCGCCGTAACGGTCGGAGCCGAAGTGCTGCAGCGCCCGGGGCGTGAAGTGCACGCCGTCGGCGAACAGCCAGCGGTTGTAGTCGGGCGACACCACGGTGGCCGGCGTGCAGGTGCTGGCGTCGGGCGTGGTGCAGACGGGCTCCTTGCCGTTGTCGAACTGGTAGTTCTGCGGCTTGTCGTACATCAGGTCGAAGAAGAAGGCCGAGTCGAGGTACAGCACGTTGGTGCCCAGGTCGACGATGTTGGTGAGCAGCGCGGTGTTGAAGTCGATCGACAGGGTGTTGACGGCGTCCTCATGCCCGGTGCCGCGGCCCCAGGGCGAATTGCCCAGCAGCGGCACGCCGGCCACGGCCACGTGCTTGCCGCCGGCGTTGACCAGGCGGCGCACCTGCTCGGCCAGCGCCTTGCCGGCATCACGCACGGTCTTGGTGGTGGCCTCGGAGATGCCGGTGGCGTTGTAGGCCGCCACGATGTCGTGCATGCCGCCGTTGACGATGACCACGTCGTCGGTGGCGTTCAGCGTGGTGCTGGCCAGCAGGGTGTCGATCTGCGCCGTCACGCTGGGGGCGCCGGCCGGGTCGGCCGCGGCCACGCGGGCGTGGCCCTGCGCATAGGCAAAGCCGCCGGCGCTGGCGGCCGTCACCGGCTGGCTGTAGTGGCTGGCCAGCTCCTGCACCCAGTTGTTCGTGCCGTCGTTGACGGTGTAGCGGGTGCCGCCGGCCTGCCCCACGTCCATGAAGCTGTCGCCCACGGTGATGAAGCGCTTCGGCTCGAGGTCCGACACCACCGAGCCGGAGCCGCAGGCGGCCAGCAGGGTCAGGGCGCCGGCGCAGGCCACGGCCTGGGTGGCGCGGCGAAACCAGGATGCTTTCATGAAAGACTTCTCCAAATCAGGGTGGTCTAGTTTAACGAGGCGGGCGTGATCTGGCCCGCCGTGCTCAGGCCGAGGCGGCGGCGCGCTGCAGGCGGTCGCGCACGCCGTCCCAGGCGGCGTCATCGGGCGGGGTTTCGACCCAGATCAGCGCAACGCCAGCGTCGTCGAAGCCGCGCAGCACGGCGAACAGCTGCTGCGCGGCGGCGGCCGCGTCGTCGGGCATGCGGCGCAGCACCAGCGCGCGGCTGGCCGAGCGCAGCGGCGCGCGCGCCCAGACGGCGATGTTCTTCGCGTCGGCGCCCAGCAGTTCCAGCGCGGCGCGCAGCTCCTTGTCGTTCATGAGCCGCAGCCTGGCGCGCGGGGCGTAATGGGCCAAAAGTGTGCCGGGCGCTTGCGGGTCGGGTGCGGACAGCTCTTCTTTGGATAGCAAATGCTGGCCCGCCACGCGCTCGATGTCGGCCCGGGCGATCTGGCCCGGCCGCAGCAGCACCGGCGCGCCGCGCGTGCAGTCGACGATGGTCGATTCGATGCCCACGCTGCACGCGCCGCCGTCCAGCACCAGCAGGCCGTCGCCGAACTCCTGCGCCACGTGCTGTGCCGTGGTGGGGCTGATGCGGCCGAAGCGGTTGGCGCTGGGCGCGGCCAGCCCGCGCACGCCGCGCGCGGCTGCCGCCGCCAGCAGCGCATGCGCCACCGGGTGCGCCGGGCAGCGCAGGCCGATGGTGGCGTGCCCGCCCGCCGCCGCCTCGGCCACGCCGGGGCGGCGCGGCAGGATCAGGGTCAGCGGGCCGGGCCAGAAGGTGTCGATCAGCTTCTGCGCGAACGCCGGCACGCTGGCGGCGAACTCGGCCACCTGCGCCGCGCCGGCCACGTGCACGATCAGCGGGTGGTCGGCCGGGCGGCCCTTGGCGGCGAAGATGCCGCGCACCGCCGCGTCGCTGCCGGCGTCGGCGGCCAGGCCGTACACGGTTTCGGTCGGCAGGCCGACCAGTTGCCCGGCGGCCAGGGCGTCGGCCGCGGCGGCGATGGCGGCGGGGAGCTGGCCGTCAAGCACCATGGCCGGGCGCTTTCATCGGTGTGGACGGGCTGCGAATGCAGGGAGTATGTGGTCGCAGCGCTTGTCTATCAAGCGCTGGCGGACAGATTATTGGGGAGTATCCAGAATCCATGGCTCAGAAGGCTTCCATGCCCAACAGCGCCGCCGCCTGCAGCGCGCGCTGGCGTACCGCGCCGGCGTCCGGCCCGGTGAAGGTCAGGTGCCCCATCTTGCGGCCGCGCCGCGCCTCGGTCTTGCCGTACAGGTGCAGGTGCGCGCCGGGCAGGGCCAGCAGGTCACGCCAGGGCGGGGTGCGGGGCTGGCCGTCGGCGCTGAACCACAGGTCGCCCAGCAGGTTGAGCATGATGGCCGCGCTGTGCTGGCGCGGCGCGGCCAGTGGCAGGCCGGCCAGGGTGCGCACCTGCAGGTCGAACTGCGAGGCGTCGCACGCGTCCACCGTGTAGTGGCCGCTGTTGTGCGGGCGCGGAGCCATCTCGTTGACGACCAGCGAGCCGTTTTGCAGCACGAAGAATTCGACGCACAGCACGCCCACGTAGTTCAGCTCGTTTGCTATCGCCACGGTAGCGCTCTGCGCTTGCTTGACGGCGATTTCGGGCAGGTTGCCTTCATAAACCTCGGTCACGGCCAGGATGCCGTCGCGGTGCAGGTTGCGCTGCACCGGCAGGCTGACGACCTGCCCGTCGCGCCCGCGCGCCACGATGACCGAACACTCGTGCGCCAGCGGCAGCATCTGCTCCAGCACGCAGGCCACGCCGCCCATGCGCTGCCAGGCGGCGGCCAGTTCGTCGCGGTTGGCCACGCGCGCCTGGCCCTTGCCGTCGTAGCCCAGGCGCGCGGTTTTCAGGATGCCGGGCAGCAGCACGGCGGGCACTTGGCCCAAGTCGGCCTCGTTCTCGATCACCGCATAGGGCGCGGGCGCCACGCCGCTGCCGGTGGCGCAGCTGGCGAAGTGCGCCTTCTCGCGGATGCGGTCCTGCGCGATGGCGACGCACTCGGCCGCGGGCGACACCGGACGCGTGGCGGCCAGCGCGGCCAGCGACTCGGCGGGCACGTTCTCGAATTCGGTGGTGATGGCGTGGCAGCGCGCGGCCAGTTCGCGCAGCGCGTTCTCGTCGCGGTAATCGGCCTGGATGAAGTGGTGGCTCACGCGCCCCGCCGGGCTGCCGGCGTCGGGGTCGAGCACCACCGTCTCGTAGCCCAGCGCCTGCGCCGCGTGCACGAACATGCGGCCCAATTGGCCACCGCCCAGCACGCCCAGCGTGGCGGGGCGGCCGTCGATCAGGCTGCCGGGCAGCAGGGGCAAGGTGGTGGGCATCTCGGAACCGTCAAGAAAATTTGAATAAAATCGGGCCTTGGCGCCCGTCCAGACTGCGCAAGCAGCTATATGACTAATAGCAAACTACCCTGCGGGTGGCAGCGTCATGGCGCGCGCGGCGGCGGTCTGCTCGGCGCGGAAGGCTTCCAGCTTGCCGCGCAGCGCCGCGTCCTCATTGGCCAGCAACGCCACCGCGAACAGCGCCGCGTTGGCCGCACCGGCCTGGCCGATGGCGAAGGTAGCCACCGGAATGCCCTTGGGCATCTGCACGATGCTGTGCAGCGAATCGACGCCCTGCAGGTGGCGGCTGGCCACCGGCACGCCCAGCACCGGCACCACCGTCTTGGCCGCCAGCATGCCCGGCAGGTGCGCCGCGCCGCCGGCCCCGGCGATGATGGCCTTCAGCCCGCGGCCGGCAGCGGCCTCGGCGTAGGCGAACATGTCGTCGGGCATGCGGTGCGCCGAGACGACGCGCGCCTCATGCGGCACGCCGAACTGCTCAAGGATCTGGACGGCGTGCTGCATGGTGTCCCAGTCGCTGCTGGAACCCATCACCACGCCCACGCGGGGACTCGTCATGGGGCTTGTTGGCACAATGGCTGTTAGATATGTTCAATTTTGCCCCCAGATACGCCCCATGATCGACATCACCCTGCAAAACTTCGAAGCCGAGGTCATCAAGGCCTCCCTGCAAACGCCCGTGCTGCTGGATGTGTGGGCCGAATGGTGCGGCCCCTGCAAGCAACTGGGCCCGGTGCTGGAGCAGCTGGAGACCGAATACGCCGGCCGCTTTGTCCTGGCCAAGCTGGACGCCGACAAGGTGCCCGAGATCGCCGGCCAGCTGTCGCAGATGCTGGGCACGCGCAGCATTCCGCTGTGCGTGATGTTCGTCGGCGGCCAGCCGGTGGACGGTTTCGTGGGCGCGCAGCCGGCCGGCACCATCCGCCAGTTCCTCGACAAGCACGTGCCCAGCGAGGGCGCGCTGGCCGCCGAGGAAGAGGTGAACGAGGCCGAGGCCCTGCTGGAAGCCGGCGACACCGACGCCGCCCTGGCCAAGCTGGCCGACGCGCTGGCGCAGGACCCGGCCAACGACGACGCCCGCGCCGACTACGCCCGCGTGCTGATCGCCACCGGCGCCTTCGCCGAAGCCGCCGCCACGCTGGAAGAACCGCTGGGGCGCGAGCCGCGCCCGCTGCGCTTCGACGCACTGCGCCGCTGGCTGGACGCGATGGAGTTCGTGCAGAACGACGAGCGCGGCAACTGGCCGGTGGAGCAGTTCGACGCCAGGATCGCCGAGAACAAGCGCGACTTCGACACCCGCTTTGCCAAGGCGCAGGCGCTGATGGCCGAAGGCCAGTGGACGGCCAGCATGGACGAGCTGCTGGAAATCATCATGCGCGACAAGAAGTGGAACGACGAGGCCGCCCGCAAGACCTACGTCGCCATCCTGGAGCTGCTGACGCCCCCGCCGCCCAAGCACGGCGCCGGCGCCGACGGCAAGAGCGCCGGCGGCATCGAGCTGACCGGCAAGGCCGCCAAGCAGGAAGACCCGCAGGCCGAGCTGCTGTCGGGCTACCGGCGCAAGCTGAGCATGGCGTTGAACTGAGGCGCTGCGCGCTTCAGGCGAGCACGGTCTGACCTCATGGCCGTGCCCAGCGGCCAGCCATGGGGCGGGGCGGCCTTGGCGGCGATGGGTGCCCTGCCGAGGCCATGAACGCTGCTTCGCGGGCAAGCCCGCTCCCACAAGCCGTGACCAGGGGAAAGATAAGGGGAGTATGCGTCTGCAACGCCCGCCAGTCAGGCGCTGGCGGGCATCGACCCTACCAGTATAGGGACGGGCAACGCTGCCGGAACGCTCAGCCCAGGGCGTCGGCCAGCGCCAGGTACTCCGCCACCGGCACTTCCTCGGCGCGGCGCTGCACGTCGAACGGGCCGCCGAAGCCGCGCGCCTCCAGCCACTTGCCCAGCGTGTGGCGCAGCAGCTTGCGGCGCTGGCTGAAGGCGACCTGCACCAGCTCGGACAGCAGCGCCGGGTCGATGGGCGCGAAGTCGGGGCGCGGCACCATGCGCACCACGGCCGAGTCGACGCGCGGCGGCGGCTCGAACGCGGCGGGCGGCACGAACAGCACGTTCTCCATCGCGTAGCGCCACTGCAGCATCACCGACAGACGGCCGTAGTCCCCGGTGGACGGCGCGGCGACCATGCGGTCGATCACTTCCTTCTGCAGCATGAAGTGCTGGTCTTCGATGTGCGCGGCAAACGGCAGCAGGTGGAACAGGATTGGGCTGGAGATGTTGTAGGGCAGGTTGCCGCACACTCTCAATTTGGTAGCTGCCTGCGCTTGCTGCAGCTGCGCAAAATCCACTTTCAGCACATCGGATTCGATGACCTCGAGCTGCGGGTGCGCGCGCAGGCGGGCGGCCAGGTCGCGGTCGATTTCGATCACCGTCAGGCGCCCCAGGCGCTCGACCAGCGGCTGCGTCAGCGCGGCCAGGCCGGGGCCGATCTCGACCATCGGCTGGCCGGGGCGCGGGTCGATGGCGCGCACGATGGCGTCGATGATGGCCGGGTCGCTGAGGAAGTGCTGGCCGAAGCGCTTGCGGGGGATGTGTTTCATCAGGACTGCGCGGCGCCCGTCAGTCGAACGGCCGTGGAGCGGGCTTGGCCCGGCCACTGGCGGCGTCCCCCTGGGGGGAAGGCGCGCAGCGCCTCAGGGGGGTGCGTCATTTCGGTGGGTCGCGGTATTCGACGTAGGCGCGGCCACGCACCTCGCGCGCCCAGGTCTCGAATGCCTCCTGCGCCTTCTTCTCGCGCAGCATGTTGCGCGCCAGCTGGCGCTGCTCGGCGGCGGTAAGCACCTGCTCGCGCCGGCCGTCGACGCGGATCAGGTGCACGCCGAAGCGGGTGATCACCGGCTCGCTCACCTGGCCGGCGTCGAGGTTGTTCATGGCCTGCTCGAACTCGGGCACGAACTGGCCGGGCGGCGCCCAGCCCAGTTCGCCGCCGTCGGCGGCGCTGTCGTCCTGCGAGAACTGGCGCGCCAGCTCCTCGAAGCTGGCCTGGCCCGCCGCGATGCGGCGCCTGAAGTCGGCCGCGCGCTCGCGCGCCACCTGCTCGCTCTGCGTGGGGCCGGTGCGCAGCAAGATGTGGCGCACGTGGGTCTGCGGGATCTTGACCTCGGGCAGCTCGTTGTTGGCCTTGCGCTCCAGCACCTTGAGGATGTGGAAACCGGCGCCGGAGCGCACCGGGCCGGCGATGTCGCCCACGCGCGCGCGCTGCGTGCTTTGCAGGAACAGGTCGGGGTACTTGTCGGACGGGCGCAGGCCCAGCACTCCGCCGTCGCGGCCGCGGTTGTTGGCGTCGGAGAACTCCACCGCCAGCGCCGCGAAGTCCTCGCCGCCGCGCGCGCGGCGCGCCACCTCGTCGGCGCGGGCCTGCAGGCGCGCCAGTTCGGCGGCGTTGGCGCCTTCGGGCACGGCCACCAGGATCATGGCCAGGTTCAGGTCCACCGCGCCGGGCCGCACGCCGGTCTGCTCGCGGATGAAGGTGTCGACCTCGGCGTCGGTCACGCGCAGCTTGGGTTCGATCTCGCGCTCGCGCAGGCGCGCCAGCAGCACCTGGTTGCGCACGTCGTCGCGGAAGTCCTGCACGGCAATGCCTTCCTGCTGGATGCGCTGGTACAGCTGCTCCACGGTGGCCAGCTGGTTCTGGCGCGCGATGGACAGCTCGGCCTGGGCCAGCGCGCCGTCGTCCACCTTCAGGCCGGTTTCGCGCGCGTACTGCAGCTGCGCGCGCTCGGCGATCAGGCGTTCCAGCATTTCCTTGCGCAGCACGTCGGCCGGCGGCTGCGGGCCGCCGCGCTCGGCCAGCTGGCGCTGGGCGCGGGCGATGCGGGCGCGCACCTCGTTGTTGGTGACGGGCTCGGTGTTGACCACGGCGACGATGAAGTCGGCCTCGCGCAGCGCGGCGCTGGCGGGTGCTGGCGCGGGAGTCGCCACGGGTGCTGCCGGGACGGCAGCAGGCGCGGCCGCCGGTGCCGGCGCGGGTGTGCGCCGGGGTACCGGTTTGGCGGCGGGCTTGCGAGCCGGCGCCTTCTTGGCCGCGGGTTTCTTGGCGGCCGGCTTGGTGGGCGCGGGCTTGCGCTGCGTGCCGCTGGTCTGCGCCTGCGCGGGCAGGGACAGTGCGATGCAAGCCGCAGGCAACAGCAGCCAGCGGGAAAGAACACGAGACATCTTGTTTCTCCTAAACGCACCGAGGCCATCGTGGGATGCCGACGCGGTTCCACCGAAGGCCGCGGAGCGGGCCATGCCAGCGACCGCCGTGGCCGGACCTGTGCCGGCCACCAGCGGTGTCCCCCCTTCAGGGGGGAAGGCGCGCAGCGACTCAGGGGGGTTACTCATACTCTGTGAACCGGCTCGGTGAGGTGGTTTCTTCGCGCAGGTATTGATAACGCGGAATGTTGTTGCGCAGCGTACGCAGCGGGTTGCTGCCCAGGCGCGACAGGCCGACGAGTTCCAGCTGGAACATGATGCGCTTGGTGGACGAGGTGGTGGAGCTGGTGAGTTTTTCCAGCACCACGCGGCCGATCCAGCAGCCGGCATCGTATTCGACGCCCAGGATGGCGTCGACCAGCCGGCTTTCGCGCAGGCTGTAGTTGAGCCGGCCGACGCTGTACCAGCGCCCGTTGCAGCTGCTGCCGCCGGTGCGCGCGGCGGTGGTGCCCAGCTCGCCGCGGCGGCCGGCCAGGTCGCTCAGCGGCCATTGCCAGCCCACGTCGAGGTGCTCGCTCTGCAGGTCGCGCTGGTGGCGGTAGGCCGCGCTGACGGTGCGGTACGGCCCCGGCGAATAGCGCCCCTGGAGGGTGGTGCGGGTGCTGCGCCGGGTGTCGGGGTTGTACTGCACCACGCTGTCGAACGACCAGCGCGGGTCCCAGTTGATGCCGGCGCCCAGCATGATGTCGGACAGGCCGCGTTCGGTGGGCGTGCCGCCCGGCAGCACCACCTGCTGGCCCGAGAAGCGGTAGCGCTGCGCCAGCCCCAAGCGCACCACCTCGGCGCCGCTTTCGGGGTCGAGCAGGCGCGTGGTCAGGCCGCCTGTGACCAGGTTGTTGTCGACGATGCGGTCGTTGCCGGCAAAGGCGTTCTCGGCCCAGATGGTGGCGAAGTTGAAGTCGTAGGCGCCCGAGTCGTAGTTGGGCAGCAGGCTCTGGTTGCGGTACGGCGTGTAGACGTACATCAGGCGCGGCTCCAGCGTCTGGCGAAAGCCGCGGCCGAAGTACTGCGCGTCGCGCTCGAACACCAGGCCGCTGTCGAGGCTGAAGGTGGGCAGCACGCGGCTGGCCGAGGTGCGGCCGTCGGCCAGCGGGCGGTCGAACTGGTAGCTGGTGGCGTGCAGCTGCACCTTGGGCACCAGAAAACCCCACGAACGCGTGATGGGCCGCGCCAGCTGCGCGTGCAGGAAGCTGCGGTCGGCGTTGGGCTGCTGCGTCCAGAAGCTGTCGGCCCGAAAGCGCGTGAAGTCGCCATCGACTGCGTAGTCGAAGCCGCGGTCGTTCACGCGGCCCCAGCGCGCGGCCAGCTGCGGCAGACGGTCGTAGGGCGGGATGATGGGCGCGTTCACGTCCTGCAGCGTCTGCCACTTCAGTGCCCGCGCGCTGGCCGAGAAATCGCCGCGCGACCAGGTCAGCGCGCCGTCGTTGGCCAGCAGGCGCGTGGTCAGCGACAGGCCGCCGCGCGAGAAGTCGCGCCAGTAGTCGTTGTCGCTCACGCGGTTCAGGTTCAGCCCCAGGCCCACGGCGCCGATGCCGTCGATGCCGGTGTCGTAGGTGCCGTTGTGGCGCGCGAAGTAGCCCCAGCGGTTGCGGCCGTCGCGCAGCTTGTCATTGGGCAGCAGGTTGGCGTTCAGGCGGCCCTGGTAGTTGTTCTCGAGGTAGCGGAACTCGCCGCCCATCTCGACGCCGCGGCGCAGCATGATGGCCGGCGTGAAGGTGGCGTCGCGGTTGGGCGCGATGTTCCAGTAGTACGGCACCGACAGGTCCAGCCCGCTCTTGTTGTCGAGCCCGATGGTGGGCGGCAGCCAGCCGGACTTGCGCCGCTCGCTGAGCGGAAAGCTCATGGCCGGCACCGGCAGGATGGGCACGCCCTTGAACTCCAGCACCGCGCCTTCGGCCCGGCCCTCGTCGTCCTCGCGGTCCAGCTCCAGCTTGTCGGCGCGCAGGATCCAGTCGGGCATCCAGTCCGGCCCGCCGCGCTGGCAGGTGGTGTAGGTGCCCTGCGTCACGCGGGCGCGGTCGCGGTCCAGCAGGTCCAGCCGCTCGGCCGTGCCGTGCGCGCCGCTGGCCAGGAAGCGGTACGTCGGCTGCAGCAGAAAACCGGCCATCGCGTCGATCTGGATCTGCCCCGAGGTGGCGGTGTAGCGGTCGCCCTCGGCGTTCATGCGCACGTCGCCGGTGACGGTGGCGATGTCGGTGGTCTGGTCGTACACCAGCTTGTCGGCGCGCGCCACGCGGCCGGGCTGGCGCAGCTCGGCCTGGCCTTCGATGACGGTTTCAAGATCGGTGCGGCCACTGATGCGGTCGCCGTAGACGATGGTGGGCGGGTGGGCGTTGTCGGGCAGCTTCTCGGCCAGCAGCGGCGTGGCCTGCAGCTGCAGCGGCTCGGACGGCTGCGCCAGCACCGCGCCCGCCAGCAGGGCCAGCACCGCGGCAGCCACCGGCCGCACCACGGCGGCCCGTGCGGGATGCGAAGCGTGGCGAGAAAGGGGAAAAACCGGCGAAGCCTGCACTGCGTGTGGGTCCAGAAAGCGCAAGCACTGGCCCGGTGCGGGAGACGGCTCGCTCTAGAATCGATTATCCATGAGCGACGCGACACCGGCCCCCCTGTCACCATCCGTTTCCCCCGCTGCCGCGCCCCTCGCGCCCACCTGGGCCGATCCGGCGCGGGCGCAGGCCTTCGCCGCCTGGCTGGCACGCATCGCGCCGGCGCAGCGCCTGCAGCCGGGCAGCGTGCGCGTGGCGTCGGCCGACGCCAGTTTTCGCCGCTACTTCCGCCTGGACACCACCGATGGCGCCACGCGCATCGTGATGGACGCCCCGCCCGCGCAGGAGAACAGCGCCCCTTTCGTGCACGTCGCCGGCCTGATGCAGGCCGCCGGCCTGCCCGCGCCGCAGGTGCTGGACTGGGACGAGCCGCAGGGCTTCATGCTGCTGACCGACTTGGGTCATCGCACCATGATGGAGGAAATCGACCGCGCCCACCCCGAGGCCAACCGCCCGCGCTACCTGCAGGCGGTGGAGTTGTTATTGAAATGGCAACAGGCCTCGAAACCCGGCGTGCTGCCGCCCTACGACGAGGCGCTGCTGCGGCGCGAGCTGGCGCTGTTCCCCGACTGGTATCTGGCCAAACACCGCGGCATCGCCGTGGAAGGCGCGCTGCGCGACACGTTGAGCAAGACCTTCGACCTGATCGTCGCCCGCAACCTGGCCGCGCCCATGGTCTACGTGCACCGCGACTTCATGCCGCGCAACCTGATGGTGTCGCCGCAAGGTGCGCTCGGCGTGCTCGACTTCCAGGACGCCGTGTACGGCCCCATCACCTACGACATCGCCAGCCTGATGCGCGACGCCTTCCTCACCTGGGACGAGGAGTTCGTGCTCGACATCACCGTGCGCTACTGGGAACGCGCGCGCAAGCTCGGGCTGCTGAACTTCGAGGACTGGCACAGCGACTTCGGAAGCTTCTGGCGCGCCGTCGAATGGATGGGCCTGCAGCGGCACCTGAAGGTGGCCGGCATCTTCGCGCGGCTGACCTTGCGCGACGGCAAGCCCAAGTATTTGGCCGACGCGCCGCGCTTCATCGCCTACATCCGCCACACCGCCGCGCGCTACCGCGAGCTGGCGCCGCTGCTCAAGGCCATCGACGAGATCGAAGGCACCGAAGCGGCCAGCGGCTGGGCGTTCGGTCGGATGTGACGGCGCTTACAAGTCAAATTGGCCGCCAGCGCTTATCCAGTCAGCGCAGGCAGCTATACATAGCGCAGCACTTAAACCCCTCACCGACTGACGGCAGCCATCGGAGAAACACACCATGACACGCTCTCGCGGCGCCACACGCGCGCGCCGGTCTGCCACTGCCGTGCGCCACACGGTTGCCACGGCGGCGGGCCTGCTGGCGCTCGCCACCCTCAGCGCCTGCGGCCAGCGGCCCGAGCCGTTCGACCCCGGCCAGATCGTCGCCACCGAAGTGATCCCGCCCGGCCGGCCCATGGCTGAGTTCAACCGCCCCACCATCGTGCGCGAAGGCACTGGCGAGCCGGTGCAGGTGGGCGACTTCGTGACCCTGCACAAGTTCCGGCTGGACAAGCAGACCGGCAAGATCATCAGGGACCGCGGCGTCGGCTGGGCGTGGCTGGGATTCCTCAATGCGAGGCAGACGCCGTTCTACACCTGCCACACCGAAAATTTCACCTGCGAAGTCGATTCCGCGATCGTGGGCATGAAGGTCGGCACGGTCTTCAAGTACGACCGTGCCGATTGGCTAAGCCCATACCTCCCTCAGGATACAACGAAGGTAAGGGACGATGTGCCGGGGGGGGAGGAGCGATTCCGATCGGCCACATAGACAACTATCGGCGTAGGGTGATCAGTCAGACCTTGGCGCTGCGCAAATCGGTTCACACGTTGCCAAACTATCTGCAGTCGCAACTGATGGATATTGAGCCGAGCATCTTTAGAGGTCCCGATAACGATACAGAGCTTCCGAAGAAATCAGTCTGGTGGCTGCAGGGGGGCAGCGGGACCTACATGGTCGTTGGCAACAGTCTCTTCAAGATCGTCCAGCGCTGCCCCGCCCAATTGCTGCGCCACACCCGAGAAGTGGTGCGCACCGGGCCGATGCTGTACGGGGAAGGCTGGATTCCGACGCAGATCACGCGTGAACCGCGCCGCCTGTGGGTGAGCGAGGTCGAATTGCTGGGCCAATGCCCCGATGGCAGCACGATGTCGTTCAAGCTTGGGCCGATGGACGGCCGCCGCCCGCCCGACCGGCCCGAGAGCGGGCCCACCTACCAAGGCTACTGGGACGACTGGTTCAAGCAGGCCGGCGACCACCTGCCGCTGGCCATCCACATCACACCGGCGCCAGACATCCCGATTCCGCACGATTGCCCGCCCGAGGGGTGCGTAGTGCCGTGAGCGGTGCGGCGCCAGGGCGCAGGTGCAGCCAGGCAGGGCGGGCACTTCGCGCCCGTGCATGGGCTACCCAGTGCCTCTTTGGAAACAACGCGCCTGATCTCGCCAGCACGACGGCCGGCCCTGCATCGACATCGGCGGATTTGACGCTGGGAAAGCAGGGATCCTGAACATTGAAAGGGAGTATCAAGCGCCAGCGCTTGATGGACGGGCGCTGACGGCCGCCCTATTGGGGAGTATCCACACATCCCTGTGGGAGCGGGCTTGCCCGCGATCGGGCATCGGGTGCAGGCGCGGCGGCGCCATCGCGGGCAAGCCCGCTCCCACAAGGCTCGGCCATCACGCGACGAGCAGGGGCCGCAGCGGTGGGCTTAGCCCGCCCGCAGCGCCGCCAGCCGCGCCATCAAGTCCTGCGGCACTTCGCGCACCGTGCGCACCGCGCCGCGCCAGATGGCGCCGCTGCCGCCGTCCAGCGTCAGCACCTCGCCCTCGGCCAGCTCCTCGCCGCCCAGGCGCACGCGGCGGTGCGGGGTGTCGATCACCAGTTGCTCGCAGCCGACCAGGCACACCTTACCGAGCTGGCGCGCCACCACGGCGGCGTGTGACGTGCGGGCGCCGCGCGCCGTCAGCAGGCCGGCGGCGATGTCGAGCGCGGCCAGGTCGCGCGTTTCGGCGTCCTGGCGCAGCAGCAGCACGGTGGCGCCGGCCGCCTGGCGGGCGCGGGCAGCGGCTTCGTCGAGCACGATCTCGCCGATGGCCACGCCGTGCGCGGCGCTCACGGCCTGCGCCAGCGGCTGGGCCGCGCCGTCTTCGGTGACCACGCGCGGCACGGCCAGCTGGTCTTCACCCAGGCCCTCGGTGCGGCGGCGCGCCTCGTCAAGGCTGATGACGCCCTCGTCGGCCAGGTCGAGCGCGATGCGCGCGGTGGCCTGCGCCGTGCGCTTGCCGGCGCGGGTCTGCAGCAACCACAGGCGGCCGTTCTCGACCGTGAATTCGAAGTCCTGCATGTCGCCGAAGGCCTGCTCGAGCTGCTGCGTGGCGGCCAGCAGCTCGTGCCACACGGGCGGTGCGGCGGCGGCCAGCTGGTCGTGGCCCTGCGCGCTGCGCCGGCCCGACACCACGTCCTCGCCCTGGGCGTTGAACAGAAAGTCGACCCAGGGCGCCGGCTCGCCGGTCGAGGGGTGGCGCGTGAAGCCCACGCCCGCGCCCGAGGTGCCGCCGGCGTTGCCGAACACCATGCGCTGCACGGTGACGGCCGTGCCGATGCTGTCGGCAATGCCGTTCAGGCGCCGGTAGTCGCGCGCCTTGGGCGCCTGCCAGCTGGCGAACACGGCGGCGATGGCCTGCGTGAGCTGATCGCGCGGCGACTGCGGGAAGGGCTGGCCGGCCACGCGCTGCACGCTGGCCAGGTGGGCGCGCGTGAGGGCGCGCAGCTCGGCAAAGTCCAGCTCGCGCTCGTCGCGGCCGGCGGCGATCTGGGCCAGGTCGGCCTCGAACACCGCGGCGTCGATGCCCAGCACCACCTCGCCGAAGCCGGCCACCAGGCGGCGGTAGGCGTCCCACACCAGGCGCGGGTTGCCGGTGGCGCGCAGAAAGCCGGGCAGCGTGGCATCGCACAGGCCGATGTTGAGCAGCGTTTCCATCATGCCCGGCATCGACACCGGCGCGCCCGAGCGCACCGACAGCAGCAGCGGCTGGCGCGCATCGCCGAAGCGGGCATCGCTGGCGTGCTCCAGCGCGGCCAGCGCTGGTTGCCACACCTCGGGCCTGAGCGCGGCCGGGTCGGCGCACCAGCCGGTGCCCAGCACGAAGGCTGGCGGCACCGGCAGGGCCATGGCGGCCATGCGCGCCAGGTTGTGCGCCTTGAAGCCGATGGCCTCGGGCGGCGGCACGTCCGGCGTGCGGGGCTTGGGGCCGCAGCCGATCAGCGCCACGGCGTGGGCTGCGGAGGGGAAGTGGGTGGTGTCGCGGGCGTTCATGGTGGGGTATCAGGGGGCGAGGGTGACGCCTACCTGCGGGCGCTCGCGCAGGCGCGGAAGCTCCCTCTCCCGCGGGCGGGAGAGGGCGGGGGTGAGGGTCGGCGGTGGTGTGGGGCAGCGGGCGGCCCCCACCCCAGCCCTCCCCCAGCGGGGGAGGGAGCGACGCGGGCGGCGGCGGCGGCGGGGAGAGGAACGGGCGGGGTGGTGGTGGCGTTCGCCCTCACCCCTGCCCTCTCCCGCCAGCGGGAGAGGGAGTGTCCGGGGGGCGGTGGCCGGCATGGGGAATGGGCGACGGGCGCGCGTCTGCCGCTCACGCCGCCGCCACGCCCATGCGCTGCATGGTGCGCTCGCGCAGGCCCCAGCCCAGGGTCAGCAGGGCGTCGCTGGCCTGCTCGATGGCGGCGGCCAGTTCGTTGCCCAGGGTCAGCGCCACGGCGTCGGGCTGTTCGCGGCATTGCGTGGCCAGTTCGCGGCGGGCGCGGCGCAGCAGCTCGTCGCAGTGGCGCTCGGCCTGCTGCACGCGCCAGGCGGCCGACAGGTATTCGGACTGGTCGTCGCCGGCGCTGGCCTCGCCCAGCGTGCGCGCCACGGCCAGGGCCTTGACGTGGTCCTGCACGGCGTTCAGCACGGCGTCGGCCAGCTCGGTCAGCACCTGGCGCACGGGGGCAGTCCAGCCGTCGATGGCGGGGGTGGCGTCGACATGCTCGGCCAGCAGGCTGAGCACGAAGCAGGCTTCCTCCAGCGCGTCGGCCACGTCGTCGCTGTGGTGCAGCAGCTGCATCAGCGGGCGCCATTGCGGCTGGTGCTCGGCCAGCTCGCGCGCGTGCACCACCAGCTGGTCGGCGTGGCGCTCCCAGTCCTTGGCGCGCGCGGCCAGACGCTCGGCGGCGGGGGCGTCGCGCTCCAGCCCGTGCGCCAGCGCGTCGCGCAGGCCTTGCGCCAGGGCGTGGCAGTAGGCGGCGTGTTCTTCCAGCAGGTCGTCGTCGCCGCGGCGGCCGCGCAGGCGGCGCGCCAGCTGGGCCTGGGTCTGGTCGAGCAGCAGCGCCGGCGCGTTGGGGTGGTGGGCGGCGTTGATGAGCACGCCGGCCAGAAAGTCGCGCGCCTCGGCCTCGCCCAGCACCTGGTCCAGCCGGTCACCCAGGCGGAACTGGCTGGGGCCTTGCGCGGCCATGGCGTCCCAGATCAGGCGCTCGGCGCCGGCGTTCAGCCACGCCATGTGGCCGGCGCGGGCACGCGTGCTGGCCTCCAGCACCGCCACCGCGCCTTCGCGGCTGACGAAGTGCAGCAAGCGCTTGCGCGCGCGGTTCCAGTCGATCAGGAACACGATGCGCTCGCCGATGCCTTCGAGCTGCTGCGCCAGTTCGGCTTCATCGTGCGCCTCGAAGCGCGCGGTGCCCACGTGATAGGCGTCGCCCTGGTTCAGGCCCTGGGTGGTGCGCTGCTCGGCCTGGCCCCAGTGCGCGCCCACCTCGGCCAGCAGGCGCTGGAAGAAGCCGAAGCGCTGGCGGTGCAGGTCGGAATAGGTCAGCGTGATGACCTGCGGCGCGGCGGCGGTGTCGACCTGGATCACCAGCACGTGCGCGTCGTTGGTGCCGATGTCGTTCTGGATCAGCAGCTTGTCGCCGTCGCGCGTGGCGGCCGTGTCGAGGCCGGGGTGGTCGAACTTGAGCGGCGCGGTGCGGTTCAGCCCGCGCATGAAGGCGGCGATGCGCGGGCGGTCGCTGTCGTCGCCCGCCAGCTGCCAGCAGTGCGCGCCGTCGATGCGGTCGGTGGACAGCCCGGCCGCCAGGCGATTGAGCGCCTTGTGCAGGTCCATCACCATGATGTGCAGGCTGTCGCCGCGCGCGCGCTGGCCATGGGTCAGCGCCTCGATCTGCGCGGCGGCCAGCACCGGGCCGGACAGTGCATTCAGCTCGGCATGCCAGTGCGTCACGCGCTCGGCGAATGCAGCGTCGGCACCGTCGCCTTCGACCAGCGGGCGCGCCATCACACCCAGGTCGTCGGCCAGGCGCAGCGCCAGGCGCGGCAGATCGGGCACGCGCAGGGCGCCATCGGCTTCGCTGGCGGCGGTAGCGGGCAGGTCGTGCAGCCAGTCGGCCTCGGCGCGCACGGTGATGTCGGCGGCGGCGATCTCGCGCGACAGGTCCAGCGCGGCCTCGCGCGGGTGGTGGGCATGGGCGTGCGCGGCCTGCAGCACGCTCAGGTAGAGCTTCAGGCGGTCGTTGGCCTTGAGCGCGGCGCGCACCTGCGCCGGCCGCAGCAGCGAGGCCAGCGCCGGCGCCTGCTCGCCCAGCGTGGCGACGGCATCGCTTTTTTCCATGGATGAAAAGCCGTGAAATTCAGAGTCCGCCAGTCTGTGTCACGGCCGTGACCAAGGCGTGACAGCGGCGGTTGGCTCGTGCCGCTGCCACGCAATTCACTTCTCTATTGATAGCTGTTTACGCCCATCCAGTATCAAATTCAAGACAAAACAATCTGAAAACATTGTGTGAAGAGCGCAAGCAGCTCTCTTTTTTGAACTACGCCCGCCCGCCCCGCAGCATGCGCAGCCCATTGGCCACCACGATCAGGCTGGCGCCCATGTCGGCGAACACCGCCATCCACATCGTCGCCAGCCCTGCCAGCGCCAGCCCCAGGAAGGCCGCCTTGATGCCCAGCGCCAGCACGATGTTCTGCCACAGCACGCCGTGCGTGCGGCGCGACAGGCGGATCAGGCCGGGCAGGCGGCGCAGGTCGTCGTTCATCACCACCACGTCGGCGGCTTCCATGGCGATGTCGGTGCCGGCCGAACCCATGGCGATGCCGATGTCGGCCGCCGCCAGCGCCGGCGCGTCGTTGATGCCGTCGCCCACCATGGCCGTGGGACCCAGGCGCGCCTGCAGCTCGGCGATGCGGGCCAGCTTGTCGCCCGGCAGCAGCTGACCGTGCGCCTCGGCCACGCCGGCGGCGCCAGCCACGGCCTGCGCGGCGGCGGGGTGGTCGCCCGACAGCATCACCGTCTGCACGCCCAGCGCGTGCAGTTCGCGCACCGCTTCGGGCGCGTGGTCCTTCACCGTGTCGGCCACGGCGAACAGCGCCAGCACCGCCGTGTCGGAGGCCAGCAGCGACACGCTGCGGCCCTGCGCCTGGTGCGCCGCCAGCCGCTCGGTGAGCAACGCGCTGCCCAGGCCCAGCGCCTCGGCGGCGCGCTGGCTGATGAGGCGCAGCCGCTGCCCGCCCACCACGCCTTCGACGCCGTGCCCCGGCTGGTCGACGAAGTGCTCGACGTTGCCGGCCGCCACGCCCTGCGCCGCCAGCCCCTGCGCGATGGCCTGCGACACCGGGTGCGCACTGTGAGCAGAAAGTGCCGCTGCCGCAGACAGGACGGTCTCTTTAAGCTCTTGATTCGATAGCAATTCATGCGCCACCAGCACCGGCTTGCCCAGCGTCAGCGTGCCGGTCTTGTCCAGCGCCACGGCCTTCAGGCGGCGCGCTTCTTCCAGGTACACGCCGCCCTTGACCAGCACGCCGCGCCGCGCCGCGTTGGCCAGCGCGCTGACGATGGTCACCGGCGTGGCGATCACCAGCGCGCACGGGCAGGCAATGACCAGCAGCACCAGCGCCTTGTAGATCGCCGTCAGCCACGTCCAGCCCGCCAGCCACGGCCCCAGCAGCGCCACGGCCAGTGCCAGCACGAACACGGCCGGCGTGTAGACCGCGGCAAAGCGGTCGATGAAGGCCTGCGTGGGCGCGCGCTCGCTCTGCGCCTGCTCCACGGCGTGGATGATGCGTGCCAGCTGCGTGTCGCGCGCGCCGGCCGTCACGCGCACTTCCAGCACGCCGGTCTGGTTCAGCGTGCCGGCGTACACCGCGTCGCCCTCGGCCTTGTCCACCGGCAGGCTCTCGCCGGTGACGGGCGCCTGGTCGATGGCGCTGCGGCCGGCCGTCACCACGCCGTCCAACGCCAGCCGCGTGCCGGGCTTGACGCGGATCACGGCGCCCAGCGGCACGTCGGCGGCCTTGGCGGCGTGCCAGTGGCCGTGGGCATCGCGCTGCTCCACGGTGTCGGGCGCCATCTCCAGCAGGCCTCCGATGGCGCCGCGCGCGCGGTCCACGGCGCGCGCCTCCAGCCATTCGGCCAGCGCGTACAGCGCCATCACCATCGCGGCTTCAGGCCACTCGCCGATCAGGAAGGCGCCGGTGACAGCCACGGTCATCAGCGCGCTGATGTTCAGCCGCCCGCGCCGCAGCGCGTTGAAGCCCTTGATGTAGGTCGACAGCCCGGCCAGCGCCACCGCCGCCACGGCCAGCGCCATGCCCAGCCACTGCACGGATTCGGGGCCGAAGGCGCTGAGCAGCTCGGCACCCAGGGCCAGCACCAGCGCCGCCACGGTGCGGCTCAGGCCGGGCGCCAGGGTCAGAGCCTGCCAGGGTGACGGCTTCGCGTCGACCGGCGCGGCGACGGCGGCGGCGCTGCCGCAGCCCGATCCGCAACAGGCGCCGCAGCTCGACGCCGCGACGCTCGGCGCGGGCGCCGCGCCCACCGTGCCCGTGGGCGCAAAGCCCGCGCCCTTCAGCGCCGCCTCGATGCCCGGCAGCGCGCCCGGCAGCGCGTCCACCGCCAGCTCGCGCGCGCCCAGGCGGAAGGCCAGCCGCTGCACACCGGCCACGTCGCGCAGGGCGTGGCGGATCTCGCTTTCCTCGGCCGCGCAGTCCATGTTGGGGATGCGCCAGGTGACGCTGTCGAATGTCCTCGTGGTGCTCATGGCTCGATTGGAAACCCTGGAGCAACTCCAGAGTCAAGCCGCCGTGCGTCCCCGCCTTTGTGGGAGCGGGCTTGCCCGCGATTCGGTGTTGGTTGAGGGCGATGCGCTGCCATCGCGGGCAAGCCCGCTCCCACACCCAGGTCACCGAGCGCGCCGCGCGCCGGGTCATTACCATGGCCCCATGAAGATCAGCGAACTCGCCCAGGCCACGGGCACCCCGGTCGACACCATCCGCTACTACGAGCGCGAAGGCCTGCTGCCCGCGCCGGCACGCGGCGACAACAACTACCGCGTTTACGGCGCCGAGCACGCCGAGCGCCTGGCCTTCATCCGCCAGGGGCGCGGGCTCGACATGTCGCTGGGCGAAATCCGCACGCTGCTGGCCTGGCGCGACCAGCCCGACGCCGACTGCGGCGCCGTCAACGATCTGCTGGACGAGCACATCGGCCACATCGCCACCCGCATCCGCGAGCTGCGCGCGCTGGAGCGGCAACTGAAGGATCTGCGTGCCCAGTGCCGCCAGGCCAGCGACACGGCGCACTGCGGCATCCTGACGGGCCTGGCGCAGGCCGCCGAGCCACCCCCAGCCCGTGCGCACGACAACCACGTGCACGGCACCCACGGCCGGCCCTGACTGGGCCGGTTCGCCCGTACCATTGCGCCACTTTCCACAAGACGAGGAGCGAGGTATGAGCCTGTTGAGCTGGCAGGAGCGGCCGGCGTCGGCGCTGGCCGATGGCGGGGTGATCGGGCCCGACGAGCGGCTGCCGTGGCCGCAGACGGCGGCCATGGGCGTGCAGCACGTCATCGCCATGTTCGGCGCCACGGTGCTGGCGCCGATCCTGATGGGGTTCGACCCCAACCTGGCGATCTTCATGAGCGGAATCGGCACGCTGATCTTCTACTTCGTCACCGGCGGCAAGGTGCCCAGCTACCTGGGCTCGTCGTTCGCCTTCATCGGCGTGGTGATCGCGGCCACCGGCTATGCGGGCCAGGGGCCCAACGCCAACATCGGGGTGGCGTTGGGCGGCATCATCTTCTGCGGGCTGCTGTATGCGCTGATCGGCGCCATCGTGCAGGCCGTAGGCACGGGCTGGATCGAGCGGCTGATGCCGCCGGTGGTGACCGGCGCGGTGGTGGCGGTGATCGGCCTGAACCTGGCGCACATCCCCATCAAGAACATGGCGGCCAGCAACTTCGACAGCTGGATGCAGCTGGTCACCTTTCTGTGCGTGGCGCTGGTGGCGGTGTTCACGCGCGGCATGGTGCAGCGGCTGCTGATTCTGGTGGGGCTGCTGATCGCCACGCTGATCTATCTGGTGCTGGCCAACGGCCTGGGGCTGGGCAAGCCGATGGACTTCTCGGGCATCGTCAACGCGCCCTGGGTGGGGCTGCCCAAGTTCACCGCGCCGGTGTTCGACACCAACGCCGCCCTGCTGATAGCCCCGGTGGCGCTGATCCTGGTGGCCGAGAACCTGGGCCACATCAAGGCCGTGGCGGCCATGACGGGCCGCAACCTCGACCCCTACATCGGCCGCGCCTTCGGCGCCGACGGGCTCGCCACCATGGTGTCGGGCACCGCCGGCGGCACGGGCGTGACCACCTATGCCGAGAACATCGGCGTGATGGCCGCCACGCGCATCTACTCGACCGCGGTTTTTTTGGTGGCGGCCGTGATGGCGCTGGTGCTGGGCTTCAGCCCCAAGTTCGGTGCCTTCATCCAGGCCATTCCGCTGCCGGTGATGGGCGGCGTGAGCATCGTGGTGTTCGGCCTCATCACCATCGCCGGCGCCAAGATCTGGGTCGACAACAAGGTGGATTTCAGCAACCCCGTCAACCTGCTGGTGGCCGCCATCACGCTGGTGCTGGGCACGGGCGACTTCACGCTCAAGTTCGGCGACTTTGCGCTGGGTGGGATTGGCACCGCAACCTTTGGGGCCGTTCTCCTACACGCGCTGCTGCGGCGCTGAACCTAGCATGGGCGTTTGCCAACCCTGGTCCACAAGGAGAACGCCCCATGCTGAAATCAACCGCTTTGCGCAGCGCCGCGCTGCTGGCCGTGGCCGCCGGCCTGGGCGCCTGCAGCAACATGAAGAACGCCGAGGTGAACCCGCGCACCGTGGCCATCGTCAAGCTCACCTCGGCCGCCGGCGGCACGCCGCAGCCCAACCCGCAGTCGCCGGTGCAGGGCGTGATCAACTTCTCCGAGCTGCGCGGCATCACCAGCGTGACCGGCACCGTCACCGGGCTGAAGCCGAACGCGCCGCACGGCTTCCACGTGCACGAGAAGGGCGACTGCTCGACGCCCGACTTCAGCAGCGCGGGCGGCCACTTCAACCCCACCAACCAGCCGCACGGCGCGCACGGCAGCGGCCTGCACCACCTGGGCGACATGCCGCAGCTGATGGCCGACGCCAGCGGCGCGGCCAAGGTGTCGTTCAACAGCCAGACGCTGAAGCTGCGCGGGGTGAACAGCATCATCGGCAAGTCGGTCATAGTGCACCGCGACCCGGACGACGTGAACCACCAGCCGGTGGGCAACGCCGGGCCGCGCCTGGCGTGCGGGGTGATCATGCAGAACTGAGGCGCGGCCGCGTCTTGAACCCGAGAAAGCGCCTGCGGGCGCTTTTTTGCTGCTGTCTTGATAGCTGCCGGCGCCCGCTCCGTGGGCGCAGAAGGCCGTTTGGACCCCAAAACGCCTGTAGGAGCGGGCTTGCCCGCGATGGCAGCGCATCGCCCACCCTGCACGCCCATCGCGGGCAAGCCCGCTCCCACAAGAGGGCAGCCTCAAGAATAGTTGGGGTATATGGATTTTGCGCCCGTCATTCGGGCGTTAGCAGCATGGATGCATGGGAGTATTTGGATGTGAACACTGCAACCACCCCGTTCCCAGCCCTTCCCAGCGCCTTACCCCGTCCCGCAACGCCGCCCGTGCGATAAGTCACCCCCAGCCCCCGCGTCGCCACCCCGCTTGACCTGCCTCAAGCCCCGCCGTGAACCCGCGCGGCCACCCGTCCTCTACACTAGGGTTAACCCTGATGACCCGCCTGCGCGCGGGCGGCTCGCTTTCAAGGATTCACCCATGCTGACCAACCCCTCCGCCCCCACCTCCCTGGCCGCCGGCCGCATCCAGCACGCCGGCCTGCGCACCAAGCTGATGACCGCCGAGCAGGCCGCCGCCCTGATCCAGCCCGGCTGGAACGTCGGCATGAGCGGCTTCACCGGCGCTGGCTACCCCAAGGCCGTGCCGCTGGCGCTTGCGCACCAGATCGAGGCCGCGCACGCGCGGGGCGACAAATTCCGCATCGGCCTGTGGACGGGCGCCTCCACCGCGCCCGAACTGGACGGCGCGCTGGCCAAGGTCGACGGCATCGACATGCGCCTGCCCTACCAGAGCGACCCCACGGTGCGCGCGCAGATCAACAGCGGCCACATGCAGTACGTCGACATCCACCTCTCGCACGTGGCGCAGTTCGTGTGGTTCGGCTTTCTGGGCCACCTGAACGTGGCGGTGATCGAGGTAGCCGGCATCCTGCCCGACGGCCGGCTGGTGCCCAGCACCTCGGTCGGCAACAACAAGACCTGGATCGACCAGGCCGACCACGTCATCCTGGAAGTGAACCACTGGCAGAACCCCGGCCTGGAGGGCATGCACGACATCTACTACGGCACCGCCCTGCCGCCGCACCGCCAGCCCATCATGATGACCGAGCCTGGCCAGCACATCGGCGAACCCTACCTGCGCTGCGACCCGGCCAAGGTCATCGCCGTGGTCGAGACCAACGCCCCCGACCGCAACAGCAAGTTCGCCGCGCCCGACGCCAACTCGCAGGCCATTGCCGGGCACATCATCGACTTTCTGCAGCACGAAGTGGCCAAGGGCCGCCTGCCCAAGGCGCTGCTGCCGCTGCAATCGGGCGTGGGCAACATCGCCAACGCCGTGCTGGCGGGGCTGAACGCCGGCCCGTTCGACAAGCTGAACGCCTACACCGAGGTGCTGCAGGACGGCATGCTCGACATGCTCAAAAGCGGCAAGCTCGCCACCGCCTCGGCCACCGCGCTGTCGCTCAGCCCCGACGCGGCCAAATACTTCAACGAGCACATCGCCGAGTTCAAGGACCGCATCGTGCTGCGCCCGCAGGAAATCAGCAACCACCCGGAAATCATCCGGCGCCTGGGGCTGATCGCCATGAACGCGATGATCGAGTGCGACATCTACGGCAACGTGAACAGCACGCACCTGATGGGCAGCGCCATCATGAACGGCATCGGCGGCTCGGGCGACTTCGCGCGCAACGCCTACCTCTCCATCTTCATGACGCCCTCGGTCGCCAAGGACGGCGCCATCAGCTGCGTGGTGCCCATGGCGTCGCACGTCGACCACACCGAGCACGACGTGCAGGTCATCGTCACCGAACGCGGCCTGGCCGACCTGCGCGGCCTGGCGCCCCAGCAGCGCGCGCGCCTCGTCATCGACCGCTGCGCCCACCCCGACTTCCGCGACGCGCTGACCGACTACCTGGAGCGCGCCAAAGCCGGCGCCAACGGGCAGCACACGCCGCACCTGCTGGACGAGGCGCTGTCGTGGCACCAGCGGTATTTGAAGCAGGGGAGCATGAAGGCGGGCTGATGCCGCTTCTGGTTTGATAGCTTGCAGCGCATGGTGGGCGGGCGCTGCGGGCCGATTTGGCTTGGAATGTTGTAGACTGGATTAGCGCGGCGCAACCCGGCCACGCACCGAAGAAGAGCGCTGGGTTTCGTTCTTCAGCCCAGCCTACGACCTACACCGCTGAAGGCAGTTTTATACCGAATATCGGTAAACGGTATGCAATGCTCGCAAACCATGGCGGCCCTCTCGTTCAAGTGTCCGGACACGCAGCGCCTGTTCACCAGCGGCAAGACCCGCCGCTTCGCCAACATCCACAGCGTGGCCGAGCGCAAGCTGGCGCAACTGGACGCGGCGCAAACTCTGGACTTCCTGCGCAGCCCGCCCGGCAACCGGCTGGAACCGCTGAGCGGCGACCGCCAAGGCCAGCACAGCATCCGCATCAACGACCAGTGGCGGCTGTGCTTCGTGTGGACCCACCAAAGCGTGGCCGACGTGGAGATCGTCGATGACCACTGAAGCCGCCACCGCAACGCAAGGAGAAACCCATGTTCAAGAACGGCATGCGCCCCATCCACCCCGGCGAAGTGCTGCGCGAGGATTACCTCAAGCCGATGGACATGAGTGCCAACGCGCTTGCCAGGCAATTGCACGTGCCCGCCTCGCGCATCAACGACATCGTGCTGGAGCGGCGCGGCATCACCGCCGACACCGCGCTGCGCCTGAGCCGTTTCTTTGGCGGCGACGCGCAGTCGTGGCTGAACCTGCAAACCGCCTACGACCTGCGCGTGGCCGAACTGGATGAATCGCTGCAGGCGGCGGTGATGACGGTGCATCCGCTGGCCTTGCGTCCTGCTTAACAGCGTAGACGAAAAAATTGTAATCTGACCCCAATTTCCGCCAGTATGCCTCTATGCCCTCCGGGTCGTCCGTCTCAATGACATGAACATGCTCAAGCTCCTCGGGGAGCAGGAGCGAGATCTCTCGACGTCGGCGAGCCGTGTCGTTGGAGCGGCCAATCTTGTAATGCTGCCCGTGCTTAAGCAGGTACACGTAGCCAGTGACGGCTCGGCTGACCGACTTTGCTTCCGGGCCAACTGACGCTTTGCTTTGAGGAATGAGATGCGAAATGTCGGAAATGCCGTTGGCCTGGCAGAACGCCAACGCGACACGTGGCAAGTTGGAGAACGTGCCGCCCGCAACAGTGACAAAGGCCTCATAGCTCGGAAAGGACTTGTCCTTGGCACGAGCAGCCTTGATGTGCCCCTTGGTCGGAAAGCGTCCGATGCCGCGAATCAGCTCCATGAGTGATGCCAGAACGATCTGAGGGTCTGACGCAGGATTTAGCTTGTTCTTACCGAAGCCGGCTGCAACCAACGCATCGCTGTAGCTGGCAAAGCCGGCCGACCAAAGCGCAGAGCGACTCAAACCAGTGCTGGCCAGGAAGAGCTTCTCACCGAGCGGCTTGTGGCCATTCTCGCGAGCAAGTCGCTGAATCTCGCTAGTGACTTCTTCGGGACTCATGAGTGCATCAAAGGCCGTCTAACGTTTCGCTTGAGGGGCGCGGAGACAGCAAGCATAGCTTGCTGGCGGAGCGTCCCTCTCGAAGCGATTGTTAGGCCATAAAACTTCCATTACTCACCGGCATGGGCAGTGAGAAACAGCGACTTTTCAAGTGACGCGAAGAAATCTTGATAGTGTTTTGGATCCTCGATCGGCGTGATGTTGAATTGAGCATTTGCTCTCACCAACATGCGGTCAGTGCCCTTGGGGCGAACCGATACTGTGATTTTAATTTGGTGACCATCAAGCTTGGTGCCGCTGACGCTACCAAGCATTAGGTCTGCACGATCAATGACGAAACCGAGGTCCTGAAGGGTGGAAATTGTTGCTCGTAGAACCTTCTCTTTGTCTGCTGTCTCGAATATACGTGACTGATAGCTGCGCTTCTGAAGTTGGGTTTCATCGCCGGAATCTAAAACACGTTGATTGGTTGTCGCGCATCCGCTAAGAAGTGACAGAGACAGAAGAATTGCAGTGAATAGGTATCTCATATTTTTTGTGCCTCAAGAAAAACGGATTTCGATACACGCTCGTAGAAGTCTTGGTACAGCTCGGGCTCTCGAAGGGTTTGAGCTATTGTGGAATTGTCAGTGCGCCGCACCAATCGCTGAAAGGTGACACGCACAAAATGACTATCAGACATTGCTTTGCCACTGCTGTCGTTAACAGGCCGCACAACAAGTGCAACGCGAATTGTTTGGTCTTTGCTGATTGCCATTGCACCACCGCCAAGAAGAGCAACAATAATTGCTGCTGCAACCTCGCCGCCGTTAGTGGCATCACGTTGTTTGCTGGCAGTTAGAACTCCGAGTTTAGTTTCTGAATTTTCAAGATTGAACCCAAGGTCTTGAAGCACATTTGCACTTGCCGTTATTAAATCGGCTTCTTTGATACCGTCATAACGACGGGTTTCCAATTGCCGTTGCTGTAATAACTCTGGGGTAACAACAAAAGTGTTCGGCGGAACGGTCACGCATCCGGCAAGGAAAAGCGCGCCAATAAGGATTGGTAGCTTTTTCATTTGTTAAAACCTCGAAGTGTGATATGCGAAGTCACGAACTTTGCCGTCCTTATCAAATTTGATGATGACGGTAAGCGTGCGTTGACTTGTTGAAGAAGCTCCTGCCGAAGAACCGCCGCCAACACCGACACCACCTGCGGCACCACCGCCAAAACCAAGGATCAGAGCATTGACACCGCCACTGCTGGACGAATAAGCGCGGTCGGTAGCGATCTTGTCGTATATCCAGACCTCTCGGCGCTCTTCGTCGGTAGATACGATATTGGGCGAACCAAGTGCTTGAGCAACATCAGCACCACTCATTCCGACACGGATTTCCTTTTGTACCTTGCCGACGGTCATACGATCTGTCGAGTTGTCTTGAACATCCGCCCTGTGGAAGGCTGCGGATTGACACCCGGAGAGTAAGGCGGCGGTAAGTATTGCCAGGAAAGAAAAGCTTCTTCGTTTATTGAGCATCTTTGTATCCCCTTTCATAAAAACACGATTAATCATATGCCTACTGGGTTCGATGTAGGCGGCCTAACTTGATTTATCTTGCATATCCGCGCAATAACAGTTAACGCGACAGCGCACGGATGTACGACACAAGAACGTAACCCATTGAGGGAGCTCGAGTTTTCGGGTTCATCTGGATGTAAGCCCGGTATAACCTGCACGCAAGACTCATTCTTTGGCGTTTACCAACCGCTCACTCTTCCAATACACATCATCTCCCACGCTCCCATCCGCCCGATGCCGGTTCAGCACGCGGGCCAGCACGAACATCAGATCGGACAGGCGGTTGAGGTAGCGGCGCGGGGCGGCGCGCACGGCCTCGTGCTGCTCCAGCGCCACCACGCTGCGCTCGGCCCGGCGGGCGACGGTGCGGCAGATGTGGGCCTGGCTGGCGGCGCGGGTGCCGGCCGGCAGGATGAACTCCTGCAGGCGCGGCAGGGTGGCGTTGTGGCGCTCCAGCGCAGCGTCGAGCTGCGCCAGCGCGTCGTCCTTGAGCAGCTCGAAGCCGGGGATGGACAGCTCGCCCCCCAGGTTGAACAGCTGGTGCTGGATGTCGATGAGCAACTCGCGCACGTCGGCCGGCATGTCCTCGCACAGCAGCAGGCCGATGTGCGAGTTGAGTTCGTCCACGTCGCCCATGGCCATGGGGCGCGCGCTGGCCTTGGAGACGCGCGTGTTGTCGCCCAGGCCGGTGGTGCCGTCGTCGCCGGTGCGGGTGGCGATCTGCGTCAGGCGCTTGCCCATGGTCAATTCCTCATTTTTTGATAGCTGCCTGCGCAGCACTGGCGGCGGCCCGCAGCCCCAGAAGGTATGAATCCACACCGAAGCCGCTGATCTGACCCCTGGCAATGTCGGCGATGTAGGACTGCTGGCGGAACGGCTCGCGGGCGTGGATGTTGCTCATGTGCACCTCGACGATGGGGCACTTCAGGATCGCCAGCGCGTCGCGGATGGCGACGCTGGTGTGCGTCCACGCGCCGGCGTTGATGACCACCGCCGCCACGCCATCGCGGTGCGCCTGGTGGATGCGCTCGCACATGGCGCCTTCGTGGTTGGTCTGGAAGCATTCGACCGCCACGCCCAGCTCGCCGGCCAGCGCGTGCAGCGCCGCGTCGATGTCCGCCAGCGTCGCCGTGCCGTATTGCGCCGGGTCGCGCTGGCCGAACATGTTGAGGTTGATGCCGTGCAGGACGAGGAGGTTCATCATGCCCGCCATTACATCAGACCAGCGGCACGGTAAGGCGAGTTAGCGCCTCGCGCGTGTCGGGGCGCACGCCGCGCCACCAGGCGAAGGCTTCGGCGGCCTGCTCGACCAGCATGCCGACGCCGTCGGCAACGCGGGCGGCGCCTGCGGCCTGCGCCAGCTTCAGGAAGGGCGTGAGGCCCTTGCCGTAGACCATGTCGTAGGCCAGCGCGCCAGGGGCGAAGGCGGCGGGCGGCACGGCGGGGGCATCGCCGCCCAGACTGGCCGAGGTGGCATTGATGACGACGTCGAACGGCGCTTCGCCCGCCAGCGCGTCGAAGCCACCGCCGGCCAGCGGCACGCCGCCCAGGTGCGGGGCCAGTTCATGCGCCAGCTCCTCGGCCTTGGCAGCGGTGCGGTTGGCAATGACGATGCGCGCCGCACCGGCGCGGGCGATGGGCAGCACGGCGCCGCGCGTGGCGCCGCCGGCGCCGAGCAGCAGCACGCGCCGGCCTTTCAGCGGCAGGCCCAGGTTCGCCTCGATGTCGCGCACCAGGCCGACGCCGTCGAAGTTGCGCGCCTCGATGCGGTCGCCGTCGAAGCGCAGGGCGTTGGCGGCGCCGGCCAGGCGGGCGTCGTCGCTGGCTTGCGTGGCCGCGGCCAGGGCCTGCAGCTTGAAGGGCAGCGTGACGTTCATCCCCTGGCCGCCCGCCGCGCGGAAGGCGGCCAGCGCGCGGGCAAAGCCGCCCTCATCCGCGCCGCCGTCGATGGCCTCGTAGGTCATCGCCTGCCCAGTGGCCTGCGCGAACAGGCCGTGGATGAGCGGCGACTGGCTGTGGGCGATGGGGTGGCCGATGACGGCGTAGCGGTCGGGCATGGCGTGCGGGTAGTGGATGGCAGACGGGGCCATCACTGTAGCGCAGGGTGGCAGGGGCACGGCTTATGAGCCAAATTGGCCTTCAGCGCCCGTCCAGCAAGCGCTAACAGCTATGCAATCAGGAGTACTCACACCCAAGCCCGCTCCGAGCGCGCTGCGCCCGATCGGCTTAAACTGGCCGATCCCCCGATTGCCGCGGCCGCGCCCGCCTGGAGACACCTGCCATGAACGCCCCCACCCAGCTTGCCCACGTCACGCCCGAGATCAAGCCGCGCCCGGCGCCACCGGCGCTGATCGAGGCGCTGAAGTCGCGCTTCGGCGCGCAGTTTTCCGAAGCCATGGCGGTGCGCGAGCAGCACGGGCGCGACGAGTCGGCCTTCACCACCGTGCCGCCGCCGGCGGGCGTGGTGTTTGCCGAGAACACGACCGACGTGCAGGACGCCATCAAGCTGTGCGCGCAACACAAGGTGCCGGTGATTCCGTACGGCGTCGGCTCGTCGCTGGAGGGCCACTTGCTGGCCGTGCAGGGCGGCATCAGCCTGGACGTGAGCCGCATGAACCAGGTGCTGAGCGTGAACGCCGAGGACCTGACGGTGACGGTGCAGCCGGGCGTGACGCGCAAGCAGCTCAACGACGAGATCAAGAGCACCGGCCTGTTCTTCCCCATCGACCCCGGCGCCGACGCCAGCATCGGCGGCATGGCCGCCACGCGCGCCAGCGGCACCAACGCCGTGCGCTACGGCACCATGCGCGAGAACGTGCTGGCGCTGGAAGTGGTGACGGCGCAGGGCGAGGCCATCCGCACCGGCACGCGCGCCAAAAAGAGCAGCGCCGGCTACGACCTGACGCGCCTGTTCGTGGGCAGCGAGGGCACGCTGGGCGTGATCACCGAGGTCACGCTGCGCATCTACCCGCTGCCCGAGGCGGTGTCGGCGGCGATCTGCTCGTTCCCGACCATCGCCGACGCGGTGACCACGGTGATCCAGACCATCCAGATCGGCGTGCCGATTGCGCGGGTGGAACTGATCGACGGCAACAGCGTGCGCGCCGTGAACCAGTACGCCAAGCTGAGCCTGCGCGAGGAGCCGATGCTGCTGATGGAGTTCCACGGCTCGCCGGCCGGCGTGAAGGAGCAGGCTGAAGTGGTGCAGGAGATCGCCCGCGAGCACAGCGGTGCCGACTTCGAATGGGCCGACACGCCCGAGGAGCGCACGCGCCTGTGGACGGCGCGGCACAACGCCTACTTCGCCGCCGTGCAAAGCCGCCCGGGCTGCCGCTGCATCACCACCGACACCTGCGTGCCCATCAGCCGCCTGGCCGATGCGCTGCTGGACACGGTGGCCGAGGCGGACGAGAGCGGTATCCCCTACTTCCTGGTCGGGCACGTGGGCGATGGCAACTTCCACGTCGGCTACCTGATCGACCCCGACGACGACGACGAGCGCGCCCGCGCCGAGGCGCTGAACCACCGCGTGGTGCAGCGCGCCATCGCGCTGCAGGGCACCTGCACTGGCGAGCACGGCGTGGGGCTGCACAAGATGGGCTTTCTGATCGACGAAGCCGGCGCCGGCGCGGTGGCGATGATGCGCACCATCAAGCAGGCGCTGGACCCGGACAACATCATGAACCCGGGGAAGGTGTTTGCGCTGTAGGCCGTGGGCCCAGCGATTTCAAGCCAAATTGGCCTTCAGGCCAATGCTGGCGAGCGCCAAAAGCTTCTGATTCGATAGCAAACGACGGCTGACGATGCCCTCAGCGCGGCGCCGTCAGTGCCTGGCGCGTGGCCTCGTCGAGCCGGCCGCTGTCCGGCAGCCCGTGGTCGCGCTGGAAGGCGCGCAGCGCCGCCGCGGTGCGGCGCCCGACCACGCCGTCGGCCGGGCCGGCGTCGTAGCCCATGCCGTTCAGCCGCGTCTGCGCGTCGCGCAGCGTGAGGCGCGCGGGGGCGACGACGGGCGCCGGCTCGGGCCGGCCGGGCAGCGGCGCGGTGACCACGCGGCCGTGCGGTGGCAGCAGTTGTGGCGGCGGGGTGATGGGGGCCGGCGGCGGCTGGGCCGGATCGGGCTCGGGGCGCGGCGGTTCGATCGACTGGCAGGCGGCCAGACAGGCGCAGCAAAGCAGTGCGGCAAGGGTGCGGGCGGCGATGGGGCGGTTCATGGCATCGGGGTGGCGGTCGGACGACACCGATGCTATGACGGTTTCATGACCACGGCATGGCGCGCCTTGCCGCCCGATGCGGAACGGCCCATGCAAAAAAACGGCCGCTGACGCGGCCGTGATGGCAGTGGAATCGCCCGCGCGCTAGGCGATCAGCGGCGGCGCTGGGTGCGGCGCGTGGGTGCGGCCTTGCGCGGCGCGTTCTCGGGCGTGTAGGTCTGCGACGGGGCGGCGCCACCGTCCACCCCCAGGCGGCCACCGCCGCCCAGGCCCTGGCCCTGCACGCTTTGCGCGCGGTAGTTGCGCACCGAGCGCACCATCTGGTTGTAGGCGTCCATGAAGGCGGCCGCGATCACCTTGCCCTGCGGCGTGTTCTGGTAGCCGCCCAGCGAGCCCCCGGCGCTGCTGCCGAACAGCTGGCCCATGCCACCGAAGTCGGTCTTGGAGGCACTGCCCTGCGAGGCGCCGACCTGCACGCCCGAGCGGTTGTCCACCAGGGTCAGCATGGCGGCGGCTTCGCGCGTCTTGGTGCCGGCCGAAAGCCCGCCCAGCACCGAGCCGGCGCGCCCGCCGATGATGCCGCCGAGCGCACCGCCCAGGCCACCGGTGTTGCCTTCGCTGAAGACGATCTCGGGCGACAGGCCGTAGTCCGAGGCCACCATCTGGCCGCCACCGAAGTTGCTGCCACCGCGCATCTGGCCGGATTGCATCAGCTCGCGCTCGCGGCTCATGGCGCGCATGCCGGCGGCGCCGCGCTCGACCACGACGAAGCAGTTGGACTGCTGCACCATCAGGCGCAGCAGGTTGGCGGTGGGGGGCAGCCGGTATTCATCGCGCAGGATGGTGTACCAGCCGGCGTTCTGGTTCTCGACCAGCGACACGGTGCCCAGGGGCGAGGCGCATTTCTCAAGCTGCGAGTTCTCGCCGCTGCTGGTGGCGCCGCCGGCGCCGCCGGTGGCCACGGTGTCGGCGCCGCTGCCGCTGCCCATCTTCAGGTTGGTGGTTTCACAGCCGGCCAGCAGCATGGCCGCGCCTGCGGCGGCCAGGACGGCCAGTTTCTTCTTCGACATTGCTTCTACTCCTGGGTATGCCTTCTGCGACGAAGGCCAGACAAAAAAGGCCGCAGGATCGTGCCACGAAGCGGGGGCTATGCCTACCAGCCATCGGTAGGGTGCCCGCGCCTCGCCTCCTCACTCCAATGGGCCGTGCCAAGCGGGCGATGATAAACCCAAGGTGTTACTTGATCTGTCCTACGCTGGGAGTATGCGGGCAGCCACGGCCGGTTTGCCGGGTCAAGCATGAAAAACGGCTGCAGCGCCCGTCAACAGGGCGCCAAAAGCTATCATCAAGATAGCATGTTTGCCGTCAGTTCGGCGCCACGCCCAGCGCGCGCACGGTGTCGACGTCGAGGTAGCCATGCACCGGCAGGCCGCGCGCCTGCTGGTAGCGCGCCACGGCGGCCAGCGTGGGGGCCGCCAGCACGCCGTTGACGGCGCCGGGATCGAAGCCCACCGACTGCAGCGCGCGCTGCACCTCGCGGATCTTGTCGGGGTGCGTGTTGGTCTCGCACATGACTTCGCGCTTTTCCTCGCGCGGCTCGGCCACCTTGACCTGCCAGGTCAGGGTTTCGTACTGCGCCGGCACGTCGACCCAGCGCGTGCTGGCGGGCTGGTCGATGACCTGGCGCGTCTCGGTGCGGTAGACGGCGGGCACCACCTCCTCGCGCACGCCGGCTTCGCGCGTGACGATCTGGCGCGACAGCGGCTGCACCAGCTCGGGCACGGGCACCTGGCGCAGGCTGGCGGGCTGGTCGAGCTCGTAGCGGGTGATGGCCTGCACCTCGGGCGGCACCGGCACGGCGCGCGTGGTTTCGGCGCGGACCAGCACCTGCGTGGGCACCGTCTTGTAGGTGGCGGGCACCACCACGGTTTCGGTGCGGGCGGGCTCGACCATCACGCGGCGCTTGGTGGTGCGGTAGGCGGCGGGCACGTCGACCACGCGCACGGCAGCGGGCTGCTCGGGCACGTAGCGGTTGACGTTGCGGTATTCGGCCGGCACGCGCACTTCGCGCACCCAGGCGTCGCGCCCCAGGGCCAGGTACGAGCGGTCGATCTGCACGCCGGGCTGGTGGGCGATGGCTTCGGCACGCACCAGGCGCTCGCCGCTGGGGGTGGCGATCAGCTCGCCGCTGGGGTCGAACTTGTAGCCCAGCGCGCGGGCACGGTCGAAGTCGACCTCCTGGCGGTACACGCTGTGGTAGACGGCGGGCACCGGCACCACGCGCTGGGTGCCTTCGCGCACCACCACCTGCTTGGTGACGTTCTTGTACTCGGCCGGCACGGCGATGTCGCTGGTGGTGGCGGGGGCCTTGAGCACCTTGCGCTGCACCGTCTGGTACTGCGCCGGCACCTCGACCAGGCACCACACGTCGTCTTCCAGCTGGCGGTTGTCGGCCGGCGTGGCGCCCATGTCGATCACGCCGCGCGAGGCGCCACCCGTGGCCGCCGGCACCAGGCTGCGGCCGGCCACGTTGTAGCCCTTGAACTGGCCCGTCGGGTCGACCACGAAGGCGCGCAGCGGCACCACCTCGATGGCCTGGCCCACCCAGGCGCGGCCGCGGCGCCATTCGCGGTAGGGCTCGCTGATCTTGACCTGCTCGGTGACGATTTCGTAGGCGGCCGGCACCTCCATCTTGCGCACGGTGGCCGGGCGCACCTCCACGGGCTCGACCACCGTCTGCAGCACCGGCGGCACGGCCTCGATGCGGGTGGTGGCCTCGGCGCGCAGGCGGCGCTCGGGCACCTGCTTCATGGGCAGGCGCACCGGCACGTAGCGCACCACCTCGGGGCGCACCAGCACGCGCTCAACCTCGGTGCGGTAGCGCGGCTCGGCCACCTCGGTGCGGGTGGTGTCGGGGCTGACCATCACCGTCTCTTCGACTTCCTTGTAGACGGCGGGCACCACGCGCTGGATGGTGTGCTCGGGCACGTCCACCACGCGCGTCATCTCGGTCCTGTAGACGGGCGGCACCACTTCGACATGCTGTGTCGCCTCGCGCGTCACCATCTGCTCGGTGCTGGCCTTGAAGGTGGGCGGCACCGGCTCGTCGCGCACGCCGGCGGGGCGCACCACCACGTTCTCGGTCACGGTCCTCAGCTCGGCCGGCACGGCGACCTGGCGGCGCGTCTCGGGCTGCACCAGCACCTGCTCGGTCACGGTCTTGTAGGTGGCGGGCACCACCTCTTCACGGCGCGTGGCGGGGGCGATCAGCACCTGCTCGCTGCGCGTTTCGAAGCGCGCCGGCTGCAGGATGTTGGCAAAGCACTGGTTGGGCAGGGGCTGCGGCGGCGCGACGACCTGCTCGGCCACCGTGGGCAGCGGCGGCACCGGGCGCGGCAGGTTGCCGGAGAAGCCGTTGTCGCACTGCGCCATGGTGGCGCGCACCGGCTGGCCGGCGGCGTTGCTGTACAGGTTGAGCGGCATGTCGGGGCTGAACGGCACCCACTTGCCCACCAGCTCGGGCGTGATGTCGGGCCGGCCCTTGACGTGGCGGATGCCCAGGTCGCAGGCGCCGCGGGCGTAGTCGGCGGCGCTGTAGCGCAGGCCGGCGGCCTGGGCGGTGGCGCTGGACAGCTCGCTCAGCCGGATGGTGCGCACGCTGGCCTCGCCCGCCTTGCGGGCCGGCTTGCGGTCGGTGACGGGGCGGTAGAAGCGCGCCGTGCCGGCCTGCACGGCGGCATCGCATTCGGCGGCGCTGTCGTAGCCGACGTTGCCGTGCTGGTCGGTGACCATGCCGGCCTGGGCGGCGCCGGCCAGGACCAGGCTGCCACCGAGCAGCATCGCCTGCCGGATGGATGGTTTGGCGTTCTTCTGAGACGACTTCATGGTGCACTTCCTCGCGCGGACTGGCGGGCACCACGCCCGGCAGGGCGTGGGCATACAGCGTCAAATGGTAACCGCAGGTGACCGGAAAAAGGCCGATACGGCACGCACTTGCGCGCCAAACGCAACACGGAGGATGAAATATGTCGCGTGAAATGCCCGCACTGATGACACACGCGGGCTGGCGGACGCGGCCGGGCAGCCACCGGGTGCCGCCACGCAGGCTGCACCGTGGTCGTGGCGCAGGCCACTTTCATGGCACCTGTCACTTCATTATTGATAGCTGTCCGCGCTTGATGGACGGCGCCTGGAGGCCAGAATGGCTTGCAATGGCAGGCGTCAGTGCGCTGCCGCGCCGTGCCCCAGCACGTCGATGCGCGCCGGCGGCAGGTTGGCCAGCACGCGCTCGCGGGCCTGGCCGACCAGGCCCGCGCCCTGCCACAGCGAGGGCCCGCGCATGGCGTAGGTGAACTGCAGCAGGCGCCCGCCCGGCGCCAGCGCCTGCGCGCCCGCCTGCAGGATGCGCTGGCGCACCGGCAGCGGGATCGACAGCAAGGGCAGCCCGGACACGATGCATTGCACCGGCAGCGGCGCGCCGTCGGCGCCGCGGCAGGGCCAGTCGGCGCCGGCGGCCAGCCGGGCCAGCTCGGCCGCGTCGCCGTGCACCACGTGGATGTGCGGAAAGCGCCGCCGCAGGTGCGCCGCCAGCGCGGCCGACTGCTCGATCACCACCAGCCGCTCGGGCGCCACGCCGCGCGCCAGCAGCGCTGCAGTGATGACGCCGGTGCCCCCGCCCAGCTCGACCACCACGCCGGGCGCGGCCGCATCGACCCAGGCCGCCATGCGCGCCGCCAGCCGGGGCGAGCTGGCGCAGATGGCGCCCACGGTGCCCGGCTGGGTCACCAGCTCGCGCAGGAACAGGGATTGCGGCGAGCGGGCCACGGCGTGGTCCACGGCGCGGCGCACGCGCGCCACGCTGGCACGCGCCGCGCGCACCGCCAGCGGCGGCCCGCCGTTGCGCCGCGCAGCCAGGGCCGTGCGCAGGCGCGCATCACCGTTGCGGAACGCGGAACGGGGCGTGGGCAGGGGCATGGGGAATGGCGGTGGGTGGCGGGGAATGCGCGGGCAAATCCGTGCGAAGGGCGCAGCTTACAACGGCGGACGGCCCTGCACCACAGGCGCTGGCCGCAAATCTGTCACAGGAGGTGCGGGCACGCTGCCCTGCCCGCCCGCGTTCATGCGCCGCGCAGCCGCTCGATCAGGCCGTTCAGCTCGTCCAGCGAGCCGAAGGCGATGGCCAGCTCGCCCGCCTGCTCCAGCCGGCCGCCGCGCTTGGTCTTCTTCTTCACCCGCACCTCGACCTGCGCCAGCAGCAGGTCGGACAGCTCTTCCTCCACCCGGCGCACGTCGCCCGACTTGTCGGCGCCCGCGGCGGGCTTGCGGGGCGAGGTGAGGTTGAACTCGGCGTTCAGCTTGCGCACCAGCGATTCGGCCTCGCGCACCGACATCTTCTTCGCGCTGACCTGGTTGGCCGCGGTGATCTGCGCCGCGCCCTGCAGCGCCAGCAGCGCGCGGGCGTGGCCCATGTCAATGTCGCCGGCCATCAGCATGGTCTGCACCGGCTCGGTCAGCTGCAGCAGGCGCAGCAGGTTGCTGGCGGCGCTGCGGCTCTTGCCCACGGCCTGCGCGGCCTGCTCGTGCGTCAGGCCGAAATCCACCGTCAGGCGGCGGATGCCCTGCGCCTCCTCCAGCGGGTTCAGGTCCTCGCGCTGGATGTTCTCGATCAGCGCCATGGCGGCGGCGGCCTCGTCGGGCACGTCGCGCACCAGCACCGGCACCTCGGTCAGGCCCGCCAGGCGCGCCGCGCGAAAGCGCCGCTCGCCAGCAATGATCTCGTAATGCGCTTCCAAATCAGGAGCTGTCAGCGCTTGCCCCGTGGGCGTTGGCGGCCGATTTGACCCCAAACGCCGCACCAGGATCGGCTGCATGATGCCCTGCGACTTGATGCTCTCGGCCAGCTCGTACAGCGCGCCCTCGTCCATGCGCGTGCGGGGCTGGTACTGGCCGGGCGCCAGCTCGTGCAGCGCCAGCATCATCGGCGTGCCGGCAGGCGTGGCGGGTGCGCTGCCTTCGGCAGTGCCCACGGACAGCGACGGCCCCAGCAGCGCGTCGAGGCCGCGGCCGAGGCCCTTGGGTTTTTTGGTGACCATGCAAATGTCCTATAGAGAGCGCAGCGCCCGCTGGCGCCTGCGCCGCACAAGCCGAAGGACTATACCGAAGGCGATCAGCCCCAGTACCGCCGCCAGCGCGAACGGCCCAACGGCAACCGCCGGACCGCCAACGCCTCAGGCGATGAACGCCACCGGGTGGCGCGTGGGTGATCGCGCCGCCAACGGTGGTGCAGATCGCCGCGCACGATGAAGGTCAGGTGCGACAGGCCGCGGATCACGCCGCGTCTTCCGCTGGCACCAGGGAAAGCAGCAGCACATGCCCTTCTTCCCAATCGCCCAAGCCCGAATCGGCATTGATGTGGCCCTTCGGCCCCAGGCTGACGAAATCCGCGCCCCAGTCGGCCGCCAGGCGGCTGGCGCCCTCCAGGCTGCCGAAGGGGTCGTCGCTGCTGGCCACCAGGATGCTGCGGAACGGCAGGCGCTGGCGCGCCACGGGGGCCCAGCCAGGGATCTGCTGGCGGTTGTCGTAGCGTTCGATGTCGGGCGGCGCCACCAGCAGGGCGCCGGCCACGCGGTCGGTGTGGCGCGAATGCGCGGCCCACCAGGCGGTGAGGATGCAGCCCAGGCTGTGCGCGGCCACCAGCACCGGGCGCCGCTGGGCCAGGATCACCTCTTCCAGCCGTGCCGTCCAGTCGCCGCGCAGCGGGCGCAGCCAGTCGTGCTGCTCCACGCGCTGGTAACCGTGGCGCGTCTCCCAGCGGCTCTGCCAGTGGCCCGGGCCGCTGCCCTGCCAGCCGGGCAGCACGAGGACGATGGAAGGAGCGACCTGGATCACTACTGTTTATATAGCTGGTTGCGCTTGATGGGCGGGCGCTGAAGGCCGATTTGGCTTAAAGAATTCATCCACGCAGACCGCGTTCCACCATCTCGCTGGCGAAGGCGACGAAGGCCTTGCTGCCCTTGGCCGAGGGGTCGAACACCACGCCGGGCAAGCCGTAGCTGGGCGCCTCAGCCAGGCGCACGTTGCGCGGGATGATGGTGTCGAACACCTTGTCGCCGTAGTGCGCCTTGAGCTGCTCGCTGACCTGCTGCTGCAGCGTGATGCGCGGGTCGAACATCACGCGCAGCAGGCCGATCAGGCGCAGGTCGCGGTTCAGGTTGGCGTGCACCTGCTTGATGGTGTTGGTGAGGTCGGCCAGGCCTTCGAGCGCGAAGTATTCGCACTGCATGGGCACGATCACGCCCTGCGCGGCGCACAGGCCGTTCAGCGTGAGCATGCTCAAGGACGGCGGGCAGTCGATCAGCACGAAGTCGTAGTCTGCGCTCACTGCGGCCAGGGCATCCTTCAGCCGGCGCTCGCGGCGCTCCTCGCCCACCAGTTCCACCTCGGCCCCGGCCAGCTCGCGGTTGGCGCCCAGCACGGCGTAGCCGGCGCCGGCTTCCTTCAGCTTGTCGGGCACGGTGGCGGCCTCGGCCACGCTGGCGGATTCGAGCAGCACGTCGTACACCGACAGCGCCATCGCCCGCTTGTCCACGCCCGAGCCCATGGTGGCATTGCCCTGCGGGTCCAGGTCGACCAGCAGCACGCGCTGGCCGATCCTGGCCAGGCCGGCGGCCAGGTTGACCGTGGTGGTGGTCTTGCCGACGCCGCCTTTCTGGTTGGCGATACAGAAGATTTTCATCATTTTTGAATCGCCAGTTTCAGACCAAAGGCGAGCAGCATGGAACCGGCGATTCTATTCAACCACGCCGACGCGCGCGGGTTGGCGCGCAGGCGCTCGGCGGCGAAATGCGTGATCAAGGTGAGGCTGGCGCAATAGCCGAAGGTCAGCACCGCGATGGTGGCCGCCATGACCCCAAAGGTCAGCAGCCCCTGGTGCCGCGCCGGATCGACGAAGAGCGGGAAGAAGGCCATGTAGAACACGATGGCCTTGGGATTGAGCAGCGTGATCAGAAGAGACTGCCTGAAGTAATGGTGCGGCTGGATATCGAGCACCGGCGCACCCCCCGGTCTGGCGCGCAGCATCTGAAAGCCCAGCCACGCCAGATAGGCTGCGCCGGCGTACTGCACCGCCGCGAACACCGCCGGGTTGGCCTTGAGCAGCGCCGCCACCCCGGCCACGGCCAGCCACATCAGCACCTGATCGCCCGCGATGATGCCGAAGGTGGCCGCCAACCCACCCCGGATGCGCCCCTTGCCGGTAGAAGTGATGACCGCGAAGTTGCCCGGCCCCGGAATGGCCAGGAACACGATGACGGCCGCAACAAAGGCCCCATAGTCCTGGATGCCGAACATGCTTATACGTACTCCTTTGGGCGCAGCCACAGCAGGCAGCGCTCGGCGTCCAACCCCGGCACCTCCAGTTGTTCCACGTGAAACACTTCCACGTCAGCCGGCAGGGCGGCCAGTTCGTCGTCGGGGTGCTTGCCCTTCATCGCCATCCAGACGCCCCGCTGGCCCAACGCCTGGCGCGACCAGGCGGTGAAATCGCCCAGCGAGGCAAACGCGCGCGAGGCAATCACGTCGTAGGGACCAGTCAGCGCTTCGACCCGCGCGTGAATGCCGCGCAGGTTCTGCAAGGCCAATGCGCCGGCCACCTGCTGGATGAAGGCAGCCTTCTTGCCCACGGTGTCGACGCAATCGACCTGGGCTTCCGGGCAGCAGATGGCGATGACCGCACCCGGCAGACCACCGCCGGCGCCGACATCCAGCAGGTGGATCGCCCCGCCCCCGGTGTGTCGGTGCAGCGGCGCGATGACGGAGAGGCTGTCCAGCAGATGGTGCGTCAGCATTTCGTCCGGATCGCGGACGGCCGTCAGGTTGTAGACCTTGTTCCATTTGGCCAGCAGGTCGAGGTAGGCCAGCAGCTTCTGCTGTTGCTCTGCCGACAGCGCCAGCCCCAACACCTGCAGGCCCGCTGCCAGACGACTGGCCTGGGGGTGGTGGCTCATGCCGCTTCGGCAGCGCGCGGAGAGGCGGCGCCGTCGAAACCCTTGAACCCACCCTTCTTCAGGTGGACCAGCAGCAGGGAAATGGCGGCCGGTGTCACGCCGCTGATGCGGCCGGCCTGGCCGAGCGTGGCGGGCCGCTGCGCCTGCAACTTCTGCCGCACTTCGATGGACAGCGCGCCAATCTGCAGGTAGTCCAGCTCAGGCGGCAGGCGCAGGCTTTCGTAATAGGCAGCGCGCTCCACTTCGTCGCGCTGGCGATCGATGTAGCCGCTGTACTTGGCGGCAATCTCCACCTGCTCGATCACCGGATCGGTCAGGTCGCCCAGTGTTTCAGGTGAAACGTCGGTGCCGGCATGCTTGCCGCCGTCCAGGCTGATGAGGCTGGCGTAGCTCACCTCCGGGCGGCGCAGCAGGTCGAACAGGTTGTGCTCGTGCTCGATGGCCTTGCCCAGCACCCGCTCGGACTCGGCCGCCGGCAGGTTGCGCGGGTTGACCCAGGTGGACTTGAGGCGCTGTGTTTCACGTGAAACAGCATCGCGCTTGCGGCTGAACGCGTCCCAGCGCGCATCGTCCACCAAGCCGAGCGCGCGGCCGGTTTCCGTCAGGCGCATGTCGGCGTTGTCTTCACGCAGTTGCAGGCGGAACTCGGCGCGGCTGGTGAACATGCGGTACGGCTCGGTCACGCCCTTGGTGATCAGGTCGTCGACCAGCACGCCCAAATAGGCCTCGTCGCGGCGCGGCAACCACGCGCCGCCAAAGTCGTCGGCCCGGCCATCGAGCTGGCGGCATTGCAGCGCGGCGTTGATGCCGGCGAACAGGCCTTGCGCCGCCGCCTCCTCGTAGCCGGTGGTGCCATTGATCTGGCCGGCGAAGAACAGGCCCTGCACGTCGCGTGTCTCGAAACTGCTTTTCAGCGCGCGCGGGTCGAAGTAGTCGTACTCGATGGCGTAGCCGGGGCGCAGGATGTGGGCGTTCTCCAGCCCCTTCATGCTGCGCACCAGTTCCAGCTGGATGTCGAACGGCAGGCTGGTGGAGATGCCGTTGGGGTACACCTCGTGCGTATCCAGCCCTTCCGGCTCCAGGAAGATCTGGTGGCTTTCCTTGTCGGCGAACCGGTTGATCTTGTCTTCCACGCTCGGGCAGTAGCGCGGCCCCACGCCCTCGATCTTGCCGGTGAACATGGGGCTGCGGTCGAAGCCTGAGCGGATGATGTCGTGCGTGCGCGCGTTGGTGTGCGTGATCCAGCACGGCAGTTGGCGCGGGTGCATGTCGGCGCGGCCGATGAAGCTGAACACCGGCATGCGCGGGTTCTGCCCGCCCGGCATGCCGTCGCCGGGTTGTTCCTCGCAGGCCGCGAAGTCGATGCTGCGCCCGTCCAGCCGCGGCGGCGTGCCGGTCTTCAGGCGCCCCTGCGGCAGCTTCAGCTCTTTCAGCCGCGCCGAGAGCGATACCGCTGGCGGGTCGCCCGCGCGGCCCGCCTGGTAGTTGTCGAGCCCGACGTGGATGCGCCCGTCCAGAAAGGTGCCGGCCGTCAGCACCACCGTGCGGCCGCGGAAGGCGATGCCCACCTGCGTGACGGCGCCGACCACGCGCCCGCCCTCCAGCAGCAGGTCGTCCACCGCCTGCTGGAACAGCCACAGGTTCGGCTGGTTCTCCAGCCGGCGGCGGATGGCGGCCTTGTACAGCACGCGGTCGGCCTGCGCCCGGGTGGCGCGCACCGCCGGGCCCTTGCTGCTGTTGAGGATGCGGAACTGGATGCCCGCCTCGTCGGTGGCCAGCGCCATGGCGCCGCCCAGGGCATCGACCTCCTTCACCAGGTGGCCCTTGCCGATGCCGCCGATGCTGGGGTTGCAGCTCATCGCGCCCAGGGTTTCGATGTTGTGCGTCAGCAGCAGCGTCTGCGCGCCCATGCGCGCGGCGGCCAGCGCCGCCTCGGTGCCGGCGTGGCCGCCACCGACGACGATGACCTCGAAATGCTGCGGATGGGTGTAGGTGGGTGAAGGCACGCTGGTTCGCTTGCGAAAGCCTGCCATTCTAAGGCTGAATCAGCCTTCTGTCAGCGCCCATACTGCGCGAGCAGCTATATTTTTAATAGCTACCACCCAGTCGTGGGCATGCCCTGGCCTGCCGGAGCCCGGTGCTATGCTGCACCGTCAGGGTGCGCGGCCCCTTGCCTGCCGCGCGCCGACGCTTCCACGACAAGGAGACCCATGCCCCGCACCCCATCCAAGAGCGGCGCGCCCGCCGCCAGCGCCCACGCCCTGCCCTCGTACCTCGACCCGAACCACCTCGGCCCCTGGGGCATCTACCTTCAGCAGGTGGACCGCGTCACGCCCTACCTGGGCCCGCTGGCGCGCTGGGTCGAGACGCTCAAGCGCCCCAAGCGCGCGCTGATCGTCGATGTGCCGATCGAGTTGGACAACGGCACCGTCGCCCACTTCGAAGGCTACCGCGTGCAGCACAACACCAGCCGCGGTCCGGCCAAGGGCGGCGTGCGCTTTCACCAGGACGTGACGCTGTCCGAGGTGATGGCGCTGGCCGCGTGGATGTCGATCAAGAACGCCGCCGTCAACGTGCCCTACGGCGGCGGCAAGGGCGGCATCCGGGTCGACCCGCGCCAGCTGTCGATGAAGGAACTGGAGCGCCTGACCCGGCGCTACACCTCCGAGATCGGCATCATCATCGGCCCGACCAAAGACATCCCCGCGCCCGACGTCAACACCAACGAGAAGGTGATGGCCTGGATGATGGACACCTACTCGATGAACATCGGCGAGACCGCCACCGGCGTCGTCACCGGCAAGCCCGTCGACGTGGGCGGCTCGCTGGGCCGGCGCGAGGCCACCGGGCGCGGCGTGTTCACCATCGCCTGCGAAGCGGCGGCGCAGATCGGCCTGAGCATCGAGGGCGCGCGCGTGGCCGTGCAGGGCTTCGGCAACGTGGGCGGCACCGCCGGCAAGCTGTTCGCCGAGGCCGGCGCGCTGGTGGTCGCCGTGCAGGACCACACCGGCGCCATCGCCAACGACAAGGGCCTGAACGTGCCCAAGCTGCTCGAGCACGTGGCCAAGACCGGCGGCGTGGCCGGCTTCAAGGGCGGCGAGCCGATCAAGCCCGCCGAGTTCTGGGGCACCAAGTGCGACATCATGATCCCCGCCGCGCTGGAAGGCCAGGTCACGAAAGACAACGCCGGCAAGATCAAGGCCCGCATGCTGATCGAGGGCGCCAACGGCCCGACGACGCCCGAGGCCGACGACATCCTGAACGACAAGGGCGTGCTGGTGGTGCCCGACGTGATCGCCAATGCCGGCGGCGTGACGGTGAGCTACTTCGAGTGGGTGCAGGACTTCTCCAGCTTCTTCTGGAGCGAGGACGAGATCAACGCGCGCCTGGTCAAGATCATGAAGGATGCCTTTGCCGGCGTGTGGCACACGGCGCAACAGCACCAGGTGAGCCTGCGCACCGCCACCTTCATCGTCGCCTGCACGCGCATCCTGCATGCGCGCGACCTGCGCGGGCTGTACCCCTGAAAGCAGGAAAGCCGCCCTCGGGCGGCTTTCCTGGCTTGGACGGGCAGCGCCCTTACAAGTTCTTGCTGACCGCCTTGCCGCCCATCAGCGCCAGCACCAGCATCACGGCGGCGACGATGAGGAACAGCACGAACAGGATCTTGGCAATGCCCGCGGCCCCCGCGGCCACGCCGCCAAAGCCCAGCACACCCGCCACCAGCGCGATCACGGCAAAAATAATGGCCCATTTCAGCATGTCTATCTCCTTCTCGAAAGTGGTCTGTCTGAATGCAGTGCCAGCGGTCAAAGCCTTCGGCCGTTTTGGTCAGTCGCCCTGGGGGCCGTCACTGCATGGCTTCATGGTCGCCCCGGTCGCGGCCAGCCGCCGTCATCCACACCGGCACAAGCGCGTAGGACAGCGCAACCCCGCTGCGGCGGCCATCCGCTCGCTCGCTATGATTATGAAAGCATATGACGCTTGACCCACCTGCGCTGCAGCCCGATCCGGCACCTGACCAGGCGCTGGCCTGCCGCCCCGGCTGCGGTGCCTGCTGCATCGCCCCGTCGATCAGCTCCGCCATTCCCGGCATGCCGCACGGCAAGCCGGCCGGCGTGCACTGCGTGCAGCTGGACGACGCCCTGCGCTGCCGCGTTTTCGGCCAGCCCGGTCGCCCGGCGGTGTGCCGCCAGTTGCGGCCGGCGCTGGAGATGTGCGGCCCCGTGGCCGACAACGGCGTGCACGCCATGCGCTACCTGGCGCAGCTGGAGCGCGCCACCCGCACCCGCCCCGCCTGAGCCGCCTGCAAGGTTGCTCGGCTTTTGATATGCTGATCGGCGCGGCAACAGATGCTATTCTTTAGATAGCTGTTCGCGCAATCAGGACGGGCGCTGGAGCCCGATTCGACCCATAAAACAAAGGATGCATCCATGAAGCTCTACTACTCTGCCGGCGCCTGCTCGCTGTCGCCCCACATCGCGCTCGAGGAAGCCGGCCTGCCCTACGAAGCCATCTCTGCCCCCACCAAGACCAAGCAGCTGCCCGACGGCAGCGACTTCCGCCAGGTCAACCCGCTCGGCTACGTGCCCTATCTGGTGCTCGACGATGGCACCGGCCTGAGCGAAGGTCCGGCCATCGTCCAGTACATCGCCGACCAGGCGCCGGCCAAGAAGCTCGCCCCCGCCAACGGCACCCTGGCACGCTACCAGCTGCAAAGCCTGCTCAACTTCATCGGCACCGAGCTGCACAAGAACTTCGGCCCGCTGTTCGACCCCGGCATGCCGGCCGAGGCCAAGGAGCGCTTCAAGGCCAAGCTGGCCGACCGCCTGCAGCACGTGGACGGCCTGCTGGCCGGCAAGACCTGGCTGATGGGCGACGACTTCACCGTGGCCGACGGCTACCTGTTCACCGTCACCAACTGGGCCCAGCCGATGCAGATCGACCTGTCGCCCTACCAGAACCTCACGGCCTACCGCCAGCGCGTGGCCGCCCGCCCGGCGGTGCAGGCGGCGATGAAGGCCGAAGGCCTGATCTGATCGACCGGGCCTGAGCGCCCGCGCGCCGTCAGAACACCGGCGGCGCCGGCTGCTTGTTGGGGTTGCGCCAGGCGTCCAGCGTCATGTGGTCCACCTTCAGGCCCGCGGCCTCCGCCAGCTGCCTGGCTTGCGGGCCGCTCACCACCTTGGCCAGCGCGCGGTCCACCGCGTCGACAAACGCCGCATCGCCCTTGCGCATCACCAGCGCATAGGGCTCCACCGTCAGCTGGTCGCGCCGCAGGGCGATCTCTGCGTCGCGCGGGATCAGCAGTTCGTCGGCCACCAGCGTGTCGATGGCGCCGCCCTTGAGCAGCTTGGCGCCCTCGTCGTAGCTGGCGAAGGGCTTCACCGGGCCCAGCGCCAGCGTGCTGGCCTTCTTGGCGGCGTACACCTGCATCAGCGTCTGCGCCGTAGAGCCCTGCAGCACGCCCGTGCGGCCGAACTCGCGCGCCGACGCGAATTTGGCGTCCTGCTTGCGGTGCGCCGCCACCACCCGCGACACGAAGAAGGTGTTGGAGAAATCCACCGCCTTGGCGCGCTCCGCCGTGTTGGCCGTGCTGCCGCAGTGCAGGTCGATCCGGCCCTGCTTGAGCAGATCGAACGATTCACCCAGCGTCACCGGCTCGAACTTCACCGCGATCGGCGTCTTCAGCTCGGCCGACAGCTGCTGCACGATGGCCTGGCACAGCGCCCAGCTGAAGCCGGCCGGCTTGCCCGCGGCATCGATGTACGAAAAGGGCGCGGCGTTCTTGCGCACGCCCAGCGTGATGGTCTTGCTGGCGCTCAGCTTGGCCAGCGTGTCGGCCAGCGCGGGCGACTGCGCGAAGGCCGGCAGCAGGGCCAGCGAAGCCGCCGCGATCAGCGTGCGGCGGGCAAGGGAATGGGCGTTCATCATGCGCATGGGAGTCTTTCGGGTGAAGTGCCGACCGCCCTGTCCGCGACAGCCAGCCGGCGGGCGCGATTCTGGCGCCGGGCCGCGCCGGCGTGCGCCTGCAGTTGCCGAAATCAACCACTTGTGTGCACTTGTCCCCAGCCGGCGCCACAGCGGCGCGACAAACATCACACACCCATGCAGTGTGCGGGCGGGGTTCAGGCCAGCGGCTTCTGGCGCCAGGCCAGCCATGCGCCCAACCACAGCGCCGCGGCCGAATACACCAGCCCGCGCGCCAGCCCGCCCGGGCCGTCGGCCACCCAGCCAACCACCGTGGGCCCCACGATCTGCCCGAAGGCGAACAGGATGGTGAAGGCGCTGATGCCGGCCGCCCACTGCGCCTGCGGCAGGTTGTGGCGCACGAAAGCGGTGGTCGACGCCACCACCGACAGGAACACCGCCCCGAACAGCAGCCCCGACGCCAGCACCACCGGCCACGCGCCGGTGAGCGCCGGCAGGATGGTGGCCACGCCCAGCAGCGCGTTCAGCAGCGCCAGCGCGCCGCCGCCCTGGGCGCGCTGCAGCAGGCCGGCCCAGATGCGCGCCGACGCCACCACCGCCAGCCCCAGCAGCGTGTAGAACAGCGTGATGGCCCCGGCGCCCACGCCCTGCTCGCGCAGCAGGGCGATCACGAAGGTCATGTAGCCGATGTAGCCCACACCGAACAGCGTGTAGCCCGCCAGCGCCGGCAGCATGCGGCGCCAGGGCAGCGGATCAGGCATAAAATCGGGCTTTTGCGCAGTACTGGCCTGCGTTGACAGCTCTTCTTTATGTAGCAATCTGGCCGGCCACACCAGCACCGCCGTGGCCACCAGGCAGGCCAGCGCCAGCCCCCACCAGGCCCAGGTCCAGCCGTGCGGCACGCCTTGCGCCGCCTGCAGCAGCGCCGGCACGCCCAGCGCCGACACCGCGATGCCCCAGCCCGTGCCGCCGTAGTACAACCCCAGCAGCAGCCCGGCGTGCGCCGGCAGGCGCGCGCCCAGCCGCGCCGCCAGCAGCCCGCCGGCCACGAACACGAAGGCGCTGGCCACGCCCGCCAGCAGGCGCTGCAGCAGCAGCGGGTTGGCCGCGGTGAAGAAGCCCGACGCCGCCATGAACAGGCTGGCCAGCAGCGCCCCGCCCAGCAGCACCGCCGCCGCGCCAAAGCGCCGCATCAGCCACGGCGTGGCCAGCGCGCCCAGCAGGTAGCCGGCGGCGTTGGCGGTGTTCATGCCGCCGGCCAGCGTGTAGCTCCAGGCCAGGTCGTCGCGCATCACCGGCAGCAGCAGCCCATAGGCGAAGCGCGTGATGCCCAGCGACACCGCCGCGCCCAGCGACAGCGCCAGGGCAATAAGCACCAGCCGGCGCAGGCGGGGTGTTTCGGGCGTGGACATGCGCACATTGTGTGCGACACCGGGCGCCTGCGGCACGCCCCGCGCTTGGCGCAAAATCACGGGCGTCAACGCAAGGATCGACCATGCCCAGCCCACTGTTTTCACCCACCCGCGCCGGCGCCATTGACCTGGCCACGCGCATCGTCATGGCCCCGCTCACGCGCAACCGCGCGCCCGGCGCCACCCCCACGCCGCTGATGGCCGAGTACTACGCCCAGCGCGCCAACCCCGACACCGGCGCCGGCCTCATCATCAGCGAGGCCACCGCCATCAGCCCCCAGGGCCAGGGCTATGCCGACGTGCCCGGCCTGTACGGCACCGAGCAGCTCGACGGCTGGAAGAAGGTGACCCAGGCCGTGCACGCGCAGGGCGGCAAGATCGTCTGCCAGCTGTGGCACGTGGGCCGCGTGTCGCACCACATCCTGCAGCCCGGCAACGCCGATCCGGTGGCGCCCTCGGCCATCCGCGCCGAGGCCAAGACCTACGTCTTCAACGAACAGGGCCAGGGCCACTTCACGCCGGTCAGCGCGCCGCGCGCCCTGCACCGGCACGAGATCCCGCAGATCGTGCACGACTGCGCCGCCGCCGCGCGCAACGCCGTCAAGTCGGCCGGCTTCGACGGCGTCGAGATCCACGGCGCCAACGGCTACCTGCTGGACCAGTTCCTGAAGACCGGCGCCAACCAGCGCACCGACGACTACGGCGGCAAGATCGAGAACCGTGCCCGCCTGATGCTGGAAGTGACCCGCGCCGTGATCGATGCCGTGGGCCACGACCGCGTGGGCATCCGACTATCGCCCGTCACGCCCGCCAACGGCATCGACGACGCCGAGCCGCAGCCGCTGTTCGATTACCTCATCCGCCAGCTCGCGCCGCTCGGCCTGGCCTACATCCACGTCATCGAAGGCGCCACCGGCGGCCCGCGCGAGGTGCCCGGGCGCCCGTTCGACTATGCCGCCATGAAGGCCGCCTACCGCCAGGCCGGCGGCCGCGGCGCGTGGATGGTGAACAACGGCTACGACCCGGTGCTGGCCGAAGACGCTGTCGCCTCCGGCCGCGCCGATCTGGTGGCCTTCGGCAAGGCCTTCATCAGCATGCCCGACCTGGCCGCCCGCATCCGCCACGGCGGGCCTTACCAGGGGCTGGACAAGGCCACCATGTACGGCGGTGGCGCCCAGGGCTACACCGACTACCCGACGCTGGGCGGCTGAGGCCGCGTCCTTCAGGGCCGCCTACAACCAAAGTGGGGTGGCCCTGGCCCAATGGCTGATGGTGCACAGCACGTGACTGCGCTCCAATGGGCCTCGTTGCTCTGGGGGAGGCACCATGACCACACAACAAGCGCTCGCCATCGTTTTCGCCAGTCTGCTCATCGTGGGCGTGCTGTACGCCGGCCTGGCGCCACCCCACGGCCCACCCGCGGCATCCCCCGCCGCGCCGACGACCGCGCCCGCCGTGGAACCCCTCGGTATCAGCGCTCCGGGCGCAGTGCCCGCGCGTGGTGCGCCAGGTGATCGGCCATGAAGCTGGCGATGAAGTAGTAGCTGTGGTCGTAGCCGGGCTGCATGCGCAGCGTCAGCGGGTGGCCGGCCTTGTCGCACGCGGCCTGCAGCAGCTCGGGCCTGAGGTGCTCGGCCAGAAACTCGTCGGCATCGCCCTGATCGACCAGCAGCGGCAGGCGCTCGGTGGCACCGGCAATCAGCGCCACGGTGTCGTGCTGCTTCCACGCCGCCGGGTCGTCGCCCCGATACGCCTTCAGCGCCTTCTGCCCCCACGGCACCTGCGACGGCGCCACGATGGGGCTGAACGCGCTCACGCTTTTGTACTTGCCGGGATGGCGCAGCGCCAGCGTCAGCGCGCCGTGGCCGCCCATGCTGTGGCCGAAGATGCCGCGCGCGGCGCTGGCCGGAAAGTGCTGCTCGATCAGCGCCGGCAGCTCCTGCACCACGTAATCCTCCATGCGGAAGTGCGGTGCCCACGGCGCCTGCGTGGCGTTCAGGTAGAAGCCCGCGCCCTGACCCAGGTCGTAGGCGTCGTCGTTGGCCACGCCTTCGCCCCGCGGGCTGGTGTCGGGCGCGACGAGGATTAGGTTGTGCTCGGCCGCGAACTGCTGCGCGCCGGCCTTGGTGATGAAGTTCTGCTCGGTGCAGGTCAGGCCCGAGAGCCAGTACAGCACCGGGCACTGCTCGCCCTTCAAGGCGGCAGGCGGCAGGTAGACACCGACCTTCATGTCGGTGCCCGTGCTGGTGCTGGCGTGCTGCCAGACTTCCTGGCGGCCGCCGAAGCTGGCGTGGTGTTCGGTGCGTTGCATGGTGGACTCCTGTAGAGGGATCGGTTCAGGGCGGGGTCTCATCCGCTGCGAACTGCGCTGGCAAATCGCGCGCGCCATGCAGAATGCGCACGACGACGATCTCGCTGGCCGATGCGATAAAAAAAACCATGTAGCGGCCGTGCGCACAAGAGCGGATGCCTTCGCCCAATTCGGGACGCAGCCGGTAGCCGGTCGGGTTGCGCTTGATGCGTTCGCATTGTTGGCGCAACTCCCGCACGAAGCTGGCGGCCCGGCGTGGGTTGTCGGTGGCGATGTAGTCGGCGATCGACACCAGATCCTGCTCCGCCAGCGGCGTGAAGCCGAGGCGCATCAGCGCGCCCGGTCGGCGAATCTGGTCTCGGCGCGCGCGAAAACCTCCTCCGCAGGCCGCGGAGCGCCACTGGCCAAACCGGCGGCGATCTCGGCCCGCAGCGCGTCCAATTCCAGTTGCCGGCGCTGCTCGCTTTCTTCGAGCAGGCGCAAGCCGGCACGCACGACTTCGCTGACGTTGTTGAATCTGCCGCTCTGCACTTGCTCGCGGGCGAAAACCTCGAAATGACTGCCAAGCGCAACGCTGGTGGGCATGGGATTTCTCCTATCTGTTGTTAATAGATATTAAATCCGAGGCAGGAGCAGATCAAGCACGGGGGCATTCAAGCGTAGTGCACCACGCTCCGGATCGACTTGCCCTCGTGCATCAGGTCGAACGCGGTGTTGATCTCCGTCAGCGGCATGGTGTGCGTGACGAAGGGCGCCAGCTGAATCCGCCCCGCCATCGCATCGTCCACCATGCCCGGCAACTCGCTGCGCCCCTTCACGCCGCCAAACGCCGTGCCCATCCACTTGCGGCCGGTGACGAGCTGGAACGGCCGGGTCGAAATCTCCTGCCCCGCGCCGGCCACGCCGATGATCACGCTCTGGCCCCAGCCGCGGTGCGCGCATTCGAGCGCGGCGCGCATCACCTGCACGTTCCCGATGCACTCGAAGCTGTGGTCGACGCCCCAGGTGGTCATCTCCACGATCACCTGCTGGATCGGCTTTTCGTGGTCTTTCGGGTTCACGCAGTCGGTGGCGCCGAAGGTGCGTGCCAGGTCGAACTTGCCCGGGTTGGTGTCGATGGCGATGATGCGGCCCGCACTGGCCAGCTTGGCACCCTGGATCACCGCCAGGCCGATGCCGCCCAGGCCGAACACGGCCACGCTGTCGCCCGGCTGCACCTTGGCGGTGTTCTTCACCGCGCCCAGGCCCGTGGTCACGCCACAGCCCAGCAGGCAGACCTGTTCGGGGTTGGCATCGGGGTTCACCTTGGCCAGCGACACCTCGGCCACCACGGTGTATTCGCTGAAGGTGGAACAGCCCATGTAGTGGTAGATGGGCTGGCCGTTGTATGAAAAGCGCGTGGTGCCGTCGGGCATCACGCCCTTGCCCTGCGTGGCGCGCACCGAGACGCACAGGTTGGTCTTGCCGCTCTTGCAGAACAGGCATTCGCCGCATTCGGCGGTGTAGAGCGGGATCACGTGGTCGCCTGGCTTCACGCTGGTCACGCCCTCGCCACACTCCACCACGATGCCCGCGCCCTCGTGGCCCAGCACAGCGGGGAAGATGCCCTCGGGGTCGTCACCGCTCAGCGTGAAGGCGTCGGTGTGGCAGACGCCGGTGTGGGTGATCTTGATGAGGACTTCGCCCTTCTTCGGCGGGGCGACGTCGATCTCGACGATCTCAAGCGGTTGGCCAGCGGCAAAGGCAACGGCGGCGCGGGATTTCATGGGCGTGTCTCCTGGTGAACGGGTTTACTTGAGGTACGAGCGCACGAGCGACGAAATCTCGTCGATGGCCTCGTGCGTGCGCGCATGGGCGGGGTCTTGCAATGCTTCGATGCTGCAGTCGGCGTGGCCGAAGGATTCGCGCAGGTGGCCCTCCAGCACGTCGGCCATCAGACCGTTGACGGCGCCGCGCATGGCGGCCAACTGCTGCAGCACGGGGCCGCAGTCGGCGCCGTCGGCAATGCTGCGCTCCAGCGCCTCGGCCTGGCCGCGGATGCGGCGCAGGCGCGTGATGGCGCGCTTCTTGTCGTCGGGTGAATGGGGCATGGCAGGTACTCACGGCCAGTCTACGGGATACTGGGGTGCAGTACAAACGCCGGGCGGCAAAAAGGCCGCGCGGTGGCGGCCTTTTCAGGTTCAGGGCAGGGGCCGTCAGCCGCCGCCCAGTCCGATGGGCGCGGGCGCGTTCATCACGATGCGGGTGAACAGCGCCTCGTAGGCCGGGTCGGGCTTGTACTTGCCGGTCAGTGGGTCGCAGTTCTTCTCGAACTCGGCGTCCAGCAGTGCCCAGTCAGCCTCGGTCAGGTGCTTCTCGGCGGCGGGCAGCACTTCCTGCTCTTCCAGCTGCATGTGCGCCAGGTACAGATTGACGTAGCGGGTGAACCCGTCCACGAAGGCCTGGCGGCGCGATTCGCCCATGTATTCCCACGCCATCAGCAGGTGCTGGATATCGCGCACGGCCTTCTCGGTGTACTCGTGGTCGCGGTCGAGCCGGGCAATGGCCACGCCCACCTCGGGCGCGGCGGCAGCCACGCGGGGGAACAGCAGTTCCGTCTCCTTCGGGTGGTGCAGGCGCTCGGGAAACTCGTCGATGTAGAACAGCATGGCACGCAGCACGTCGAAGAAGTTCTTCGGGTCGTCGCCGGGCCCGCGGTCCACCAGCATCCGCATGGACTGCAGCATGGCGGCAAGCGACGAATGCTCGTCGCGGATGATCTCCAGACTCCGGTGTTTCAAATCAGTCTCCTCTCCGCTTGGCGGGCGTGAAATGCGAGCATGCCACAACTGCCCGCGCAGGCGCGAACGCTGGCCATCCAACCCGGTTCGAAGTTGATGCGCATCAAGCAATCACGGTCGGTTTCCGCGCCGACCGCATCAGCCATGGACGCCTCCCGTCAGGCCTTGACCAGCTCCACCCGCCGGTTGCGCGCACGGCCCTCGTCGGAGCTGTTGTCGGCCACCGGCTGGGTGTCGCCGAAGCCCTGCGCCGTCAGCCGAGCGGCTTCGATGCCTTGGCCGTTGAGGGCCGACACCACGGCCCGGGCGCGGCCTTCGGAGAGCGCCTGGTTGTGCGCGGCGTCGCCCCGGTTGTCGGTGTGACCGTTCACCGACAGGCGCAGCGCCGGGTCGTCCTTCAGCAACTGCAGCACCTGATCGATCTGCGGCTGCGAACTGGGCAGGATGGAGGTCTTGTCGGTATCGAAGTTGACGGCGATGGTGACCTTGCCGGCGCTGTCGAGCTGCTTTTTCAGCTCGCCGGCGGGCAGCAACTGGGCGCTGGGCTGGAAGGCCTTTTCCTGCCCAAGGGTCATCCACCCCTGTTCGTTGTTCTGCCCGAAGTGCACCCAGATGTTGCCGTCGTCGCGGCGCACCACATAGGTAGTGACGGGACGGTTCCACACATCACCCAGTCCGTCGATGAAGCCCTGGGTGATCTCGTCACCCCAGCTGTTGGCGGTTTCGGCCGGGAGCTTGCCCTCGCTCACCTTCACGCCGCCAAGTTGCTGCACCATGCTCTCCACGTTCTTGGCTACTTCCGGCGGTGAATACTGCGCCCCTGGCTGGGCGCTGAAGCGCCATTCATGAAACCGCCCTTCCACCCAGTGCGCCGCGCCGTTGACCCAGAACGGAAAACGGGCAAACGCCTTGGTGCGGTTGGCGCGCCCCTCGGCGATATAGCCGTCGGGAAGCCCCAGGTATGGCCATTCGCCCAGCGTGACCTGGCTCAGCGGCAGCTTGGCGATATCGAAGGCGGCCTGCGGCGCGCTGGCGGCGGGCACGGGCACGGGCACGGGCACAGGCGCCGGCGCGGGGGCCGAGCCCGGCTGGGGATGGGCCGGAGCCGGCACAGATTCAGTAGCGGATGGCTTGCACCCCGTGACAAGCAGTACAGCCAGCAGGGTCGTAGCCAACAAGGCGGAATGGAAGCGCATGGCGGACGTTCTTCGGCAGTCGGACACGCCGCGCAGTCTAACGGTCCACCGCGACTTATTTCACACTTTAGTCCCCACGGCCGGTGGTGGCACTGGCCGCCGGACGCCAGCGCCTCAGCATCAGGGCGTTCGTCGTGACGCTGACCGAAGACAGTGCCATGGCCGCGCCGGCCAGCACCGGGCTCAGGTAGCCCAGCGCGGCCAGCGGAATGCCGGCCACGTTGTAGATGAAGGCCCAGAACAGGTTCTGGCGGATCTTGGCCACCGTGCGCTGCGAGATGTCCAGCGCCGCCGGCACCAGGCCGACGTCGCCGCGCATCAGCGTGATGCCGGCCGCGTGCATGGCCACGTCGGTGCCGCTGCCCATGGCCATGCCCACGTCGGCTGCCGCCAGCGCGGGCGCGTCGTTGACGCCGTCGCCGACCATGGCGACGACGTGGGGCTTGCGCCCTCTCCCGCGGGCGGGAGAGGCTGGGGGCGAGGGCCGCGGCGCCTGATCGGCAACCGTGCCGTGCGAAGGCTCCCCACCCTCACCCCAGCCCTCTCCCCCACCGGGAAGAGGGAGCGTACCGGGGTGAAGATTCGGCTGTTCACCCCTTCCCCCGCTGGGGGAAGGTGGGGATGGGGGCTGCGCCATTTGATCCACCGCAGCGTCATCGCCAGCGTGGCCAGCCCCCACCCCAGCCCTCCCCCAGCGGGGGAGGGTGCCGCGCTTCAACGCCTGCACGGCATCCGCCTTGTCGCCCGGCAGCACCTCGGCCAGCACCTCACCGTCCTCGGGCTTCAGGCCCAGCCGGCGCGCCATGGCCTCGGCGGCGGCGCGGTTGTCGCCGCTGATCATCACGGCGCGGATGCCGCGCGCGTGCAGCGTGTCGATGGCCGCGCGCGCACCGGCTTTCGGCTCGTCACCGAAGGCCAGCAGCGCCACGGCACGTGGTGCTGCGCCCTCGCCCGTGCGCACGGCAACTATTGAAATAGTAGCGTCCTGCGCTTGCTGCGCCTGCGCTGTAGCCTCAAAAGGCTTCAAATCCACGGCCAGCTCCCGCATCCAGCGCTGGCTGCCGATCAGCACGCCGTGGCCGGCCACCGTGCCTTCGGTGCCGCGGCCCGGCACGGCGCGCACGTCCTGCGGCGCATCGAAGGCCACGCCGCCATCGCGCGCCGCCGCCAGCACGGCGCGCGCCAGCGGGTGTTCGCTGCCCGACTGCAGGCTGGCCGCCGTCTGCAGCGCCGCCGCCTCGTCCACACCCGGCGCCGGCAGCAGCGCCAGCAGGCGCGGCTGGCCCTGCGTCAGCGTGCCGGTCTTGTCGAAGGCCACCGTGTCCACGCGGTGCGCCACCTCCAGCGCCTCGGCGTCCTTGATCAGGATGCCGAACTTCGCCGCCACCCCCGTGCCCGCCATGATGGCCGTGGGCGTGGCCAGCCCCAGCGCGCACGGGCAGGCGATGACCAGCACGGCCACGGCGCGGATGATGGCCGTCTCCAGCCCCGTGCCGCCCCACAGCCACCAGCCCAGAAAGGTGCCCAGCGCGATCACGATCACCACCGGCACGAACACCGCCGCCACCTTGTCCACCAGCCGCTGCACCGGCGCCTTCACCGCCTGCGCGTCCTGCACCAGGCGGATGATGTGCGCCAGCACGCTCTCGCTGCCGGCCGCCGTCACCTGCAGCAGCACGCGGCCGTCGCCGTTGATCGAGCCGCCGGTCAGCGCGTCGCCCACGGCCTTGCTCACGGGCAAGGGCTCGCCCGTCAGCATCGATTCATCCACCTGCGTGGCACCTTCCGTCACCGTGCCATCGGCCGGCACGCGCTCGCCGGGGCGCACGGCCAGCCGGTCGCCCGTGCGCAGCTCATCCACCGGGATGTCCTTCTCGCTGCCGTCCCAGTCGATCAGGTGCGCCACCTCGGGCCGCAGCGCATGCAGCGCGCGGATGGCGGCGGTGGTCTGGCGCTTGGCGCGCTCTTCCAGCCACTTGCCCAGCCGCACCAGGGTGACGACGACCGCGGCACTCTCGAAGTACAGGTGCGGCACGTGCCCATCGGCGTGCGGCTTGCCCAGCCACAGCCACACCGACAGCAGCCACGCCGCCGTGGTGCCGATCGACACCAGCAGTTCCATGTTGCCGCTCTTCGCCTTGATCGCGCCCCAGGCCGACTTGTAGAAACGCGCCCCCAGCCAGAACTGCACCGGCGTGGCCAGCACGAACTGCACCCACGGCGGCGGCATCCAGTGCCAGCCGAAGGGCATGCCCAGCATCGGCAGCACCAGCGGCGCGCACAGCAGCAGGCCCACGCCCACCGGCCAGAAGCCGGCCCACGGCCCGGCATCGGCGGCGTCGATGGCGGCATCGGCCGCGCGCGGCTCGTAGCCGGCGTCGCGCACGGCGCGGCGCAGCACGGCGGCCATGTCATCGCCGCCGGCATAGGTCACGCGGGCCGATTCGGTGGCCAGGTTCACGGCCGCGTCCTGCACGCCGGGCACCTTCTTCAAGGCGCGCTCGACGCGCGACACGCAGCTGGCGCAGGTCATGCCGCCCACGCCGAGGTCCAGCGTGGCGGTGGTGGCGATATCGTTCATGCGCCCAGTGTGAGGCTTCACCCCATGTCAAGGTCAAGCGGGCGGTCTTTTGCCCCCGGCGGGCGCCGCCTTCAGGCCGCGGTGCAGGCGTACATCACGCTGTCGATCAGCGCGCCGTCCTTGGTCACGCTGTGGCGCAGCACGCCCTCGCGCACGAAGCCGGCCTTCTCCAGCACGCGCATCGACGCCGGGTTCCACGCGAACACGCCCGCCTGCAGCCGCGCGAAGCGGCCCGAGCGCAGCAGATGCGCCTTGAACGCCAGCACCGCCGCGCTCGCCAGCCCGCGGCCCCACAACGCCTCGCCCAGCCAGTAGCCGAAATCGGCCGTCGCCACCGCGATGCCGCTGCCCGCGATGGCGCCGATGCCGCCGATCACCTCGTCATCCAGCGCAATCGCCAGGTGCAGGCTGCGTGCATCGGCTTGCGCCGTCACGATCCAGCTGTCGGCATCGGCGCGCGTGTACGGGTGCGGAAACATGCCCGTCAGGTTGCGCCACACCGCGCGGTGGTTGGCATGGCGCACCAGCGCGTCCTGGTCACCCTCGCGCCAGGGGCGCAGCGTGCAATGCGGGATGCTGGTGGAGATCGGGGCGACGGTCGGGGTCATGGCGAAGCTGTTTGGAACAGGGAAGGGCGGGCATTCATGTTGGCATCTTCGGTGGGCATCTGACCCGGCTTTGGGGTTGAAGCATGAACATACTCCCAATCCATATAACCACCAGCGCTTATCCATCCAGCGCTGGCAATCGATACTCCCATTAGCTACTTGATCTAGGACTTGGATACCAGCCCCGTCCCTTCCACCCGAACAACCCGCGCGCGGCCACCGCCTACGCTACCGCAAGCCCCTTGACCTTCCCACGGTGGCAAGCCTCAGGCTATGCTTTTGTCACCCATCCATTCTTCAAGGAGACCCGAACCATGTCCCAGCAATTCACCGTCACCGGCATGACCTGCGGCCACTGCGAGGCGGCCGTCACCCGCGCCATCAAGCAGATCGACGGCGGGGCCGAGGTCAAGATCGACCGTGCCAACAATCTGGTCGAGGTGCAGTCGACCCAGCCGCGCGAGACCATCGCCGCCGCCATCAGGGAAGAAGGCTACAGCGTCGACGAATGAGCACCGCCACCAGCCCGGTCGCCATCGGCGAGGCGGCCCGTGCCTCGGGCGTGTCGGCCAAGATGGTGCGCCACTACGAGGCGCTCGGCCTGCTGGGCGCCGTGGCCCGCACCGACGCCGGCTACCGCCAGTACACGCCGGCTGACGTGCACACCCTGCGCTTCATCAAGCGGGCGCGCGATCTGGGCTTCTCGATGGCCGAGATCGCCGAACTGGTGAGCCTGTGGCACGACCGCCAGCGCGCCAGCGCCGACGTCAAACGCATCGCCACGCGCCATGCGGATGAGCTGCAAAAACGCATCCAGGCCATGCAGGACATGCGCAAGACGCTACAAAATCTATTGCATCACTGCCACGGCGACGACCGACCGGAGTGCCCGATCCTCGACAACCTGGCAGGCCACTGAGGCGCCGCCAGCGGCAGAAATTTCACCCATCTTTACAAACCGACATGCGCCGCTGATGGGCGCGATACACGCGGCGCGCAAACTTCCTTTCAAGCCGGCGCCAGGCCTTTCAGCCCACCGCCAGCCACGCATTGATCCCGAGTCCCGATCCTGAAAGGAAGCACACCATGGCTCAGACCCCGAAACGCCTCTTCATCGCCGCCGTGCTGGCCGCCACCGGCGCCTTCGCCGTCGCTCAAACCCCCGCCCCCGCAACGCCCGCCGCGGGTGAAACCACCGCCGTGCAGCAGCGCGGCCGCATGGACCCGGCCGAGTTCCAGAAGCGCATGGAGCAGCGCCAGCAACGCATGGCAGAGCGCCGCGCCCAGCGCATGGCCGATCTGAAGGCGCAGCTGAAGATCACCCCGGCGCAGGAAGCCGCCTGGACCGCCTACACCGGCGCCATGCAGCCACCGGCCAATATGCGCGGCCCTGGTCAGCGCATGGACCGCGCCGAGTTCGCCCAACTCAGCACGCCGCAGCGCATCGACCGCATGCAGCAACGGGCCGACGAGCGCCACGCGCAAATGAAGCAGCGCGGCGATGCCGTCAAGACCTTCTACGCCCAGCTCACACCCGAGCAGCAGAAGATCTACGACGACCGCGCCATGCGCGGTGACAAGGGCGGCAAGCGTGGCGGGCCTGGCCATGGCCCGCGCGGTGGCATGGGCTGGCGTTGACCCGCTGACCCTTGAATAAGCGGCACCCAAAACGCGGTGCCGCCTCGGCCGGCAGGTGCCTCAAGGTGCCCGCCGGCCATTTTTTTTCCTGCCACCAGGTCGGCCTGGGCACCGGTTTCTCTCCGCTGAAACCCGGGGGTGTTACCGTATGCGTACGGGCTACGGGCTGGCACCGCCAGTCTGCCCGTCATACCAACGCACGGAAGGAACACCACATGACTGCATCGCTGACCCGCCTGATCGCCCTGGGCGCGCCGCTGGCCCTGCTGGCCGCCTGCGCCTCCGAGCCGACCACCACCGCCACACCCCAACCCGCACCAGCGCCGGTGACGGCGCCGGCCGAGCCTGCCCCCGCACCCGCGGTCACCGCGCCGGCCGCCGAGCAGGGCCCGGTGCGCCTGACGGTGCGCCAGGCCCAGCAGCGCCTGCTGGACAAGGGCTACGACCCCGGTACGGTCGATGGCATCTCCGGCCCGCGCACGGCCAACGCGCTGCGCCAGTTCCAGCGCGACGAGGGACTGATGGCCACCGGCCGCCTGGACAGCGAGACCATGAACGCGCTGGGCCGCTGAGCCATCAACCTTCATCCAACCAACCGCCTTCGGGCGGTTTTTACATGCCCAATCGGACTCAAACGCTTATCAGACAAGCGCTAGAAGCTCCTGATAGTGTAGTGATCTCAGCGTCTGTCCGTGTCCTGAAGCCACCCACCGCACAAGACCTCACAAGGCACCCAAGCGACGCACACAGCTATACTTTTGATAGAAATCGACCGCATCGGCACTCTGGCGCCGGCGCCGGAACGGCCTTAAGCTGCGCACCGTGCCCTACACCGCTCCTCCCCCTCCTCCGCTGCCGCCCCGTCCGCCGCGCGGCACCCTGAAACTGCCGGCCGTGCGCCAGGTCGAGCTGACGGCGCCGCTTGGCTGGCTCGGCCAGGGCTGGCGCGACCTGTGGCGCTGCGGCACCTGCAGCCTGGTGCACGGCGTGGCCATGGCAGTGTTCGGTCTGCTGCTGCTGTGGCTGGCGGGTGATCGTTTCTGGCTATTGGCCGGCGCGTTTTCGGGCTTTCTGGTGGTGGCGCCGGTGCTGGCCACCAGCCTGTACGCGCTGAGCCGCGCGCTGGAGCGCGGCGAGCCCGCCGGCTGGCGCACCATCCGGAAGACCTGGACGCGCTGGCAATACTCGCGCTACGCCGTGCACGGCGGCTACTGGAGCCTGGTGCGCTTCGGCCTGCTGCTGTCGCTGGCGGGCACCGGCTGGGTGCTGACCTCGGCCGCGCTCATCACCCTGATGGCGCCGCAGCCGGTGCACACGCCGATGGACTTCGTGCGCCACGTGGTGCTGGCGCCCGGCGGCCACCTGTTCGAGCTGTGGCTGACCATGGGCGCGCTGATGGCGGCGCCGCTGTTCGCCTCCAGCGTGGTCAGCATGCCGCTGCTGCTGGACCGCCGGGTCGATGTGCTGCAGGCCGTTTTGACCAGCTGGCAGACGGTGATGACCAACCCCGGTGCCCTGGCATTGTGGGCCGCGCTCATCATGGGGCTGACGCTGCTGGGCATGGCCACCGGGCTGCTGGGTCTGATTGTCATCCTGCCCTGGCTCGGCCATGCCAGCTGGCACGCCTACCGGGCGCTGGTGGACGCCGCCAGCCTGCCCGAGCGCCTGCCACCGGAAGGGATGAAATGAGCGTCGTCCCGCCCTCTCTTGTTTTGTCTGCGCCGCCCGTGCAACGCGGCGCTGTCGGGTACTGACATGTTCGGCTTCAACGAAGAGCAGATCGCCTGGTTCGGCCTCACCATCGGGGTCGGCGCCTTCATGCTCTACATGATCTTCATCGTCGCGCAGCTGGCCTGGGAGGCCAAGGCCGGCAAGTTCGGCACCTTCGTGCTGTTCCTGGCGCTGGCTTTCGGCATGGTGGGCTTCATCGCCAAGGGCATCATCCAGTGGATCATCGACAAATAAGGCCGGGGGCGGCCTGAGTCGCCCCTGCGGACAAGCCTGTGGACAGTGCTGGCACAACCGGCGCCTTATCCACAGAACCCGCGGCGGCCGCCAAGTTGTCCCTGCCCGACCCCTCCATCCCGCCCGTCTTGCCCACAGACCGCGACCGCCGGCAAACCCTTGCCGCTGCAGGCTTTGGCGGCTTTGTCCACAAAAGTGCAGGGCACCTACTACGACTACTACGCTTATATAAAAGACCTAAGAGACAAGACAGCGGAGCGCTGAACACACCCGGGCACCCTGTTACACCGCCGTACGTTTGCCGGCGTTTGCAGTGCAGTGCGGCTGGTAAGATCGCTCGGCTTTGACGTCCGCGCCGCGGACCGCCTTCACCGACGCTTTCTGCGACCATGTCCGTTGCCCTTGCCGGCCGCAGCCCTTCCACCTTCGACATCAAGAGCGCCAACCTGCCGCTGCTGGCGCTGCGCCTGAAATCAAGCGAACTGGACGTGCTGGCCGACGAACTGCAGGCGCAGTACGGCGACATGCCCGACTTCTTCGAGGACGACGGCGTGGTGCTCGACCTGGCCCTGCTGCCGGCCGAGCAGGCCGAGGCCAGCATCGACTTCCAGCGCGTGGGCGAGTTGCTGCACGAACGCCGCCTGCGCCTGCTGGCGGTGCGCGGCGGCAGCGCGCAGCAGCAGGCCGATGCGCAGGCGCTGGGCCTGCTGCTGGCGCCCGAGGCACGGGGACCCACCCCGCCCGCTGCAGACGCCACGCTGCCCACCGCCGACAGCGCCGCCACCGCGCCGGAGCCACCGCCGCCCGGCGCGCTGGTGATCGACCGGCCGCTGCGCTCGGGCCAGCAGGTGTATGCGCGCGGGCGCGACCTGGTGCTGCTGGCCATGGTCAACCCGGGTGCCGAGGTGATTGCCGACGGCCACATCCACGTCTACGCGCCGCTGCGCGGCCGCGCCATTGCCGGCGCACGCGGGTGGGCCGAGGCGCGCATCTTCGCGCGCGACATGCGGCCTGACCTGGTGTCCATCGCCGGCGTCTACCGCACCGGCGACGACCCCCTGCCCGACACCGTGTGGGGCCGCGCTGCCAGTGTGCGACTGGCCTCCAGCGAGGCCGGCGACAAACTCATTTTCGAACCGATCGAATGAAGCACGCCCCTGAGTCGCTCACGCGCCTTCCCCCCTCTGCTGCGCGAGGGGGGACAACGCCAGTGCCCGGCGCAGGTCCGGGCACGGCGTTGCCTGGCTCGGCCTGCTCCGCGGCCATCGGAATTTTTGACCTAGCCCATCCACGTTCTTCGTGCGCTGTTGCGCGCGATGGGAGCAATTGACATGACCAAAATCGTTGTGGTGACCTCCGGCAAGGGGGGCGTCGGCAAGACGACCACCAGCGCCGCCTTCTCCACCGGCCTGGCCCTGAAGGGCCACAAGACCGCCGTCATCGACTTCGACGTCGGCCTGCGCAACCTCGACCTCATCATGGGCTGCGAGCGCCGCGTGGTGTACGACTTCGTCAACGTCATCCAGGGCGAGGCCAACCTGACGCAGGCCCTCATCAAGGACAAGCAGTGCGAGAACCTGTACGTGCTGGCCGCCAGCCAGACGCGCGACAAGGACGCGCTGACGCAGGAAGGCGTGAAGAAGGTGCTGGACGACCTGGCGGCGATGGACTTCGATTACATCGTTTGCGACTCGCCCGCCGGCATCGAGACCGGCGCCCTGCTGGCCATGCGCTACGCCGACGAGGCGCTGATCGTCACCAACCCCGAGGTGAGCAGCGTGCGCGACTCCGACCGCATCCTGGGCATGCTGGGCAGCAAGACGCAGCGCGCCATCGACGGCAAGGAGCCGGTGAAGGAGCACCTGCTCATCACCCGCTACAACCCCAACCGCGTGGCCGACGGCCAGATGCTGAGCCTGGAGGACATCCAGGACATCCTGCGCATCAAGCTGATCGGCGTGATCCCCGAGAGCGATGCGGTGCTGCAGGCTTCCAACCAGGGCCTGCCGGCGGTGCACCTGAAGGGCACCGACGTGGCCGGCGCCTACACCGACGTCATCGAGCGCTTCCTGGGCGCCGACATTCCGCTGCGCTACATCGAGGCCGAGAAGCCGGGCTTCTTCAAGCGCCTGTTCGGGGGCAAGTGAACATGTCCTTCCTCTCATTCTTCCTGGGCGAGAAGAAGAAGACCGCCAGCGTCGCCAAGGAGCGCCTGCAGATCATCCTGGCGCACGAGCGCGGCGGCCGCGCCGCCTTCGAGCCCGACTACCTGCCCGACCTGCAGCGCGACCTGATCGCCGTCATCAGCAAGTACGTCAAGATCGATCCGAAGGACATCAAGGTCAACCTGGAGCGGCAGGACGACCTGGAAGTCCTCGAAGTCAAGATCGAATTGCCAGAAAAATCGGCGACCCCCTGAGGCGCTGACGCGCCTTCCCCCTGGAAGGGGGACAACGCTGGTGGCCGGGGGGACCCCGGCCACGGCGTTCCCGCATGGCCTGCTCCGCGGCCGTTGGGTGGGCTGGCCGCGCAGCCCAGCGTCCGGACAGCTCCCTCTCCCTCTGGGAGAGGGCAGGGGTGAGGGCCGGCAGCGTCTCGCGCACCGCGGACATCCCGATAATCCCCCACGTGACCAAGCCCCGCATCCTGGTTGTCGAAGACGAACCCGGCATCGCCGACACCATCCACTACGCGCTGGCCAGCGACGGCTTCGAGCCGCGCGTGTGCGGCACGGCGCGCGAGGCGCTGGAGCACTTCACGGCGGCCCTGCCCGCACTGGCCATCCTCGACGTCGGCCTGCCCGACATGAACGGCTTCGAGCTGTTCCGCCGCCTGCAGGATCTGCCGGGCGGCAGGCAGGTGCCGATGCTGTTCCTCACCGCCCGCTCGGCCGAGATCGACCGCGTGGTGGGGCTCGAACTGGGCGCCGACGACTACGTGGCCAAGCCCTTCTCGCCGCGCGAGCTGGTGGCGCGCGTGCGCACCATCCTGCGGCGCAGCGGGCGGGCTGCCGCCACTGATTCAGATAAAAAAACGCCTCCAGCGCCCACTGCACAAGCGCAGGAAGCTATTGATTCAGGAGTAAAAAAGTCTGTTCGGCATGGGCCGCTGCTGCTCGATGAAGAGCGCCGCCTGATCCGCTACCACGGCCAGCCGCTGGAACTCTCGCGCTACGAATACGGCCTGCTGGCCGCGCTGATGCAGCGCCCCGGCCGCGTGTACACGCGCGACGAACTGCTGGAGCGCGTGTGGGACGATCCCGGCGAGAGCTTCGACCGCACGGTGGATGCGCACATCAAGACCCTGCGCGCCAAGCTGCGCGCCGTGCGCGACGACGAAGACCCGATCCGGACATTGCGAGGCGTTGGTTATGCGCTGCGAGAAGAACACTGAAGGTCGGCGCGCCAGGCCCTGCGCCGGCCAGATCGTCTGGGTGGTGATGTTCGCCGTTGTGGTGGCGCTGGCGGTGGGTGCCATGCTCTCCATTTGAAGGGGAGTATGCATCGACAGCGCCCTATTGTCGGGCGCTGGGGGATATCTATAAGGGGAGTATATGTTGCGTGGAGCTGCGTGCTGCCGGGCGCACCCAGCCTGCCCGTGCGGCGCGCCGGGCCCTGACTATCATCGCGCCCATGTCGCGCCGCACCCGCATCCTGCTCGCGCTGATCGCGGTGTACGCGATCGGCATGGCGGCGCTGCTGTACCAGTTGCTGGCCGACCTGGACCCGCGCTACCGCGAGTCGGCCGAAGAAGGGCTGATCGAGACCGCGCAGCTCATGGCCACGGTGATCGAGCAGGAGGTGGAGCACGGCGCCCTGCCCACCGACCGCATCGGCGCGCTGTTCCGCGACCTGTACGCGCGGCGCTTCTCGGCGCAGATCTTCCAACTGCACAAGACGCGCGTGGAGCTGCGCGCCTATGTCACCAACCGCCACGGCGTGGTGGTCTACGACTCGACTGGGCGCGACCTGGGCAAGGACTACGCCGGCTGGCGCGACGTGCGCAACACGCTGCGCGGCGAGTACGGCGCGCGCACCACGCGCGACGTGGCGCAGGACGCCGACAGCGCCGTGATGTACGTCGGCGCGCCGATCCGCTGGCAGGGCGAGATCGTCGGCGCCGTCAGCCTGGGCAAGCCGGTGCAGAGCTTCGGCCAGTTCGTCTCGGCCGCGCGCAGCAACATCCTCTACTTGGGGCTGATGTCCGGCCTGTCGGCCCTGGTGCTGGCGCTGGTGCTCTCCTTTCTGCTGATTCGCCCGCTGGGCATCACCACCGACCTGCTGGCCGCGCTGCGCACCGCGTTGTGGCACGACGCGCAGGGCCGCCGCCGCTTCAGCCCGCGCCGCGCGGGGCGCGCGCTGCGGGCGCAGGCGCGCGCCGCCTACCAGGAAGTGCGCGATGCCGTGGCCGGGCGCAACTACGTGCAGGACTACGTGCAGCAGCTCACGCACGAGCTGAAGAGCCCGTTGTCGGCCGTGCGCGGAGCGGCCGAGCTGTTGCAGGAACCCAGCCTGCCCCCAGCGCAGGCCGCGCGCTTCGCCGCCAACATCGAGCGCGAGTCGCTGCGCATGCAAGAGGTGGTGGACCGCATGATGGAGTTGACCGCGCTGGAAAGCCGCCGCCTGCTGCAGGACCAGCAGCGCGTGGCGCTGGCGCCGATGCTGCACGAGCTGGCCGCCGCCGCCCGCGCCAGAGCGCCGGCGCTGCGCATCGACGTCGTGGCGCCCGATGACGTGGCGGTGGAGGGCGACCCTTTCCTGCTGCGCCGCGCCATCGGCAACCTGCTTGACAACGCGGTCGACTTCACCAGCGCGGGTGATGGCAACGTGCCCGACATCGTGCTCACGCTGGCGCGCGAAGGGCGTTGGGCGCACATTGCCGTGCGCGACCACGGCCCCGGCCTGCCCGCCTACGCCGAAGACAAGGTGTTCGACAAGTTCTTCTCGCTGGCGCGCCCCGGCTCGCAAAAACGCAGCACCGGCCTGGGCCTGTCCTTCGTGCAGGAGATCGCCGTGCTGCACCAGGGCAGCGTGTCGCTGCGCAACGCCGTGGCGCGGCGCGAACCCACGCTGGTGCCCGAGCGCGCCACGCAGGGCGCGCTGGCCACGCTGCGCCTGCCGGCGGTTAAACCTAGAAACGGCAGTTGACCGCTCGCTATCCTTGGGCAACCCGCATGAATGCTGACTTTCACGGCTTCGGTCGCGTTCACCTGTTGGGTGAGCGCGCTATGCACCCGATCGCACCGCGCTGGTCGCGCCATGCGGCGTTGCTCGTCCTCCCAGGCACGGGCCTGCCGCGTCCTCACGCCTTGCCTGACGCGCCCATCACGGCACGCTCGGGCGCATCCAACTGCCGTTTCTAGGTTCAATGAAAAACGGCCCCAAAGGGCCGTTCGTCGAAGCGGATTCGGCAGGTGCCGATCAGGCGGCCTTCCAGCTGCCGCCATCCTGCTTGAACACGATCTTCTCGGGCAGGGCCGACAGCGTGCCCTTGTAGACCTCGGCACCGTTGGCCGTCACCGCGAAGTTCTCTTCGTCCACCAGGAAGAAGGCCTGGCCCGTGGGGGCGGTTTGCAGTTCTGAACAGCCGGTGGCCTTCACGGTCACACCGCCCACGCCCTGACCGGAACCATCGACGAACTCGACGCGCACTTTCTTGGCACCCATTGATTTTCTCCTTGCCCTGGTTCGGGCTCTCAGACGTTGGTTGAAAAAACGAGCCTCCAATGTGCCATCGCCCCACGATGTGTGTGCAGGCGTGACAAAGGCTTGCGCGACAAATTGCACGCTTGCCGTGCACCGTGCCGCGCCGGCGTGAGATACCTGCCACGACATATTTCACAGTCGCATGAACCAAACATGTACATGATTAACATGTGATTCGAATAGGGCTCTAACGCTGGAAAATACGGCGCGGTCAGCTCCTGATTTTGTAGCTTTCAGCAGCGCCTGAAGTCGTTCGCCACGCGGCACTTCACGGCGATTTCACGCGCACTTCACAGAGCGCGTGCGTTCTTCTCGCGCACTTCATCGCGCCTTCCCGTGGCGATTCCACAGTGGCGGTCATGCGGCGGCCGGGATGTGAGGGCCGGCGCCGCAGCCCCGCCACCTCACCACTTGAAGAAGGAAGAACACCATGCGCGCCTTTCCATCCACCAATGCGCTGACCGCGCTGCGCGAGTTGCCCGCCGCCGCGCTGCGCAGCGCGCCACCCTTGTTGCAGGCCCCGCTGCGGCGCACGCTGCGCAGCGGCCAACGTGCCGGCCAGGTCGCGCAGCGCATGGCCTGGTATGCGCTGCTGTCGGCGCTGGTGCTGCTGGCGCCGCCCACCCGCGCGCAGAACGCGCCAGAAGGCACCCAGGCCGAGAGCCCCTACTTCTTCGTGCAGGGCGCGCAGCCCGGCGTGGAGGCGCTGCCGCTGAAAAGCACCGACGTGCGCGTCGACATCAGCGGCGTCATCGCCGATGTGGTGGTGACGCAGCGCTACAAAAACGAGGGCACGGTGCCCATCGAAGCGAAGTACCTGTTCCCCGGCTCGACGCGCGCGACCGTCAACGGCCTTCAAGTCCGCATCGCCGACCGGCTGATCACCGCGCAGATCCGCGAGAAGCAGCAGGCTCGCATCGAATACGATCAGGCCAGGAAGGAAGGCAAGACCGCCGCGCTGCTGGAGCAGCACCGCCCCAACGTGTTCCAGATGAATGTCGCCAACATCCTGCCCGGCGACGACGTGCTGGTGGAGCTGCGCTACAACGAGCTGCTGGTGCCGCAGGACGGCAACTACCAGTTCGTGTACCCGACGGTCGTCGGCCCCCGCTACGCGGGCACCGCGTCGAACGCACCCAGCGAAACGACCAGCGGCAGCACGCCCGCGCACGCCCAGGCCTTCCCTGCCCAGCCCGTGCTGCGCCAGGGCGAAGTCAGCCCCAGCGCGTTCAACCTGAAGGTCAACCTGGCCAGCCCGATCGGCATCCAGGACATCCGCTCGCCCAGCCATGCCATCGACACGGCCATGGACGCGGGCACCGCATCGAAACGCGCCAGCGTGCAGCTGGCCGCAGCGGCCAGCCGCGTGGCCAACAACCGCGACTTCATCCTCGACTACCGCCTGGCCGGCAGCGCCATCCAGTCCGGCGTGCTGCTGCACCGGGGCGAGAAGGAAAACTTCTTCCTCGCCATGGTGCAGCCGCCCCAGGCTGTGCCGCAGGCGGCCATCACGCCGCGCGACTACGTGTTCGTGGTCGACATCTCGGGCAGCATGCACGGCTTTCCGCTCGACACCGCCAAGTCGCTGATGCGGCAGCTGCTGGGCAACCTGCGGGCCAGCGACACCTTCAACGTGCTGCTCTTCTCGGGCTCCAACCGCATGCTGGCGCCGCACTCGGTGCCGGCCACGCCGGCCAACGTCAACGCGGCCATCCGCACCATCGAGCAGATGGGCGGCGGCGGATCGACCGAGCTGCTGCCGGCGCTGCGCCGCGTCTATGCCGAGCCCAAGGCGCCCGAGCTGGCGCGCACCGTGGTCGTGGTGACCGATGGCTACGTCACGGTGGAAAGCGAAGCCTTCGCGCTGGTGCGCCAGCACCTGGGCCAGGCCAACGTGTTCGCCTTCGGCATCGGCAGCTCGGTCAACCGACACCTGATGGAAGGCCTGGCGCGCGCCGGCATGGGCGAGCCCTTCATCGTCACCCGGCCCGACGAAGCCAAGGCGCAGGCCGAGCGCTTTCGCAAGCTGATCGAATCGCCGGTGCTGACCAGCGTGAAGGCGCGCTTCGAGGGCATCGACGTGTACGACGTCGAGCCGCAGCAGCTGCCCGACGTGCTGGCCGAGCGCCCGGTGATCGTGTTCGGCAAGTGGCGCGAGCACGCCGGCACCACGCCGCCGAACCTGATCGTGGAAGGCCGCGCCGCGCACGGCCCCTACACGCAGACGCTGCCCATCGACGTGGCGGCCGACGGGCCAGGGACCGGCGCGCTTCGCCTGCTGTGGGCACGCCACCGCATCGCTGCGCTGAGCGACGAAGAGGCACTGACCGGCGGCGAGGCGCAGAAGGCCGCCATCACCAAGCTCGGCCTCGACTACAGCCTGCTGACGCAATACACCAGCTTCATCGCAGTCGACAAGGTGGTGCGCAACCCGGGTGGACGAGGCGCGACGGCGAACCAGCCCAGCCCGCTGCCCGAAGGCGTGAGCAACCTCGCCGTGGGCGAGGCCAGCGCCCTGGGCGCGGCGGTGAGCAGCACGCCCGAGCCCGAAACCTGGGCCGCGATGCTGGTGGTGCTGGCCGTGCTGGGCGCCCAGGCTGCGCGCCGCCAGCGCCGCCAGCCGTTCACGGCCTGAGTGCCTTCTCCCTCTCCCGCCTGCGGGAGAGGGTTGGGGTGAGGGTGTCTCCCCCCCCTCCCCCGCTGGGGGAGGGCTGGGGTGGGGGCCGACCGCGCATCCATTGCAACGCCGCCGCCCCTCACCCCAGCCCCCGGATCAAGTCCGGGGCAGGCGCTCTCCCCAAAGGGGCGAGGGAGCCAGTCCCCGGACCACTTTGCTCCAGTATCAATAGCTTCCAACGCTTGCCAGATCAGCGCTACAGGCCAAAAAAACCTCAGATCATGTCCATCACCTTCCTCACCCGCTCCCCCCGCCTGCTGTCCGCTGCCATGCGCCTCGACCGCGCGCCGGCCCTCGCGTGGATCGCGCTGCAGACCGCCGCGCTGTGGCCCACCTGGCGCTGGATGGCGGCGCGCATGGCCGATGGTTCGGACGACCCGCTGGGGCTGCTGGCGCTCGCCGCCCTGGCCGCGCTGCTGGTGGCGGTGCGCGGGCAGCTGCGCAGCGCACCGCGCCTGCCGTGGCTGGCAATGGCGCTGGCGGGCACGCTGGCCGCCACGGCGCTGCACGGCCACGTCGCACCGCTGCTCGGCAGCCTGCTGGCCATCGTCGCCTGGGCGGGCGGCCTGCTGGCGTTTCTGCCGGACGAACGCCGCGGTGCCATGCAGGTGCGCGACGGCGTGCTGCACGCCGCGCCGCGCTTTCCCATCGCCGCCCTGCCGGTGCTGGGCCTGGCGGTGCTGGCGCTGCCGCTCATCGCCTCGTTGCAGTTCTATGCCGGCTACCCGCTGCGCGTGCTCACCGCCGAGGTCAGCCGCTGGCTGCTGCTGCCGTGGTTCCACGTGCTGCGCGAGGGCAGCAGCCTGAACGTCGACGGCCTGCTGGTCATCGTCGATGCGCCTTGCTCGGGCGTGCAGATGGCGTGGGCCGGCTACTTCACCGCCTGCGCCGTGGCGCTGTGGGCCGGGCGCGGCGACCGCGCCTTCGCGCTGCGCCTGCCGCTGGTCGGCGCCGCCGTGCTGTTGGGCAACGTGCTGCGCAACACCGCGCTGGTGGCGCTGGAGGCCACGGGGCGTGGCACGCCGGCCTTGCATGAAGGCATCGGGCTGGTGGCATTGGCAGCCGTATGTGGCGCCGTGGCGTGGGCGATGGCGCGCGGCACATCCTTGTGGGAGCGGCCTTGGCCGCGATGAGCGCCAACCCGGCGTGCGACAGCCCCATCGCGGCCAAGGCCGCTCCCACAGTTGAAAACCGCTGATCGCCACTGCCGACGCACAAGGCCCGCCTTCTTGAAAACCCTGGAGAACACCATGCCCTGGATGCTCAACACTTTCGCCCACCGCGTGCTCGGCAAGAGCCTGTTCGGCGCTGCCATGCTGGCTTGTGCGTTGTGGGGCGCTGGCAGTGACGCAGCCATCCCCGCGCCCAGCCATGCCGCCACCGAACTGCCCGCGCACTGGCAAGGCCAGCCGGTGCGTCCGCTGGCGATGAGCGCCGTGGAGCAGCGCTTTGCCGAGCGCTTTCCCGGCACCATCGCGCGCCTGACCGACGGCCGCCAGATCGTGGTGCTGCGCGACGTGGCCGTGCCCACGCGCATGCTGCACCCGGCGGCCGACTGCTACCGCGCCATCGGCTACCGCATCGAGGGCGAGCGGCTCGAACGAACGGCGGAACACGCCGATGCGCCCGTGCAGCGCTGCTTCACCGCGCGCAAGGGCGACGTTCAGCTTCGCGTGTGCGAGCAGATCGAGGACGCGCACGGCCAGCGCTTTGCCGACACCTCGGCCTGGTACTGGGCGGCGGCGCTGGGCCGCAGCCAGGGGCCGTGGCGCGCCGTCACGGTGACGCGGGCGCTGTCCGCCGGATCCACATAAAAAACGCTTGCAGCGCCCGTCCATCCAGCGCGATCAGCTATCAAATTCATATTCATCACGCCGTTTCAGGAGAGCCGCCATGACCCGTGCCGAATCCTTCCAGCGCCTGCTGCGCCGCTTCGTGCGCGGCCTGCTCATCGTCGGCGTCGCCCTGCTGCTGGCGCTGGGCGCGCTGTGGGCCACGCTGCGCATCGCGCTGATGCCGGCGGCGGGCGACTGGGCCACCGAGATCGGGCGCGGCCCGCTCACGCTGCGGGCCAGCGTGCCGCAGCTGGTGTGGCTGGCCACCACGCCGAGCATCGGCCCGCTGCTGCACGGCCTGCGCGTGCACAGCCCGATGGGGCCCGTCACCTTGGGCTGGATCGCCGCCGGCCAGGAAGGCCCCGAGCCGGTGCTGACCCTGCACTGCGAGCCCTGCACCCTGCCCCTGCCTGCCGCCGTGGGGCAGCACCGGCTGGCGGTGCCGGCGGTGCAGCTCGCGCTGTCGCGCCATGAGGTGCAGCACCTGCGCGGCACGCTGCTGCTGGGCGCGCACGACCCGCAGGGTGATGACGCCGTCATCACCGCCCGCTGGCAGGCGCGCCGCCAGGGTGCCGGCTGGAACGTGCGCCTGCAGGGGCCCGACGCCCCCGCGCGCCACTGGCTGGCGCTGCTGGCGCCCGGCCTGCCCGAACTGGCCGTGGCGCGCATCGACGGCCGCATCGGCGCAGATGCCGAACTGCGACTGCCCGCGCGCACGCTGCAAGTCACGCCGCGCGTGCAGGGCCTGGCCGTCAGCGGCCTGGGCACCGAGCGCTGGGCGCACGCGCGCTCGTCCTGCGGGCCGCACCGCGTGCACGATGCGCGCGGCTGGCTGGCGCGCGCCGTGCTGGCGGCCGAGGACCAGCGCTTCTTCGAGCACCCCGGCTACGACCTGGCCGAGCTGCTCGCCGCGCTCGACGCCAACCAGCAGCACGCCGCCATCCGGCGCGGCGGCAGCACCATCACGCAGCAGGTCGCCAAGCTGATGGTGGCCGGGGACGAGCGCACGCTGGCGCGCAAGCTGCGCGAACTGCTCTACGCGGTGGAGATCGAGCAAACCCTGGGCAAGGCGCGCATCCTGCAGCTGTACCTGAACCTGGCGCCCTGGGGCGAGGATGCGCAGGGCCGCCTGCTGTGCGGCGCCGACGCCGCTGCGCGCCACTACTTCGACGTGCCCGCGCGCCGCCTCAGCCCGCGCCAGGCTGTCACGCTGGCGGCCATGCTGCGCAACCCGCAGCGCGAGGCCGCGCGCTGGGCGCAAGAAGGCAGCGTGGACCGCGACCGGCTGGCCTGGATCGCCCAGCAGGTGCGTGGCGTGCCGGTGCGCCAGCGGCGCGGGCTGGTGGCGCAGCTGCAGGCCGAGTCGTCACCGCAGGCCGTCACGTCTGTGCCAGCGGACCGTACCGCGATGATCGTGGACGGGCTGTGAATTCAGGGATATGTGGGAGTATATTACTTTAGCGCCCGACTGGCGGGCGCTGCAGAGAACCATATTGGGGAGTATGCGGCGGGCGGGGCGCCGCGCATTCAGGGCGCGGCCTTGCACTCAGACCGGCATGGCGGCGAACTCGGCGATGCGCTGCGCCAGATTGCGCGGGTTGATGGCCCAGCGCTCGGCGTCGTCGTATTCGAAATCCGCACCCACCTCGCCGTTGCTGCCGATGCGCAGCAGGCACGCAAGCCACGGCCGGCCGGTGGGGCTGGCGGCGGTCATGGCCTCGTGCAACTGCTCCAGCAAGTCCAGCGACTCGCCGCCGCGCGGCGAGGTGGCTTTCCATTGGCCCGACAGGTCAAAGCTGTACCCCGCCATGCCCGCGCTGCCACCATCCATCTCACCCACCATGATCAACTTGGACCAGCCGGGCTGGCGCTCGGTTTCCGCCAGGAGGGTCTTGCACAGCGCAACGAGCAGTTCGTCTTGGTTCATGGGCGAAGCTGTCACACGGGCATCGCCGCGTATTCCTGAATGCGCTGCTTGTAGTTGTCGGGTGTGTGGCTCCAGCGCTCGGGGTGCAGGGGCAGGTGCGCACGGAGTTTCGCAAGCTGCTGGATGGCTTTCGCCAGATCGAAAAGCAGTTCGGCCTACCGCCGAACGACGTGGCCAGCGCCGTGGCGGCCTTTCTGGCCGGCAGCTACATGGGTTACCGTAACGCCAACTTTCCCGATGAGCACTTCAAGCCGCTGGTCGCGCCCATGCGCGAGGCCCTGGCGACCGATGCGCGCTTTGCGCAAACGGGGCATGCCGAACGGCAGGACATGTTCGAGCAACTGGCCACGCTGGGCATGCTGATGGCCACCACGCAAATCGGTCTGCAGCGCCAGCCGGATGCCGGTATCGAGGCGCGCATGCGCCAGACCGGCAAGGCCTATCTGGAGGCGTTCCTGAAAACCGGCGCCGAGCGGGTGCGCCTGACCGCGGCTGGCCTGCGCGTCGACTGATTCCAATTCCGGATCAAAGCTGCAATAGCTCGTAATTCCGGCGCAAGCCGGAATCCAGACGGCGTGCGCGGAGAAACATGGATCGCGGCCTTCGCCGGGATGACGGTGATCGACGCATTGAATTGGAAATGGAATGAGCTGGCGGCTACGCCGCGGCGGCGGCTCGCCGCAGCCTGTCGCGCCGTGGCAGGCGGTGCCAGTCGGCCCAGCGGTCGCGCCCGAGCCGGAACTGCGCCGCCTGGTGGCCGTTGTAAGGCGCCAAGCCCGTGCCCTCGAAGCCCAGCACGCGCAGGCAGTGGGCGGCCGAACGGTTGGCCGGGTCGCAATAGCCGAACACGCGCTCGCGCCCCAGGCCGTCGAAGGCGCGCCGCAGCAGCCACTCGCCACCATCCAGCGCCAGAGTGCCGCCCCAGGCGTCGGGCCGCAGGCGGGCGCCGATCTCGAGCTCGTCCGGGTCGTCGATGACGTGCACCAGGCTGAACCAGCCGCTGAAGCGCCACTCCGGCGCTTCCACCAGCGCCAGCAGCGCGTCGTTGATCTCGCCATCAGCATGCGCCTGGCGCGCCTCGGCCAGCGTGGCCGCGTCGGGCGGCAGGGCGCGCTCGGCGCACCAGATGCCCGTGCCTTCGTGCCGGCGGTAGAAATCCCGCAGGCCGGCGATGAAGCGCGCCGCCGTGGCGGGCTCGTCCAGCGGCAGGTCGTCCACCAGTTGCGCGCGCACGCGCGGGTCGCGGTGCATGTCGGCCAGGTCATCCGTGTCGTGGGCGGCAAACTCACGCAGGCGCAGCCGCGCGCTGGCGGGCCAGGGCGGTGCAGGCAGGGGCGGCGCGGCGGCGGTCATGGCTGCGGGCACTGTAGCCGGGGCCAATGACGGCCGCCAGCTTGGAGGTTTACCAACAATCTTTTGCTATTCAATAAATAGCTGCCTGCGCTTGTCGGTAAAGGCTAAAAACCCGATTTGACTCGAATTTTCTGCATGAAGCCTTCACCGCCTGCGGATGGGCCGCCTCCCGTATCATTCGCCCTTGCCGCATCCGCCGCGCGGCCTGCCCGCCGCTCTCGCCATGCCCCCCGATCCTCACGACCACCCCGACCAGCCGCTGCGCCCGCCCGAGCCCGAGGCCGAACAGAGCCTGTGGCGCTGGTTGGTGGCGGCCGTGCTGGTGCTGGTCATCGTGGTGGGTGCCTACCAGGCGTACGAATGGCTGGTGAATGACGTGGAGCGCCGCCGCGCCGTGGCCGAGGCGCCCGCCGCGCCGCCACCGCCGCCCGCCGCGCGCGCGCGCCAGCCCGACGCCGCTCCGCCCGTCGGGCGCACCGTGCAGCCGGCGCAGCCCAGCGCGCCGCTCGAGGCCCCGGCGCCCGCCGTCACCGGCCAGGCCATCCACAAATGCGTGGTCGACGGCCAGGTGACCTATTCCAACCAGCCCTGCCCCGACGGCGCCGCCAGCGAAGCCCTGCAAGCCGATGGCGAAGACCCGAATGGCGTCGTCGGCTCCACCGGCGACAGCGTGCCCGTGCTGGTGGCGCGCCCGACCAGCCTGGGCGTGGGCGATCCCAGCCACCAGACCGCCGTGTGCGGCTACCTGCTGGCCGAGATCACGCGCCTGGACTTCGAGTTCAGGCAGCCCCTGCCGCCCAACGTGCTCGACCACATCTCCAGCCGGCTCAGCGCCCTGCGTGCCGAGCACGCCGCCGCCCAGTGCGCCCCGCTGCCCAAGGCGGCGGCCGATGCCAAGGCCGCGCCCGCCGCGCGCAAACGCCCGGCGGCGAAGGTGGTGGACGAAAAGCCGGGCGATTGAGGGCCTGGCGAGCGCTTCAAGTTTTCTTGATAGTGCAGCAAGTTTTATAGCTGTTTGCGCAATGTAGACGGGCGCTAAAGCCGAAAAAGACAAGAAAAAACCCGGCCTGAACAGGTCGGGTTTTTTCATATGGCGGCGGTCAACTCGGGGCCATCGCCCCGGGCCGGCCGCACTCAGGGCCGGGTGGAGCGCGGCGCCGGCATGCCCGCCGGTTTGCCGGCGCTGGCGGCACCGCTGGCCGCGCTGGCCGGCATGGCGGGCGTCAGGTCGGCCGGCAGGGCGCTGCCGCCGCCAAAGGCCGCGCCGCCGCGCGGGGCCGTGTCAGCCGCTGGCGCCGGGGTGGCGGGTGCCGGTGCTTTCTGCACCGTTCCGGTGGCGGCGCCAACCGGCGCGCCCATCGTGCCCTGCGCCGCGGCCGGCAGGTTCCAGGCCAGCGCCGTGGTCATCAGCAGGGCGGCGGGGACGGTGCGAAGAATGCGTTGAGACATGCGTGAATACCTTTCGGTGGTTGAACACAAGGCGCAGTCTGCCGGCTTTGCCCGTTACATGACGGGCGCAAATGTTGGCGTTGTAACGATGTGAATGCATACTCACATTACAAGTCGCAAGGCTTGGCCGGGAGCTGTCGGCGTGGCTGTCAGCGTGTGAAAGCACCGGATCCGCGGCTTCATCCGCCGCCTGCCCTTGCCAGCCGGGGGCTGGGTTGGCTACCCTGCCGCCATGGCGCCCCGAGGCGCCGCCTGGCCCATGCACCCATGCCGAACGACCCGCCTCCCTCCTTTCTCAGGCCGCCGCCGGAGCGCGGCGTGCCCCTGGGCGCGTGGCTGACCGGCCTGGTGCTGCTGGGCGTGTTGGCGCTGCAACTGCTGCGGCTGACAGCGGCACCGGCGCCCGAGCCAGCGCCTGCGGCCGCGCCCGCACCCACCGCCCCGCCGGCCCCTGCCGCGCGGCCCGCCCCCGTGCCCGCCGCGCCCGCGCTGCCGCCGGCGCGCGTGTCGCCCGCGGTGCCGGGCGACACCGTCGTCACCCGCTGCGTGCAGGCCGGGCGCACCACCTTCACCGACGGCGACTGCGCCCCCGGCGCCCAGGCCAGCGAGTTGCGCGTGCAACGCGACCTGAACCTGGCCGACGGCGCCGCCCACCTGCCGCGTGCCCGGCCGCAGCGGGCGCCGCAGGCCGCCGCGGCGCCTGGCGGCAACGCGGCCCGGGTGGGCATCGACCGGCGCAGCGAATGCGCCGCGCTGGCCCGGCGCATCGAGCAGCTCGACGCCCAGGCGCGCCAGCCGCAAAGCGGGCAGATGCAGGACTGGATCAGCGAACGCCGGCACCAGGCGCGCAGCCGCCAGTTCCAGCTGCGCTGCTAGGCGTTGCCGAACCGCGCCGCCAGCACTGGCGCCAGACCGCCCTGCTGGGTAAAATAAAGGGTTGCCCTCACGACCCATTGGCGCGGGGGGAGTGCCGCAGACAGCACGTTTTCGCCTTGTGGTTATGCCTGGTGCGCCCCTTCATACCTGCCCGCCGGCAGCGCCGCACACCGTGCCGCCACTGCCCTTGCCGATCAGCCCTGAAAGGGCGGCGGTGCCGGGCCTTCGCAGCGTCCGCGCCGGGTCCGTGCCCGACCAGCGCGCGCCGCGCAGACCGCCCTTTCAGCCCGGTCCCCGCTGTGACGCAGACAGAGTTTGTAAGCATTGAAGGATTCAGGAGAAACGATGGCGAAGGAAGAACTGATCGAGATGCAAGGCATCGTCAACGAAGTGCTGCCGGACACGCGCTTTCGCGTGACGCTGGACAACGGCCACGAGCTGGTGGCTTATTCCGCCGGCAAGATGAAGAAGAACCACATCCGCATCCTGGCCGGTGACCGCGTGACGCTGGAGCTGTCGCCCTACGACCTGACCAAGGGCCGCATCAACTTCCGCCACCTCGAGCGCCGCGGCCCGGCCCCCACCGGTGGTGGCGGCCAGCGCCGCCGCTGACGCGCGGGCCCGCAGTGACCCGCCACGCAGGCCGTCGCCTGTGGCTTCACTGCCTCATTGTTGCCGGCGCCCTCGGTGCAGTGGGGCCGGCAGCCGCTTCGCGGACGGGCGCTGCCGTGCCGCAACCCTCCACGCCTTCGGGCGTCCGCGCCATGACAACACCTGACACCCTGGATGCGGTGGCGGCCGCCTTCGCCGCCCACCCGCGCACCGGCTTCCTGCCGCCCGAAGTGCGCGATCAGGCCGGCTACGACGGCCCCCTGCCCATCGGCCACGGCCAGACCAATTCGCAACCCCGCACCGTCGCCAACATGCTGCGCCTGCTCGATGTGGCGCCGGGCATGCGCGTGCTCGACGTCGGCAGCGGCTCGGGCTGGAGCACCGCGCTGCTGGCCCACCTGGTGGGCGCCACCGGCGAAGTGCGCGGCGTCGAACTGGTGCCCGAGCTGGCACGCTGGGGCGCCGCCAACCTGGCCGCCACCCAGCAGCCCTGGGCCAGCATCGTGGCCGCCACGCCCGGCGTGCTGGGCTTGCCGGCGCACGGCCCGTTCGATCGCATCCTGGTCTCGGCCGAGCCCGACACGCTGCCGCAGACGCTGGTCGACCAATTGAAGGACGGCGGCGCCATGGTGATTCCGGTCGCCGGCGAGATGCTGCGCGTGGTGCGCCGCGGTGACAAGACCGAGATCACGCGCCACGGCGGCTACCGCTTCGTGCCGTTGAAATAAGAGGCACCCCCCTGAGTCGCCTGCGGCGCCTTCCCCCCTCTGCTGCGCGAGGGGGGATAACGCCAGCGGGCGGGCCAAGCCCTTGCGCGGCGTTCACTGGCGTGGCCTGCTCTGCGGCCATTGGAAAGGGGCGGAAAGCGCGGGGTGAGTGGTCGCGGCGGGCGCCCCGATACGCCTTCTTGTAGGAGCGGGCTTGCCCGCGATGACGGCGCCTCGCCCTTCCAACCGCCCTAGCGCGGGCAGGCCCGCTCCCACAAAGCTGCTGGGGCCATATACTCACTGTCACGCAAGCCGCCAGCGCCCGTCCATCAAGCGCCGACAATGCATACTCCCTTGCCTGCGCTCCGGTCTTGTCCACTGCGGGGCCAGCGGCTACCGTTTCGAGCCCTTGAGGTGGGCCAGCCGGCCGGGGCAGATACTCCCTGCCATGCAAGCCGCCAGCGCCCGTCCATCAAGTGCTGGCGATGCATACTCCACTATTTGCGCGCCACCCGCCGCGCCCGCACCGCCGCCGCCAGCCCGTCCAGCACCGGCACCGTCTGCTCGAAGCTGATGCACGCGTCCGTCACCGACACGCCGGGCTTCAGCGCTTGGCCGGGCACGATGTCCTGCCGCCCTTCGTGCAGGTGGCTTTCGATCATCACGCCCATGATGCGCGCGTCGCCCGCCGCCACCTGCGCGGCCACGTCTTCGGCCACCACGATCTGGCGCGCGTGCTGCTTGCTCGAATTGGCGTGCGACAGATCGATCATCACCTGCGCGCGCAGGCCGGCGTCCTTCAGCAACGCGCAGGCCGCGTCCACATCCGCGGCGGAATAGTTGGGCGCCTTGCCGCCGCGCAGGATGACGTGGCAGTCGTCGTTGCCGCGCGTCTCGAACACGGCGGCCTGGCCCATCTTGGTCAGGCCCAGAAAGGCGTGCGGAGACTGCGCGGCCAGGATGGCGTCGGCCGCCATCTTCACGCTGCCGCCGGTGCCGTTCTTGAAGCCCACCGGGCAACTCAGCCCGCTGGCCAGCTGGCGGTGGCTCTGGCTCTCCGTCGTGCGGGCACCAATCGCGCCCCAGCTCACCAGGTCGCTGATGAACTGCGGGCTCAGCAGGTCGAGAAACTCGGTGCCCACAGGCAGGCCCAGCGCCAGCACCTCCAGCAGCAGGCGCCGCGCCATCTGCAGCCCTTCGTTGATGGCGTAGCTGCCGTCCATGTGCGGGTCGTTGATGTAGCCCTTCCAGCCCACGGTGGTGCGCGGCTTCTCGAAGTACACGCGCATCACCACCAGCAGGTCGTCCTGCAGCCGCGCGGTCTCGGCGTGCAGGCGGCGCGCGTACTCCAGCGCCTGGTTGTGGTCGTGGATCGAGCAGGGCCCCACCACCACCACCAGCCGGTCGTCGGCGCCGTGCAGCACGCGCGAAATGGCGGCGCGGCTGGTTTCGACCAGGTCTTGCGCCGCCTCGGGCGCGGGCAGCCATTCCTGCAGCAGCGCGGGCGTCAGCAGCGGGCGCACGGCGCGGATGCGCGTGCCGTCGATGCGGGTGGTGTCGTGGGTGGAGGAGGATGCAACGGAGGCCATGCGCCGATTATCGCCTTTTGTGCCGCTGGCGCCCGTGGGGCAAGCGCAGGCAGCTATCAAATTGATATTTTCGAGGATGCAGTCGGCGCTTTGACTCGAAGCATCGTGATCGCCCCGAACGGGCAGCGCACGGCGCACAGCGCGCAGCCGGTGCAGCCCGCCGCGTCATGCAGTGCACTGGTCTTGCGCCCGCCCTCGGCCCGCAGCCACAGCACGCGCGGCGCACACACCGCCACGCACCAGCCGCAGCCGGTGCAGCGCGTGGGGTTGATCAGCGGCACGGCGCGGGCAGGCGCTTTCATGATGCCTCATTCCGTTTCCACCTCAAGACGTTAACCATCGTCATCCCGGCGAAAGCCGGGATCCATGCGCTCGGCGCGCGCGTCGTCTGGATTCCGGCTTTCGCCGGAATGACGAGATTCATGTCGTTTCGATCTCGAAATGGAATCAGGGCTGCACCGTGGCGTACTGCGCCATCGCCCGCGCCAGCAGCGCGCGGCTGTCGGCAATGACCTTGGTGCGCCAGGCGGGCGACGACGGGTTGAACATCTCGCGGTAGTCGCGCTGGATGCGGGCCTGGTCGTCGGCGCTGGCGTAGCCCCATTGCGCGCCCTGGTTCTCCAGCACGGTGATGTGCAGCGACTTGATGGCGCCCAGCGTGGTCTGGCTGTCCAGCGTGCCGTATTCGAAGCCGGCCGGCAGGTGCAGCCCGCCTTCGCGCAGCGAGCCCATCCACGAGGTCACGTCGCCGGTGATGGTGTAGAAATCCTTGCCGCTGCCCCAGTCGATGGGGTGGCCCTGGAACACCGTCTCCAGCCCCTGGCGCACGCGCGGCTCGTCGGGCGGGTTCAGGAACACGTGCAGGTGCCCGCGCGCGCCGTAGCCGGTGTGCAGGTCGATGCTCATCGACACCGGGTAGGCGTTCATGATGGCGCGCAGGCGCGGCGCCAGCGCCTCGAACTGCGGCGCCAGCGCGCTGCCGCCGTAGTAGATGCCCTTGGGAAACGCGTACTGCCCCTGCAGCACCGCCTGCCGCAGCGGCCCCATGCCGTGCTGGCCGATCATGCCCACCGCGCGCAGCAGGAACAGCCGGTGCTGCACCGCGCCCAGGTCGGCCGGCTGCGTGGGGTTGATGAGGCTGTCGACCAGCGGATAACCGGCGTTGTCGGTCAGGTACAGCGCGTTGGTCTGCGCGGCGTTGCGGTTCATGTCCACGTTCTGCTCGGTGAAGCGGCGCTGCCGCGCGAAACCGTAGGGGTTGATGGCGTGCAGCAGCAGCACGCCGGTGTCGGCCAGCGCGGCCTCGCCCATGAACTCCTGCATGAACAGCCGCGTGACGGCGCTGCCCGCCGGGCCTTCCACGCCGTGCACGCCCGAGGACATGATGATCAGGCGCTTGGGGCTTTGCTGCGCCGGCACGTACAGGCCGTCGACGAACAGGCCGCTGGCCTGCGCGCTGGCCACCGGAATGGCGAAGCGCTCGACCCGCTGAAAGCGCGCGGCCAGCGCATCGCCCTCGGCCAGGAAGGCCTGGCGCGCGCCGGCGTAGTCGTCGATGAACAGCGCCTGCGCAGCCGCGTCGGGCGCGATGGCCGGATCGGCCGGCGCGTAATTGGCAAAGCGCCACAGCGCCACGGCCACGCCCAGCGCAGCCACCACGATCAGCGCCAGCAAGCCGCGCCACAACCAGCGAAGCATCATATCCTGTTCCTCCTTCGTTAAACCCGGCCACTATAGGCGGCCCGTATCATGGGCCGATGATGATCGCCGAGCTGACCCGCCACCTGCTCATCGAAGGCCGCGTGCAGGGCGTGTACTACCGCGCCAGCATGGTCGAGCAGGCCACGCGGCTGGGCGTGCGCGGCTGGGTGCGCAACCTGCGCGACGGGCCGGTGGAGGCCGTGGTGCAAGGCCCGGCCGACGCGGTGCAGGCCGTGATCGACTGGGCGCAGCGCGGGCCGGCGCAGGCGCGTGTCACGCGCGTGGCCGTGGCCGATATGGCGACGGCGGAGTTCGAGGCGTTCGAGGGCTTCGTGCAGCGCGGCACGGCTTGAGCGTGGGCCGGCGGCGGGCGTGCGCAACGCGCTTGGTGGGAGCGGGCTTGCTGCCGGTATACTCCCCAATATACTGCCCGGCAGCGCCCGCCAGATAGGCATTGGAGTCCTATACTCCCATGTGGATGGGGCCAGGGCCTTATAGCGTGCGCCCGAACGGCGCAATGCCGATCCACGCGGCGTGGGCCCAGAACGCGAACGCCGCCCAGGCCACCACGCCCACCACCAGCGTCACCAGCGTGCCACCCATCGCGCCGGCGGCGCCGGTGGTGCCCAGCGCGCGATCACGCCTGCGCGCCGCGCGGTAGCACAGGATGGCCCACAGCAGGAAGGCGCCGAACAGCACCAGATCCGCCAGCTTGGCCGTGGCCAGCAGGTGGCCGAAAGCCCACAGCTTCACGCCCAGCACCATCGGGTGGCGCAGCTTCGCCTTGAAGTGGTTGCGCGGCACGTAGGCGGCCACGATCAGGGTGAAGGCCGCCAGCGTGAACAGCGAGTTCAGGTGCTTCATCATCACCGGCGGCTGCCACAGCACCACCGGCTGCTGGCGCGCCAGCCCGTAACCCCACACGATGAGCACGAAGCCGACCAGCGACACCAGCGAATACGCGCCCTTCCACGGCTTCTCGCCCAGGTGCGCCAGCGTGGCCGTGCGCCAGTCGTCGGCAAAGATGCGCACCGAATGCATGCCCAGGAAGATCAGCAACCCAAGAATCAGAACCAGCATGTGTTGTGGTCGCCCTGCCGGCGGTGCCGGACGCGGGGCGTGTGAAGTGAAGGATGCGGGCCATTATGGGTGCACGGGTGCCGTTGCTGCCGGCCGTGCGAAGATGGCCGCATCGCCCGCGCACCCCGCCACTGTCCTGCACTGACCGCCATGGCCACACCCGCCACCGTCTGCCTCATCGGCGCCCCCACCGACGTCGGCGGCGGCGCGCGCGGCGCCAGCATGGGGCCCGAGGCGCTGCGCGTGGCCGGTCTGGTGGAGGCGCTGCGCGGCCAGGGCGTCGACGTGCTGGATGCCGGCAACCTGAGCGGCCCGCCCAACCCCTGCCTGCCGCCGGTGAACGGCTTTCGCCATCTGCCCGAGGTGGCCGCATGGAACCGCGCCGTGCACGACGCCGTGTTCGACGCCCTGCAGGCGGGCCAGCTGCCGGTGCTGCTGGGTGGCGACCACAGCCTGGCCATCGGCTCCATCAGCGCCGTGGCGCGGCATTGCCAGGCCAGCGGCCGGCCGCTGCGCGTGCTGTGGTTCGACGCGCACGCCGACTTCAACACCGTCGCGCTCACGCCCAGCGGCAACATCCACGGCATGCCGGTGGCCAGCCTGTGCGGCGACGGCCCGCCCGAGCTGGTGGGCATCGGCGGCTTCACGCCGCAGCGGCCGGCGCTGCGTGCGAGCGAGCTGCGCCAGATCGGCATCCGCAGCGTGGATGCCGGCGAGAAGCGCCTGGTGCACGCCGCCGGCATCGAGGTGTTCGACATGCGTTTCATCGACGAGCACGGCATGCGTGCCGCGATGGAGCGCGCGCTGGCCGGCGTGGATGAACATACGCACCTGCACGTGAGCCTGGACGTGGACTTCCTCGACCCCGAGATCGCCCCCGGCGTGGCCACCACCGTGCGCGGCGGCCCAACCTACCGCGAGGCGCAGCTGTGCATGGAGATGATCGCCGACACGGGCCTCTTGGCCTCGCTCGACATCGTCGAGATCAACCCCGCCTACGACACCCACAACCGCACCGCCGAGCTGGCCGTCGATCTGGTGGAAAGCCTGTTCGGCAAGAGCACGCTGATGCGCGCGCGGCGCGGCGACGCCTGAACATCCGGAGCATCCGAATGCACCTGTTCTATCCCCGCTACCACGCGCAAAGTTTCTACCGCAACACCTTCCTGGTCGACAAGCCGCAGCAGATCGCGCGCGCCGAAAAATCAGACCGCGAGTGGAACAACCTGGCGGAATCGGGCTGCCACTTCACCTGCCTGGCCATGATCGCCGGCGTGGACCCGGCCACACTGGCCGACGCCGCCATCCAGACCGGCTACTACGCGCCCGACAAGGACCTGCCGGCACGCGCGCTCGATGGCAAGCGCGGGCCGCTGGTGTGGGACCAGAACGTGCCGTCGAAGAAGGGCAGGTCCTGGGTCTTCCGCCAGGTCTGGCACCCCGACCGGCGCGCGCTGGTCGACATCGAATTCAGCTGCCAGCGCTGGGACGACCATCTGCCCCTGAAGACCGCCACCCGCCTGGCGCACGCGGCCGTCCTGGAAGGGCGCCACGTGGTCAGCGGCTCGTTCGAGCACAGCGTGCTGATCGCCGGGCTGTCGGCCGACGGCCCGCTGGTGTGGGACCCGGACATGGCGCGCGGCAGCGGCGCGGCGCGGCGCCGGCTGCAGGCCATGGTCGCCGGCGGCCTGCCGCTGCGCGCCTGGGCCGAGCGCGAGAAGGTGCGCAAGTTCACCGTCGTCGAGTACGAGTTGCGGCTGCGCCAGTGATGGTGGTTCGGCGCGGACGCTGCCCGGTCGAAGCGTTTGTGGCTCAAATTGCCCCGAAGCGCCCTTGTATCAAGCGCATAAAGCTATCATTGTGATAGCTTTCGAATGCGCCGCAGCCATGCCCGCGCTTCGGCCGGACGCCGGAATTCAAGCCACTGCAGCTGCGGATAGGCATTGCCATCGCGCAACCTGGTGTAGGCGCGGCGGTTCTTCTCGAAGGTGTCCCACGACCAGCGCAGGATGCTGCCCCGCGTGAACAGCGTGCGCCGCAGCGATTCGCGGTTGCCGGCCCACAGCGGCTGGCGCAGCAGCACGCGGCGCAACGTGCGGCGCAGCACGCGCGCCATGACGGTGGCGCGGCCGTAGTCCAGCCACACCACGTGCGTGGCGTGTGGCCACAGCAGGTCGCGCGCGCTGCCGTGGTTGCCGTCGATCACCCAGGCCGGCGCGGCGGCGGCCTGGCGCACGCCGGCCTCGAAGTCGGCGCGCGGCCGCGGCGTCCAGTCGGGGCCCCAGTACAGCGCGTCCAGTTCCACGTGCGGCACGCCGAGCGCGGCGGCCAACTGGCCCGCCAGGCGCGATTTGCCGGCGCCGCTGGTGCCGACCACCAGGATGCGCGGATTGCTTCTGGTTTGATAGCTGTCTGCGCTCATCGGCTGGGAGCTACAGAGCGATTTGGCATGTAATCCAGGCGGCGCCGCCGCTTACCCCAGCGGCAGCGCGCTGCCGCTCTTCACCTCTTCCATCACCGCATAGGTGCGCGTTTCGCGCACGCCCGGCAGCTGCCACAGCACCTGGCCGGCAAAGGCGCGGTAGGCGGCCATGTCGGCCATGCGGGTCTTCAGCAGGTAGTCGAAGCCGCCGGCGACCATGTGGCATTCCATGATCTCGTCGTGCACCTGCACGGCGGCCTTGAACTGGTCGAACACGTTGGGTGTGGTGCGGTCGAGCAGCACCTCGACGAACACCACCATGCCGCGGCCGAGCTTGCCGGGGTCCAGTTCGGCGTGGTAGCCGCGGATGAAGCCCTCGCGCGTGAGGCGCTGGACGCGCGCCAGCACGGCGGTGGGCGAGAGCGACACGGTGTCGGCCAGCTTCAGGTTGCTGATGCGGCCGTCGCGCTGCAGGGCGCCCAGGATGCGCAGGTCGATGCGGTCGAGGTCGGGGTGGGTGGTGGGCATGGCTGAATATTTTGCTGCCAAAGTTGCCCATGTTGGTGATTTATTCGGTGGAGAGCATCGAACAATGGCGGCATGTTCTCCCCTGTGGGAGCGGCCTCGGCCGCGATCAGCGCCTCGTGCGATGACGGGCTGCCATCGCGGCCAAGGCCGCTCCCACACCCCCTGGATGCCGCCATGACCGCCACCGACCCCTTCGCCGCCCTGCACGCCGAGATCGCGCCGCAACAGCCGCTGCGCGCCGCCATCACCGCCGCCACGCGCGTGCCTGAAGCCGAAGCGCTGGCCCCGCTGCTGGGCGCCGCGCGCCTGCCGCCCGAGCAGGCCGCCGCCACGCACGCGCTGGCGCACCGGCTGGCCAGCACGCTGCGCGCGCGCCGGCGCGAGGGTGGGCGCGCCGGCATCGTGCAGGGGCTGCTGCAGGAGTTCGCGCTGTCGTCGCAGGAAGGGGTGGCGCTGATGTGCCTGGCCGAGGCGCTGCTGCGCATTCCCGATGCGGCCACGCGCGACGCGCTGATCCGCGACAAGGTGGCGCGCGGCGATTGGCAGGCGCACCTGGGCCAAAGTCCGTCGCTGTTCGTCAACGCCGCCGCGTGGGGGCTGCTGATCACCGGCCGGCTGGTGGCCACGCACAGCGAGGCCACGCTGGGACAGTCGCTCACGCGCCTCATCGGCAAGGGCGGCGAGCCGCTGATCCGCACCGGCGTGGACCGCGCGATGCGCCTGATGGGCGAGCAGTTCGTGACCGGCGAGACCATCGACGAAGCCCTGCGCAACGCCCGCCCGCGCGAGGCCGAGGGCTTCCGCTTTTCGTACGACATGCTGGGCGAGGCGGCGCTGACGGCCGCCGACGCAGCGCGCTACCTGGCGGCCTACGAGCAGGCCATCGACGCCATTGGCCGCGCGGCCGGCGGGCGCGGGCTGATCGACGGGCCCGGCATCTCGATCAAGCTGTCGGCGCTGCACCCGCGCTACAGCCGTGCGCAGAAAGGCCGCGTGCTGGCCGAGCTGTACCCGCGCCTGCGGCAGCTTGCCGAGCGCGCGCGCGGGCACGGCATCGGCCTGAACATCGACGCCGAGGAGGCCGAGCGGCTGGAGCTGTCGCTGGACCTGCTGGAGCGGCTGTGCCACGAGCCTGCGTTGGCCGGCTGGCACGGCATCGGCTTCGTCATTCAGGCGTACCAGAAGCGCTGCCCGGCGGTGATCGACTGGCTGGTCGACCTGGCGCGCCGCAGCGGCCACCGGCTGATGGTGCGGCTGGTGAAGGGCGCCTATTGGGACAGCGAGATCAAGCGCGCGCAGGTGGATGGGCAGAGCGACTACCCCGTCTACACCCGCAAGGCGCACAGCGACGTGAGCTACTTGGCCTGTGCACGCCAGTTGCTGGCGGCGCCGGATGCGGTGTACCCGCAGTTCGCCACCCACAACGCGCACAGCGTGGCCGCCATCGTGCAGATGGCCGGGACGGCCGACTGGCGGCCGGGGCAATACGAGTTCCAGTGCCTGCACGGCATGGGCGAGCCGCTGTACGAGCAGATCGTGCGTGGCGCGCTCGGTGTGCAGCGCCCGTGCCGCATCTACGCCCCGGTGGGCACGCACGAGACGCTGCTGGCCTACCTGGTGCGGCGGCTGCTGGAGAACGGGGCGAATACGTCGTTCGTCAACCGTATCGCGGACAACGCGGTGCCGCTTGAAGCGCTCATCGAAGACCCGGTGGCGCTGGTCGAGCGCGAGCAGCCCGTCGGCGCGCCGCATCCGCGCATCCCGCTGCCGGGCGCGCTGTACGGCGCGGCGCGGCGCAATTCGGCGGGGATGGATCTGGCGGATGAGCAGACGCTGGTGGCGCTATCGAAATCATTGCTGTCTGCGCCCGTCCAGCAAGCGCTGACGCCCGATTCGATGCCGAATCCACTCCCTCTCCCGCTGGCGGGAGAGGGCCGGGGTGAGGGCTCTTCCCCCTCCCCCGCTGGGGGAGGGCTGGGGTGGGGGCCAACCGCTTCACGTCCTGCCACCGCCGGCCCCTCACCCCAACCCTCTCCCCAATTGGGCGAGGGAGCATCCCCCATCCGCAACCCCGCCGACCGGCGCGACATCGTCGGCCACGTGCGCCCCGCCACCGTCGCGGATGTCGAGCACGCGCTGACGATTGCCGAAGCCGCCGCCCCCGCCTGGGCCGCCACGCCGCCGTCCGCGCGCGCCGCCGCGCTCGAACACGCGGCCGATGCGCTGCAGGCCGACATGCCGCGCCTCATGGGCCTGCTGGTGCGCGAAGCCGGCAAGACCTGGGCCAATGCCGTGTCGGAGGTGCGCGAGGCCATCGACTTCCTACGCTACTACGCCGCCCAGGCGCGCACGCAGTTCGACAACGCCACACACGTGCCGCTGGGCCCCGTGGCGTGCATCAGTCCGTGGAACTTCCCGCTCGCCATCTTCACCGGCCAGGTCGCTGCCGCGCTGGCCGCCGGCAACGTGGTGCTGGCCAAGCCGGCCGAGCAGACGCCGCTGATTGCCGCCGAGTCCGTGCGCCACCTGCACGCCGCCGGCGTGCCGCACGGTGCGCTGCAGCTGCTGCCGGGCGATGGCGCGACCGTGGGCGCGTCGCTGGTGGCCGATGCGCGCACGCGCGGCGTGCTGTTCACCGGCTCCACCGAGGTCGCGCGCAACATCCAGGCCGCGCTGGCTGCGCGCCTGAGCCCCGACGGCCAGCCGGTGCCGCTGATCGCCGAGACCGGCGGGCAGAACGCGCTCATCGTCGATTCGTCCGCGCTGGCCGAGCAGGTGGTGCAGGACGTGATGGCGTCCGCCTTCGACTCGGCCGGGCAGCGCTGCTCGGCATTGCGCGTGCTGTGCCTGCAGGCCGACGTCGCCGACCGCATCGTCGCCATGCTGAAAGGCGCCATGGACGAGGCGACCATCGGCCACCCGGCGGCGCTGTCCCCCGACATCGGCCCGGTGATCGACGCCGCCGCGCAGGCCGGCATCCAGCGCCACATCGACGCCCTGCGCGCCAGCGGCCAGGCCGTGCACCAGGCCACGCGCGGTCTGCGCGAGGCGCAGGTGCACGGCACCTTCATCGCCCCGACGCTGATCGAGATCGACCGGCTGGATCAGCTGGAGCGCGAAGTCTTTGGCCCGGTGCTGCATGTGCTGCGCTATCGCCGCGCCGGGCTGGATGCGCTGATCGACCAGATCAACTCCGCCGGCTACGGCCTGACCGGGGGCGTGCACACGCGCATCGACGAGACCATTGCGCGCGTCACGCGGCGCCTCCAGGTGGGCAACCTGTACGTCAACCGCAACATGGTGGGTGCGGTAGTGGGTGTGCAGCCCTTCGGGGGCGATGGCTTGTCGGGCACGGGCCCGAAGGCGGGCGGGCCGCTGTACCTGCTGCGACTGCTGTCCGCACGGCCGGCCGCCGCGGCGCGGCAGGCTGTCCGTGCGGCAGGCGACGCGGACCGGGAGCCGACGGGGTCTTCGCCCGCCTTCGACGCGCTGCTGGGTTGGGCACGGACCCAGCGCGACGACGCGCTGATCGCTGCCTGCCAGCGCTTTGCCGAACTCAACCCGGGTGGGCCGGCACGCGTGCTGCACGGCCCGACCGGCGAACGCAACCTCTACACCCTGGCGCCCTGCGCCCGCGTGCTGTGTCTGGCCGCGAACGGCGCCGATCGCCTGCTGCAGACCGCTGCCGTGCTGGCCGTCGGTGGCCAGGCGGTGTGGCCGGCCAGTGCGCAGGCCGATTGGGCGCGGCTGCCGGTGGAGGTGCTGGCGCAGGTCGCCGTGGCGGCCGACTGGCGCAGCGACACGGCCGCAGTCGACGCCGTGCTGCTGCATGGCGATGAGGCGCGGACGCGTGAAATCGCGCAGCTGCTGGCGGGGCGTGCCGGCCCCATCGTCAGGCTGGCGGCGCTGCCACCCGGCCAGGCCGACGTGCCGCTGGAGCGCCTGGTGGTCGAGCGCGCCCTGAGCATCAACACGGCCGCCGCTGGTGGCAACGCGAGCCTGATGACGCTGGGTTGAGGTCCCGGGGGTTCAGTCGGCGCGATGACGGCGCCGAGCTCATTCGTGCAACGGCGCGGTGGCTGTGTCGCGGTGCTGATCCATGAATTCTTCGAGCGCGCCGATCGACATCGGCTTGGCCAGCAGAAAGCCCTGGAACAGATCGCACCCGTGATCGACCAGGAAGCGGTGCTGCTCTTCGGTCGCGACGCCTTCCGCAATCACCGACAAGCCCTGGCTGTGCGCCAGCTCGATGATGGCGCGGGCGATGGCGGCATCGCTGGGGTCGGTCAGCACATCGGCCACGAAGCCCTTGTCGATCTTCAGCTGGTCCAGCGGCAGGCGCTTGAGGTAGGCCAGCGAGGAGTAGCCCGTGCCGAAGTCGTCCAGCGACAGCGTCACGCCGAGCTGCTTGAGCGTGTCCATCTTCTCCAGCGTGATCTCCATGCGGTCGGCCAGCAGGCTTTCCGTCAGCTCCAGCTTCAGCAGGCGGGGCGCCACGCGGTGGCGCCGGATGGCTGCGATCACCTGGTCGACGAACTCGGGGTGCCGGAACTGGCGCACGCTGACGTTGACCGCGATGCTGAGCTGCGCCGTCTCCGGTCGTTCCGCCCACGCCGCCAGCTGGGCGCAGGCCTGCTCCAGCACCCAGTGGCCCAGCGGCAGGATCAGTCCGGTGTCTTCGGCGATGGGAATGAATTCGGCCGGGCTGACCGCGCCGCGCGCCGGATGGCGCCAGCGCAGCAGGGCCTCGACACCGGTGACGCAGCGCTGCTGGTTGAACAGCGGCTGGTAGTGCACGCTGAACTGGTCGCCGGCCTGCAGGGCCGCGCGCACATCGGCGCCCAGGGCCGCGCTGGCACTGACGGCCGCCTGCATCGCCGGATCGAAGAAGGCGATGGTGTCGCGCCCCGCGCTCTTGGCCTGGTACATGGCCAGATCAGCCTGCTTGAGCAGTTCGCTCACGCCGGTCGGCTGGGCGCCGAAGCCGGTGACGCCGATGCTGACGGTGCTGTAGTGCTGGTAGTCGCCCAGGTCGAACGGCTCGCTCATGCGTGCCAGCACCTTGGTGGCCACCGTCTTGGTCTTGAGGGCCGCGCTGTGCGGATCGGTGCCGAGGCCCTGCAGCATGACCACGAACTCGTCGCCCCCGATGCGCGCCACGGTATCGGCCTTGCGCACGCTGCGCTGCAGGCGCTCGGCCACGCGCTGCAGCAGCAGGTCGCCGCGCGAATGGCCCATGGTGTCGTTCAGCACCTTGAAGTTGTCCAGGTCGATGAACATCAGCGCTCCGGACTGGCCGGTGCGCTCGCTCTCGGCCAGGGCGGCTTCCAGGCGCTCGATCAGCAGCAGCCGGTTGGGCAGCTCGGTCAGCGGGTCGAAGAACGCCAGGTGGTGGATTTTTTCGTCGGCTTGTTTGCGCGCGGTCACGTCGCGGCCCACCGCCACCCAGTGGGTGATCTGGCCGTCGGAAGCGCGCACGGGCACCGCGTCCAGGTCCATCCAGTAGGTGGAGCCGTCGCGGTGCTGCAGCAGCATCTCGCGTCGGCGCACGGTGAAGGTGTCGGGGTGCGCCAGCCCGGTGATGAGTTCGCTCAGGGTGTCGGCGCCCACGCCATGCGCCAGCACGCCAAGCCCCTTGCCCACCACGTCCTTGCGCGAAAACCCGGTCTGCCGCTCGAAGGCATCGTTGACGAAGGCGATCCGCGTCTGGCCGGCATCGCCACCCACGGCCTCGACGATGAGCACGATGTCGTTCAGTCGCGCGATGCCGGTCTGCAGCAGCATCAGCTGCTCTTGCGCGAGGCGCCGCTCGGTGACGTCGCGGAAGTACACCGCCAAGCCTTCGGCATAAGGGTGGGCCCGGACTTCAATCCATTTTTTCAGTGCGGGGTAGAAGTCTTCGAACTCGGTGCGCTCGTTGCGCGCCAGCGCGCCTTCCAGCTCCTCCTGCAGCAAGCCCGGGGTCTGCCCCACGAGCCAGCGATGCACCGGCTCTCCCAGCAGTTCGCCCGTGGTGTGACCCAGCAGCTGCTCGCTTTCGCGGTTGACGTACATGAACTGGCTTTGCCGGTCGAGGGTGACGAAGGCCTCGTTGATGCTGGCGAGCGTCGTCGTCAGGCGCATGGCCAGGCGCACGGTTTCTTCCTGGGCCTGCCGGCGAGTGCTGACATCCTGCACGGCGCCATGTATTTCCAGCACCTCGCCAGCGCTGCTGGTGCTGGCCTCGCCAATGAAGCGCATCCAGCGGCCCGTGGCGTCGGGTGAGCTGAAGCGCACTTCGGTGTCGATGGGCATGCGGTCGCGGATGCATGCCACGAACGCGCGGCGCAGCCCCTTGGCTGTTTCGGCGGTGAAGGATTGCAGAAGGTCGTCCAGATTGCGCGGCTGTTGCGCCGTCAGGCCGAGGATCATGGCCGCGTCGGCGCTCAGGGCCAGCCGCCGCGGTGCGACGCTGTAGACCCAACTGCCCATCTGCATGGCCCGCATGGCGCCGCGCAGGCGCGCCTCGAGTTGATCGGCGGCATGGCCGTCTTCCGTCTTCGGGTGCCGGTCAACCGCCTCCGTGAGTTCGATCCAGTGGCTCAGGCGGGCGGCCAGTCGCTGAACCAGCGCTTCTGCGGTTTGATGGGGCCCCGGGTCAGAAAAGCTCAAAACCATCAGCCAACCCAGTTGATCGCCAGCCCGATTGCGCACCGGCGCCACCGCACGCTGCAAAATCCGCCGTCCTGCAATGGGTTCGTCCAGTGTCGGCGCGGGTGACGAGATGAGCTTCGTCCACATGGCCAGGACGCTGTCTTGGTCCTGCGCGTCAATGGGGATCCCGCAGGCCCCCCAGCGGAGAGGCTCCGTGCCCGCGCCAGGTTGCAAGCAGATCAATGCTGCATCCAGTGCAGTCGACTCCTGCACCAGTCGCGCGATGTTGTCCAGCGAGGCTTCCCTTCTCGCGGTTGGCGCAGTTCCGCCCCCTGAGACCGGGGGGACCTCGGCACTGCGCCTGGGATGTTGCGAGCTGTTCACGTTGACTGGTGAGAATTCAAGATCCCAAGAACTGCGAATCGGACTGTCGCAAATTGTGACACGGGCGCAAGCACGACCTTTGCGGCGCGGTCGAGCCAAGGATCGATCCAATCTTCGAGAATTGTGACAAAGATCACGAATGCACCCTCGCATTGATTGCAACGACTCGAGAGTTGTGCACAAGTGAGTACAGTCGGAACAGCTCATAAGAGCAAGCGACTGGTGTCGGTGCTCGTTTCAGGGAGAGCAAAACAATGAGATCCATCGCAGAACTGTGCAAATGCGCAGATATTGCTGCCCTTCGGACCGCGTTGCAGGAAATGTGTGCGCCGTTCGGTACTGTTCGTCGAATGGACATTCTGACGTCTGTACATGAAGGCAGGCAGCAGGCCATCTGCTTCTTGCGCATGGCGACGCCTGAGCAGGAGCAGGCCCTGATGAGGTTGCTGGGGGTCGGTCGCTTCGGCGGCGAGATCGTCTTCGTGGTCGACCTTGATGCCCCGCCACCGAGCGAGGATTCGGGGCCTTCTTCAGCCTGGGCTGATTTCGAGGTGTTGTGATGAGGGAATTCCTCCACACACTTCCAGACGGCAAGGTTCCCATCCTGATCGTCTGCGGTACGCGGCCCGAAATCATCAAGCTTGCGTCCGTCTACCATGCGTTGCGGGAGTCTAGTTGGGCCCGCCCGAGTTGGGTACACACTGGTCAGCACGGTGACATGGCTGTACAGATGCTGGCATGCTTCAACGTCAAGCCCGACCATGTTCTGGAGCGGAAAGAGGAATCTCTTCTGGACTTCAGCACAGGTTGCCGGGTGCAACTCGATGCCGTGCTGCGCAGCAAACCCTGGGCCGCCGTGATCGTTCAGGGCGATACCGAGAGTGCGTTCCTGGGGGCACTGTCAGGGTTTTACCACCAGATTCCTGTCGCACACGTCGAAGCGGGGTTGCGAACCTACAACCTGAACCGACCGTTCCCCGAGGAAGGTCTGCGCCAGATGATCGGCCGCATCGCCAGCTTTCACTTCGCGCCGACTTCGCGCGCTGCGAAAGCCCTGGAAAGGGAGGGAGTGTCGCCTCAGAAGATCATGGTCACGGGCAATACGGTGGTCGATGCTCAGTTGTGGGCGTGCGCACAGCATGATATTCGACGCCGTCTTGTCGGGAAGGGGCATCTGCTGGTGACGATGCATCGGCGGGAGAACTGGGGAGCCGACGTGGAGCACGCGTGTGCCGCTGTCGCCGACATTGCGCGGGAATTTCCCTCGTTGCCGGTGCTGTTTCCGGTGCACCTGAACCCGATCATCCAGGAGCCGGTGCATCGCCTTCTGGGGGGGCTGGCCAATATTTGCCTTACCGAGCCGCTTGACTATCTCGCCATGCAGCAAGCCCTTGCCGACGCCTGGCTGGTGCTCAGCGATTCGGGTGGTTTGCAGGAAGAGGCGCCGACGTTCAAGGTGCCGGTACTGGTGCTGCGCGAAGAGACGGAGCGGCCGGAAGTTCTGGACGCGGGCTGCGCGCTCCTGGTCGGCACGAATCGTGACCTGATCCTGAAAACAGTGCGCCGTTTGATGACCGATGACGTCGCCTACAGGCGGATGCAGGCGCCCAGCAACCCGTTCGGCGACGGCACGGCCGGGCTGCAGATTGCCGACCGGCTGGGGTCCGCCCTGTGCGGGGAAGATTCATCCTGCGATCAGCCGGAAGGTCAGGTCAATGTCGTGGCTTGACGTCTTTACAGCCTATCTCTATGGACTGAAAGCCATCGCGATCGTGGTCGCGATCGTCATTTTCATCAGTGGCGTCGATGACCTGTTCATCGACATCGCCTACTGGGTCAGGCGCGCTTGGCGCGCACTCACGGTGTATGCACGCCACCAGCGAATGGACTCCAACGCGTTGTACGCCATCGAAGAGAAACCACTGGCCATCATGGTGCCCGCATGGCAGGAGCATGGTGTCATCGGGCGGATGGCTGAGCTCGCAGCCACCACGCTGGACTACGAGAACTACCACATCTTCGTGGGAACCTATCCCAACGACCCCGAGACCTTTGCCGATGTGGAAAAGGTGCGCAGCCGCTTTCCCAATGTTCACAACGTGGTTTGTGCTCGACCTGGGCCAACCAGCAAGGCCGATTGCCTGAACAACATCGTGGATGCGATTTTCCAGTTCGAGCAGCGGTCAGGCGTTCAGTTTGCCGGGTTCATCTTGCACGATGCAGAAGACGTGCTGTCGAAGCTCGAGTTGCGGTTGTTCAACTTCCTGGTCGACCGAAAGGACATGATCCAGTTGCCCGTCTATCCGTTGGAGCGACCGCTGCTGGATTTCACCGGCGGCCATTATCTGGATGAGTTCGCGGAACTGCACGGCAAGGATATCGTGGTGCGCGAGGCGCTGGTTGGCCAAGTGCCAAGCGCCGGTGTGGGAACCTGCTTCAGTCGACGGGCCATCACTGCGCTGCTGGCGCAGGGGGATGGCATTGCCTTTGATACCCAGAGCTTGACGGAGGACTACGACATCGGGTTCCGCCTCAAGCAGTTGGGTATGAGCGAGATCTTTGTGCGTTTCCCGGTGGACGACACCAGTCACCACTCCGACCATCAGACGCCCAAACGTGTGGGGCGCAGTGCCCGTGAGGCCAGCGTGATTTCGGTGCGGGAGTATTTCCCCGATACGCTGGCGGCGGCAGTGCGCCAGAAATCCCGCTGGATCACTGGCATCGTGATCCAGGGTTTCCGCACTTTGCGCTGGACCAAGAGCGCGCCGCTGAACTACTTCCTGTGGCGTGACCGCAAGGGTGCCATCACGAACTTCGCCAGCTTTCTGGCCACGCTGCTGGCGCTGCAGTTGATTGCCATTTGGCTTTACCAGCGTTGGGTGCCGGACAGCTACAAGTTCCTTTCGATCTTCGAGGGTGACCGGTGGTTCGTGCTGCTGCTTCTCGTCAACCTGGTGCTCATGTTCAATCGCATCTTGCAGCGGATTTTCTTTGTCACCAGCTATTACGGTGTATTGCAGGGGCTGTTGTCGGTGTTGCGGTTGATCTGGGGCAACTTCGTGAACTTCCTGGCCAACTGGCGCGCGGTAGCGCAGGCACTGCGTGCCAAGGATCTGCGCCGAATGGCCTGGGTGAAGACGGATCACGACTTTCCTTTGCTGGGAGAGGGTCCGCGCCAGCGCCACCCGCTGGGACGGATACTGGTCGATCAAGGGGCGCTGACGGAGGAGCAATTGCAAGCTGCCTTGGAGAGACCCACGCGCGGCCTGCGCTTGGGCAGCGCGCTCGTTCACCGAGGCGTGATCAGTGCCGATCAGTTGGCGGCGGCTGTGGCGACTCAGGGCGAGGTGGACTGGGAATCGATGGACGGACGACCACTCGATGAGCAGGCGGCGGCACAGGTACCAGCGTCCATTGCGCTGCGATATGGCGTCGTGCCGCTTCGCGAGGACGGGCGTACCTTGGTCTTGGCCAGCGAGGCGACCATCGATCCGGTGTCTTTGGCGGCGATCGGGCGCAAGTTGAAACGACCGGTTCGCTATGTGATCGTGCCAAAGGGTCAGGTCACCGTCGAGTTGCGGCGGCTATACGCTCGTCATGGTTCCGAACCAGCGCAGGAACTGCTCGAATCGGCTGTGCGCGAGCAGCGGATATCGGTCGACAACGCCAGGTCGTTATGGCGCCACTACGTTTCTCGACAGCTTCTGCTGGGGGATGTCTTGATGGCTGTCGGCAGTATAGACCCAGCCGCGCTGGGAGCGTTGCTGCTGCGCCAAGAAAAAACCGAAACCAGTCTCGGCGAATTTTTGGTGCGCGAAGGTGTGCTGACATCTGGGGGACTGGATGAGGCGCTTCAGCTTCAGAAGCAATTGCAGGTGACGATGTCCCATCTGCTCGGGCAAGTTGAACCGGAGCGGGCGCATGGCACAGCATAGGCAATCGATGATGCGTACCTCTCACATTGTTCTCTTCACGCTGGCACTCGGGCCGCTTGCAGCCGTCTCACAGGTTGTGGAGCTGGGTCCGGAGATCACGCCGTTCCAGCGTTTTCAGCTCCATCCTCATCTCGACAAAGCCTTCGAGGCCATGTCTCGAGGCGATGGGCGGCGGGCCATTTCGGAGTTGGAGCAGGCCCATCGACTGGCGCCCCAAAGTGCGGTCATCGCACTCCATCTGGCGACCGCTTACAGCCGCTATGGCGAGGCGCAGAAGGCCGAGGCATTGCTGAAATCGCAGGTCAAGCGCAACCCCGGGGATCGGCGCTTGATCGAAGCCTTGCGCGGTCTGGAGCGGGCGGTCCCTCCAGTGCCGGCGCTCGCGCCGGCCTCCGAGCCCACGGCGGCTGCTCCAGTCACCGAGACAGCCCCAGCGGCTGCACCGAAGTCTGCGGCGCCGACAAAGTCGGTTGATGTAACGAGTTCTCCGGTTCCGTCTCGTGCGACACCGCGGCGCCCGGCTCAGCGCCCGGCATCGACGCCGCGACAGCGGCATGGAACCGGTCTGGTGCAGAAGACCGCACCGGCCGTCCCGGGCTATGCAGCCGCCGCCGCGGCTTATGCAGCGGTCGACAGGGGTGAGACCAGGGTAGCCCTTCAGCATGCGCGGACTGCGGCGCAACAGGCGCCAGATAACGTGGAGTACCAACGCCTGCTGGTTTACCTGCTGTTGGAGAATGGTCACGATGTCGAGGCGGCAGCCACCATGGCGCAGGTCGAGCAGCAAGCGAATCTGCAGGCTGATCCCGCGTGGCGAACATTGCACGAGAGCTTGCAGCAGCGCCGTGCCTGGGGTTATTTCGACCAAGCGCGCCAGGCGCGTAGCCGCGGCGATCTGGTAGAGGCCGTCCAGCGTGCCCAGCAGGGACTGGAGCAGATGCCCAACGTGCTTGCACACCGCCTGCAGTTGTTGGGCTTGCTGCTCGAAGGTCAACAGTACGCGCGTGCCGAGCAGGTGGCCAATGATGGATTGGCGGTTGCGGACCATGCTTCGCTGCGTGTTTTGCGCGCCGCCGCGTTGCAGGCCCAAGGGCGCACAGGTGAGGCAGCACAGGCATTCGATGCCGCGCTGACCATGCCTCACTTGACGCAGCACGAACAACAGAGCTATCGGATCATCGCCGCCGACGCAGCGCTCGCGGCCGGTCAACCTGAGCGCGCGCAAGTCTTGATCGCACCGCTCGGCGCGGGGACAGATCCGGGCGTTCTTGCCCGCCAGGCCGAGGTGGACACCGCGCTGAGGCGTGTGATTTCGCCTGCATCCCTGTACACGGCGGCGTTGCGCTTGCCCATGGTGAACTGTTTCGGTTCCGCCTATACGCCTGGGTGCGAAATCTGGCCAGGCCCCAATCCTGCAGACCCCGCCAGCGAGATCGCGCAGGCTGCATATCGAGCTTACGCATCGCGTGACTATGCGGAGGCAGCTGAGAAGGCGGGGCAGGCCATGCAGCTTAACCCTGCGCACCAACCCTATCTCCTGCTGCGCCTGCAAGCCCTGATATCGGGTGGCAACACGACCCAAGCCATCACGGAAGCTGACCGCTACCTTGAGAGTCGCCCCAGTGCGCCCGAGGTCTTGGCTCTACGTAGCCGCTTGCGGCAACAGCTTGGGCAGACCGAGGCGGCATCTTCCGATGCGCGGGCCGCTTTGCAAGCCGGCCGATTGTCGCTATCCAGTGAGGTGGATCTTCTGCTGCAGGAAGGGCGCCGCGACGAGGCTGCAGCGCTTTTTGCCGAAGCTGTATCGACGCCGGCCCTGCGCCAGAGCACGGATCCGGATCTGGCTTATCTGGCGACACGCGTTGGTGACGACCGCACCGGGTTGGATGTCTTCAATCGTGCGCATGCGGCAGGCAAGCTGCCCAGTACGTCATTGCAGGATGCCGCCTATACCGCCACCCGCATGGTCGACAACGAACGATCCATGCTCTATTTTCGTGAAGCCATTGACGCAGCTGAAGCAGGGCGTCTGCAACTCAGCTCTCGACAGAAATTCGCCACACGCAGAGAGTTGGCTGACCGTGAGCGAACGTGGGGCGTCAATGCTTTGCTCGGCTACCGCGGCATGTCGCCGGGTTCGGTGGCTGCGCAGCCTGGCGCTTACAGCGACATCGCTCAATTGGTGGGCGAAGCGTACTGGCGGCCGCAGGGCTACAGGGATGGCAGCTTCTGGGAGGTGTACGGAGGCTTGGCGCAAACCATTTACAGCAAGGATGGTGGGCCGAGAGGTGCGGAAACGATGCAAGGGGCGCTGGGGCTTCGGGTCAAGCCCTTGAGAGATCACAATCTGGTGCTGGCGATCGAGCGACGCATCAAGATCGGCTCCCTCTCGCACAACGACTGGCTGGTGCGTGCCGGTTATTCCGGCGGATTTGGCACCGATCTGCGCGTCGACGTGCCGCACTGGAATACATTGAACGTGTACGTGGAGGCCGGTCGCTTTCTGCGGCGCAAGCAGGACTACCTGACGTTCGAAGCTCAGGCAGGACGCAGCTTCCGCATGGGCGATCCGGATGCACGCTGGGTGCTGTTTCCGCACGCAGTGCTGGGTGTTGATTACAACTCGTGGCGTACCGCTGCGGGCTACAACGGCGCGGCGGGCGCGGGCATCGGTCTGGGTGCCCGTTACTGGTTCCGCGAAGACAAATACCACGCACCGCGCTCCTACCTCGACCTGTCGCTGCAGCATCGCTGGCGGCTGGCGGGCGACGAGCGCGGCAAGGGGTGGTTTCTGCGCGCTGCGCTGGTGTATTGACCGACCCGATTCTTGCCAATGACGACGGCCTGACCATAGGTGTCGGGCCGCAGGAGAGCACATCGTGATTCAACGCCTTCTTCGATACGCATACCTGCTCATGGTTATTGCCCTCACCGCCTGCGGCGGTGGGTCTGACCCCTTCTACAGCCAGCCACCCGCTGGGCCGGGCGGCGGAGCGACGCCGCCAGTCTTTCCCTTCGGCACCAATGTGCCCGTGCCACGCGCGCCCGTTGCGGCACTTCCTGCGCCCGTTCGCACGCCTCCTGCCGGACCGCGGGTGTTGATCTTGTACGACGAACCTGAGGACAACCAGTACGCCAGGCTCGGGCGCGGCTTCGGGATCATGCTGCAAAACCTGCTGGGCCATTTCGACGCCGAAGTCCAGGCTATCCCCGTCCAACAGTATCGCAACGGCTCGGTCAACGAGTACCACACCACGTTCTATATCGGCTGGGCCACCGGACAGACTGTACCCACGAACTTCCTGAGCGATGTCAGCAGAACCAACGCGCGCGTGGTGTGGTTGCGCAGCAATCTGGAGCAGATGAACCTGCTCGACGGTTTCTCCACCAGGTCACGCTGGGGCTTCGTTCCCTGGGGCAGCCGCTTCTTTGACGCAGGGCCAACCCCTGCCGGCAGCGTGCCCAGCTTCTTCAGCACCGTCTACTACAAGAACCTCTCGTTTCAGAAGCGTGCCACCATCTATGAGGGGGAAATCGCTGCCGATCCGGAAGTGTTCATCACCGAGGTCACCGACCGCACGCGGGCGCGGGTGCATGCGGTGATCGGTAATCCAGCAACTGGAGCCACAGCGCCGTATGTCCTGCAATCGGACAACTTCTGGTTCGTCGCCGAATCTGCCATTCAACTACATCCATGCCCGTGACCGGTATCTGGTGTTCGCCGATCTATTGCACGACATGCTCGGCGTCGACCATGCCGAGTCGCACCAGGCCATGATCCGCCTGGAGGATATTGATGCCAAGGTTGATCCGGACAACTTCAAGCCGGTCGTCGACTATCTCCATGCACGCGGCATCCCGTTTTCGATGGCCACGATCCCGCATTACAAGGATCCCTATGGTTCGCAGAACAACGGCGTGCCCACGGACATTCCGTTGGCCGAGGCCACCACCCTGCGCTTGGCGCTGGATTACGCGCTGGCGCGGGGCGGCGAAATTGTGCAGCATGGCCTGAGCCATCAGTCCGATACCTATCGCAACGGCTTTCCCGGCACCGGGGGGTCAGGCCTTGACTACGAGTTCTGGGACGTGATGCGCAATGCCCCCATGGCGGGCGATTCAGTGGCCTGGGCACTCAATCGCGTCAACACCGGGTTGCGTCAGTTCCTCGATCTCGGGTATCAGCCCGTCGCCTGGGAAACCCCTCACTACCATGGTGCGCCGTCCGTCCTGCAAGCCGTTGAACAGGTCTACCAAACTGCCTACCAGCGCCACACCTATTACACCTCCGGCACCCCCAACCTCACGCCAGGCCTGGGTGCCGACTTCGAGCTGTGGCAGTTCTTCCCCTACGTGATCGAGCGCGATATTTACGGTCTGCGCGTGCTGCCGGAAAACCTAGGCAACCTTCAGTACTACCAGTTCGGCGTCGAGGAGGAACTCACGGCACAGGATGTGGTCCGCAACGCCGAATACGCTCGGGTTGTGCGCGATGGATTCGCCTCGTTCTTCATTCACCCATTCCTTATCGGTGAAATCACCGGCGGCCGTGGCATGCGCGATCTGCAGGAGATCGTGACAGGCCTCGAGGCCCTGGGCTACACATGGACCTCGCCCAGTCGCCTCGACAATCGCTAGGAAGGGCGCGTGCCCTGACACGTCGCACGGTGCTGGCCACGGCTGTCGCTGTCACAGCGTCGGGAGCGTGCGCTGGTCAGCCAAGTTCGGCCGCGCGCCGTATCGACGGCATCGTCTGGCAACTCAGTCGTCAGACTCTGCGCCCCCGTGGCGGATGGGAGCGCTTAGGTGTCAGACGGTTGCTGGTCCAATGGTCGGCCGTGGATGGTCAGAGCTTTGTCGAAGGCGCAGGACTTCCGCTGATTGGCCCGGACTTGCCTGACTGGTACCGGATCGCCAGTGAACCCTGGGCGCGCGACGTCATTCTGGGCCTCTCGGGCCTGCACGACGAAGCATGGTCACGTGCGTCGCTGAAAGAACTGGCGGCGCAATCGCGCGCGCTGGCGCTGGCTGCAGCTCCCTTGCCGCTGCGGGTCAGCGGCTGGTATTTCCCCGCCGAGGTCGACCCTACCTGGGCGGGCCCCGAGTTGCTTGCCGAGGCGCTGCGCGAGCTGCCGCGCCCGCTGTGGATCAGCGCCTACGACAGCGCCAACCTGGGTCCCGGCGCCCTGGCCGACTGGATCGAACGCTGGTTGCCACGCGACGTGGGCGTATTCTTTCAAGACGGCGTGGGCGTGCATGCGCGCACCCCCGAGGTGGCGCGCGACTATCTTGTGCACCTGACACGCCGACTGGGGCCCTCCCGCGTGCGCGTCATCGCGGAAGCCTTTCGCCCGGCCCCTAACGGGGGGTTCCGCAGTGCCACGGCGGACGAATTCCTGCCCCAGATCGACGCCTACCAGGCATGGCCGATCTATGCTTTTGACGGTCCGCACTACCTGGGTGATGAGCGAGTGCGTGAACTGGTGGCGCGTGGCGTGGGTCCTGGCTAACTCTGCCTGAGGCCGCCAGTCCTCGGCCACCACGCATGAGCCCTGGGCCAGTTCACTCGACGCGGCAGAGGGGGAGGGGTCGTCTGACACACAGCAGGATGACGGTCGACTCGCGGTGGGGCAGTGCCGCACCCGCGATGAGGGGGCACGAAGCAAAATCCGGCTCGCTGTCGAGCAGAAACACCATCCAGCAGAAAGACTTGGATGCACAGGTGGCCGTCGTCCACGAGCGGCCGTGCCTTGGCAGCCTTGCCGGCACCTGCCGTCATGGCGACACTCAGCATCAGCTTCACGTTCAGACCGAAACGCCGCACAGCACGAACACTGCGCGGGGCCAAGCTTGTGGGCGGGCTATTGTCGAAAAACTGACGCCGATGCCGGCAAGCTCACTACTGGCAGGGCAGAACCAACCGGAGCGGAGAAGGGCAGGGCACCGATTTCCATGAGTGCCGCGAAGGAGCGCTCTTGCGTGTAAAGTGAATCGTTTGAGGCTGGCACACTGCCAGCTGTGCCCCACCAAGGAGACTGCCATGCCCGGCCTTTTGCCCCACATCGATCCCGACGGCCTGCTCGAATTTTCGGTCGTCTATACCGACCGTGCCCTGAACCACATGTCCAAGAAGTTCCAGGGCGTGATGAAAGATCTCTCCAGTCTGCTGAAAGAGGTGTATCACGCCGACGCCGCCGTGTTCGTGCCCGGCAGCGGCAGTTTCGGCATGGAGGCCGTGGCGCGCCAGTTCGCCGACGGCCAGAAGGTGCTGGTGATCCGCAACGGCTTTTTCAGCTTCCGCTGGAGCCAGATTCTGGAGATGGGCAAGCTCACCGCGCCCGCCAACATCACCGTGCTCAAGGCGCGCCGTGCCGGCGATAGTCCTCAGGCGCCGTGGGCCCCCGCGCCCATCGACAAGGTGGTGGCCACCATTGCGCGCGAGAAGCCGGCGGTGGTGTTCGCCCCGCACGTGGAGACGGCCAGCGGCATGATGCTGCCCGACGACTACATGCGACAGGTGGCCGAGGCCACGCACGCCGGCGGCGGCCTGTTCGTGCTGGACTGCATCGCCTCCGGCGCCATGTGGGTGGACATGAAGGCCATCGGCGTCGACGTGCTGGTCAGCGCGCCGCAGAAGGGCTGGAGCAGCTCGCCCGCCGGCGCCATGGTGTGCCTGTCGGAGCGCGCGCTCAAGGTGATGGAAGGCACGACCAGCACCAGCTTTGCTGCCGACCTGAAGAAGTGGCACCAGATCATGCAGGCCTACGAAAACGGCGGCCACGCCTACCACGCCACGTTGCCCACCACAGCGCTGGTAGAGCTGCGCGATGCGATGCAGGAAACGCGGGACCGCGGTTTTGCGACCGTGCGCGAGCAGCAGATGGCGCTGGGCCAGAAGGTGCGTGCGCTGCTGACGTCGCGCGGCATGCCTAGCGTGGCAGCAGAGGGCTTCCAGGCACCGGGCGTGGTGGTCAGCTACACGACCGACCCCGATATCCAGAGCGGCAAGGCCTTCATCGCCCAGGGCCTGCAGACCGCGGCCGGCGTGCCGCTGATGTGCGACGAACCGTCGGATTTCCGCACCTTCCGCCTGGGCCTGTTCGGGCTGGACAAATGGGCGGATGTCGACCGCAGTGTCGGTCAGCTGTCCAAGGCACTGGATGCGATCGGCGTGAATGCTATAAATAAAGAAGCTGTCAGCGCTTGATGGACAGGCGCTGGAAGCCGATTTGACCAATATTCTTCTGGTCCTCGCCAGCGTCGGCACGCGCGCCGATGCCGACCGGCTGGCGCGCGCCGTGGTCGAGCAACGCCTGGCTGCCTGTGTGCACATCGAAGCCATCGACAGCGTGTACCGATGGAACGGTGCCGTGCAGCAGGAACCCGAATTCCGCCTGCTGTTCAAGACCACACCCGAACGCAGCGCACCACTGCAGGCTGCGCTGCGCGAGCACCATCCTTACGAGCTGCCGGCCATCGTCTGCCTGCCGGCGCAGGCCAGCAGCGAATTCGCGGCCTGGGTGGCTGCCGAAAGCACCGCGCCGCAGTAATTCCAATTCCAGATCAAAACTGCCATATCTTGTCATTCCGGCGCAAGCCGGAATCCAGACGGCGTGTGCGGAGAAACATGGATCCCGGCCTTCGCCGGGATGACGGTGGTTGACGCATTGAATTGGAAATGGAATAAGCCGCGTTCCAAACCAAGCCGATGAAGACGCAGCGTGTTCGCTGCCGCCAACGCTGCGTCAAAACCGCTCCAGCTCGGGAAACGGCAGCCGCCCGGCGCGCACCAGCATCTTGCCGTATTCAGCGCAGCGGTTCAGGGTCGGAATCACCTTGCCGGGGTTGAGCAGGCCCTGGGGATCGAAGGCGCGCTTGATGCCAAACATCTGCTCGTTCTCCTCGGCAGAAAACTGCACGCACATCGAGTTGAGTTTTTCGACGCCGACGCCGTGCTCGCCGGTCACGGTGCCGCCCATGGCGACGCTGGTTTCCAGGATGTCGGCGCCGAACTGCTCGCAGCGGCGCAGCTGGTCGGGGTCGTTGGCGTCGAACAGGATCAGCGGGTGCAGGTTGCCATCGCCGGCGTGGAACACGTTGACGCAGCGCAGGCCGTACTTCTGCTCCATCTGCTGGATCGCTAGCAGGATGTCGGCCAGGCGCTTGCGCGGGATGGTCGAATCCATGCACATGTAGTCGGGGCTGATGCGGCCGCTGGCGGGGAAGGCGTTCTTGCGCCCGCTCCAGAACTTCAGGCGCTCGGCTTCGGATTCGCTCACTGCAATTTTGGTAGCGCCTGCCGCTGTCAGCACCTGCGACATACGGCCGATTTCCTCTTGCACTTCTTCCGGCGTGCCGTCGCTCTCGCACAGCAGGATGGCGGCGGCATCCAGGTCGTAGCCCGCGTGCACGAAGTCCTCGACAGCGGCGGTCATGGGCTTGTCCATCATCTCCAGCCCGGCGGGGATGATGCCGGCCGCGATCACCGCCGCCACCGCGTCGCCGGCCTGCCGCACATCGGCAAAGCTGGCCATGATGCAGCGCGCCAGACGCGGCTTGGGCAGCAGCTTGACGGTGACCTCGGTCGTCACCGCCAGCATGCCCTCGCTGCCGTTGATCAGCGCCAGCAGGTCGTAGCCGGGCGCGTCGAGCGCCTCGCTGCCGAACTCGATGGGCTCGCCCTCGATGGTGAAGCCTTTCACCTTCAACACGTTGTGCACCGTCAGCCCGTATTTCAGACAGTGCACGCCGCCCGAGTTCTCGGCCACGTTGCCGCCGATGGTGCAGGCGATCTGGCTGCTCGGGTCGGGCGCGTAATACAGGCCATGCGCGGCGGCCGCCTCGCTGATGGCCAGATTGCGCACGCCGCACTGCACCTGTGCCGTGCGCGCCAGCGGGTCGATCTCGAGAATGCGGTTGAACTTGGCCAGCGACAGCGTCACGCCACGCTCGTGCGGCATGGCACCGCCCGACAGCCCGGTGCCCGCCCCGCGCGCCACCACCGGCACGCCCAGGCTGTGGCAGGTTTTCAACACTTGTTGAATCTGTTCGTAACTCTCGGGCAGGGCCACCACCAAGGGCCGCTGGCGGTAGGCGGTCAGCCCGTCGCATTCGTAAGGCGTGGTCTGCTCGTTGCTCCACAGCAGCATTTGAGGCGGCAAAAAGGCCTGCAGCGCTTGAACCAACTGCGCCTGAAGCTCTGTTTTTTGTAGTGTTCGAGAGGGGTGCTGGGCAGTATCGGTATCCACGGGGCGGCTCTTGAATGCGTTCAGCCCACTATAGGGCATGGCGCCGCGGTTCGGCCGTGCGTCACCGTGCTGTAGATCGGCGCGGCGAGAATGGCCGGGCCGGTGTCAGGGGGTGCCGGCGCCGCGCCTGCATGGGTCGGCGTGTTGGAGTCGAACAAGCAGTGTGGTGCAGCGATTGAGTGCGATGAAACGATGGGTGGCCTGCGGGCTTGTGTGGGCGGGCGGTGCAGGCGCGCAGTCCGCCACGCCCCCGTTGGTGTATCCGGACGAATTGCTGCCGACGCGGATGGTGTTGTGCCAGCGCGAGGTGGGCGCGGTGGAGCGCGACCGCAAGGGCAAGCTGCGCACCTGCCTGGCGCGTCGCCTGGAGGGCGAACGCATCGTCGAACGCAACTGCAAGCGACAGGCTGGCGGCGTCAGCGGTGTCGCCGCGCGCACCCAGGCACAGCGCGACTGTGAGCGCCAGGCGCTGGCCGTGCCCTCCACCGAGTTGCCGCGCCGGCCGCCGCCACCGCCGCGGCCCAGGCCGGCAGCGGATGCCGTCACCGATGCGAAGCCTTCGGTGTCGACGCCGCAACCTGCAGCGGGCGAGCAGTAGGCGGCAGGCGTGCGGCGCCTCCAGCAAAAAGAAAAGCCCGCATGCAGCGGGCTTTTCTTTTTCTGATGGGCAGCGCGGAGGCTGTGCCGCGTCAGGCAGCGCTCAACCAGTACCCGGCGTTGAACGGGCTGCTCATGCGCAGCGCCAGCGGGGAGATGTCCACCAGCTTGTCGGTCGGCATCTTTTCGCTGCCATCCACCTCGATGTTGTCGGCGGGCGCGGTTTCGCCCTGGGCCTCATTCGCCCGTTCTGCTTGGCCAGCTGGTGCAGAACGGGCTACCGAAAAGAATAGAAGCACCTGAACGGTATCTTCCGGTCGTTCCAGTAGTCGGCGGCGTCGCGGAAGATGTCGAGCAACTGCTCGCGCGCTTCCTTGTCGAATTTGGCGGTGGCCGGGATCTGTTCCAGCACGACGATGAAGCCAGGCTGCGGGCCGCTCTTGTGCAGCGGATCGGTCATGCAGTCGTACAGCGCGTCGAAGTTCTTGCCGAAGTGTGCCGGGAAGGTGAACTGCGCGGCGATCATGTCCAGCACGTCCTGCTTGGTCTGCGCGTTGGCCAGGTTGGCGTACAGGAAATGCTGGCCGAGCTGCGCCGCCGCATCCTGCAGGTCATGCACGTGGAAGGCCCGGATCGATTGCACGATGTTGGTGCGCACGCCCTTGAGCGGCGTTTCCTGGGGCGGGCGTTGGGGTTGATCCATCTCCGCTGCTTTCTCTGAAGTCAATAACCGGTTTTCGCCCGGCGCGACGGCCGGAGCGGGTTGAAACTGTTCGAATGCTTTCATTGCACGATCTTCCTGAAGCTCGAATAGTGATCGCTCGTGTACCAGCAGGCATCGGGCGTGGTGCGCCGCTTGCCGCCGCAGACGATGCGGCGGGCGCCACGGTCGCGTGCCCCGGGGGTCTCGACGGTGTATTCGCGGTAATAGCCGCGCCGCTCACGCGGCAACAGGCGCTCCCGGTTGCCGAACACCGATCCGTCCTTGCCGAAGGGAAACGGGCCACCTTGCAGGATGAGCTGATACGTCTGCTGGCCCTGCCTGGGGAGATCCGCCACCGCGACGGTCGGCTCGGCGGTCTTCCAGGGCATGTCGCGCGCTTCAGCCACGCTCCCCAGAGAGAGCGCGACCGCCAGCATCGGGACTGCCAAAAAAGACCGAGGTGACCGAGTCGATCGGACAGCATGCGATGCCGCTGTTCGCAACATGAAAAACACCTTTCGGAAACCTCCGGGTTAACCCGAAAATTCCAAGGCGGTAGTGTGACGCATGGGCCACGAAAAAGCAAGCGCTTGCCTAAAATTCAGGCAATGCGAACAGGGGCATGCACGCCTGATGAGTGGGCGCTCACTGATTCGATGAGGCCGGTGTGTTGGCGTCTGCCACGGCCAGTGCCGTCATGTTCACGATGCGGCGAACGGTGGTGCTGGCCGTGAGAATATGCACGGGTTGGGCGGCCCCCAGCAGAATCGGCCCGATCGCGATGTTGCCCCCGGCCGCCACTTTGAGCAGGTTGTAGGCAATGTTGGCCGCGTCAATGCCTGGCAGCACCAGCAAGGTGGCGTCGCCGCGCAGGCTGCTGTCGGGCATCAGGGCGCGGCGTTGCGCGGCGTCCAGTGCCACGTCGCCGTGCATTTCTCCGTCCACTTCCAGCCAGGGGGCCTGCTCCTGGATCAGGGTCAGCGCTTCGCGCATCTTGACGGCGCTGGGCAGGTTGGACGAGCCGAAATTGGAGTGCGACAGCAGCGCCGCCTTGGGCTTGAAGCCGAAGCGCTGCATCTCCTCGGCCGCCATGATGGTGATTTCGGCCAGCTGCTCGGCGCTGGGGTCGGCGTTGATGTGCGTGTCGACCATGAACACCTGGCGGCCGGGCAGCATCAGGCCGTTCATGGCGGCGTAGGTGCGTGCCCCGGGTTTCTTGCCGATCACCTGGTCAATGTAGGTCAGGTGCATCTGGTTGGTGCCCCAGGTGCCGCAGATCAGGCCGTCCACGTCGCCCGAGCGCAGCAGCATGCAGCCGATCAGCGACAGCCGGCGCCGCATCTCGATCTTGGCGATCGGCACCGTGACGCCCCTGCGCTTGGTCAGCTCGTAATAGGTTTGCCAGAAGCCGCGGTAGCGCTCGTCGTGCTCGACGTTGACCACGTCGTAGTCCACGCTCTCCTTCAGCCGCAGGCCGAATTTCTCGATGCGCTGGGCGATGATGGCCGGGCGGCCGATCAGCGTGGGGCGGGCGATGCCTTCGTCCACCACGATCTGCGCGGCGCGCAGCACGCGCTCCTCCTCGCCCTCGGCGTAGGCCACGCGCTTCCTGGTGGCGCTGCGGGCGGCGTCGATGATGGGCTTCATCGTTGTGCCCGAGGCGTAGACGAAGGTCTGAAGCCTGTCGCGATAGTCGTCCAGATCGGCGATGGGGCGCTGCGCCACGCCGCTGGTGGCGGCGGCCTCGGCCACGGCGGGCGCGATCTTCATCATCAGGCGCGGATCGAACGGTTTGGGAATCAGGTATTCCGGCCCGAACGACAGCGTGTGCCCCGCGTAGGCGCGCGCCACCACCTCGCTCTGCTCGGCCTGGGCCAGGTCGGCGATGGCGTGCACGGCGGCGATTTCCATTTCCTTGGTGATCGTCGTCGCGCCGCAGTCCAGCGCGCCGCGGAAGATGTACGGAAAACACAGGACGTTGTTGACCTGGTTCGGATAGTCGGTGCGCCCGGTGGCGATGAGTGCGTCATTGCGCACGGCCTTCACGTCCTCGGGCAGGATTTCGGGGTTGGGGTTGGCCAGCGCCAGCACCAGCGGGCGCGGCGCCATGCGCGCCACCATGTCGGCTTTCAGCACGCCGCCGGCCGACAGGCCCAGGAAGATGTCGGCCCCGTCGATCACCTCGCCCAGCGTGCGCTTGTCGGTGGCCTGCGCATACACCGCCTTGTCGGGGTCCATCAGCTCGGTGCGGCCTTCGTAGACCAGGCCGTGGATGTCGGTGACCCACACGTTCTTCAGCGGCACGCCCAGCTTGACCAGCAGGCCCGTGCAGGCCAGCGCCGCGGCGCCGGCGCCGCTGACCACCAGCTTGACCTGGTCGATCTGCTTGCCCACCACCTTGAGCCCGTTGACCACCGCCGCGCCCACCACGATGGCGGTGCCGTGCTGGTCGTCGTGGAACACCGGGATCTTCATGCGCTCGCGCAGCTTGCGCTCGACGATGAAGCATTCGGGCGCCTTGATGTCCTCCAGGTTGATGCCGCCGAAGGTCGGCTCCAGCGCGGCGATGATCTCGACCAGCTTGTCCGGGTCCTTCTCGTCGATCTCGATGTCGAACACGTCGATGCCCGAGAACTTCTTGAACAGCACCGCCTTGCCTTCCATCACCGGCTTGCCGGCCAGCGGGCCGATGTCCCCCAGCCCCAGCACGGCCGTGCCGTTGGTGATGACGCCGATCAGGTTGCCACGCGCGGTGTAGCGGAAGGCGGCCGCCGGGTCCTTGACAATCTCCTCGCACGGCGCGGCCACGCCCGGCGAATAGGCCAGCGACAGCTCATGCTGGTTGACCAGCTGCTTGGTGGCCGTGACGGCGATCTTGCCGGGCACCGGGTGCTCGTGGTATTCCAGCGCGGCGCGGCGCAGTTCGGCGCGTTTTTCTTCGCCGGCGTTCTTGTCGGTGGGGGTCATCGCTCGCTGGTCCTGTGTCTCTTCGGGTGCGTGGGATTCTAGGCCTCGGGCGACATTCACGCGGGTTCTGGCGCGGCTTCGACAGCGCCGACGGCCGGTGCGGCCTCGCGCCGGGCCCAGGCCTTCTCGTGGAAGAAGAAGGCCACCGCCTGTACCGTGGGCTCCAGCAGGCTGAGCGTGATGGCGGTGATCGCGTCGCCCGTCACCAGATAGGCCACCGCCATGGCCACCGTGATGTGCATGACGTAGTAGCTGGCGGTTTTCTGCAGGGTGAGCCGGTGGCGGCGGGCAAAGCGGGACATTGGGAACTCCTTGGATACTTCATCAAATGATAGTCATTCTCATTTAAAAAGGCCAATCGACTTTTCCGAAGGCGCCGATAGCCCGTGCCGATGGGTGGCGCGGCCGCTTCACGTTGCCATGCGTATCATCCGCCGAGTTTCACCCCGCGGAGGCAGACATGGCGCTGATGGATTTCATCGACAAGCCATGTATCGGCGTCGGGCCATGGGCCGAGCACGGCGAAGACACGCTGGCCTGGCAAGCCAGAAAACCGTTGTGAACTGAACGCGTCGGAGTCCGAGCATCGTTTACTATCTAAATAGTAGCTGTCAGCGCTTGTCCATCAAGCGCTGGAGGCCGATTTGGCTTGAAATCCGTTGGCACCACGCTGCAGGCAGCAACGTGAACGCGACGGCGCGCGCCGTCGCCCGTCTGCCATGAACAGCGGCGTCACGGCCGCCCTGCTGGCCTACGGGCTGTGGGGCCTGATGCCGCTGTACTTCCGCCTCATGGCGCCGGCCACCGCGATCGAGGTGGTGGCGCACCGCATCGTCTGGTCGCTGGCGCTGCTGCTGTTGTGGCTGGGTGTGCTCGGGCAGCTCGGTCCGCTGTGGCGGCGGCTCGACGCGCGCCTGCTGGCCCGCCTGGCGCTGGCGGCGCTGCTGGTCAGCATCAACTGGCTGACCTACGTCTGGGCGGTGACCCATGGCCGCACGCTGGACGCCAGCTTGGGCTACTTTCTGCTGCCGTTGTTCAACGTGGCGCTGGGCGTGTTGCTGCTGGGCGAACGGCTCACGCGCGGCGAATGGATCGGTGTGATGCTGGCAGCGCTGGGCGTGGGTTATCTGGCGCTGGTGTCGCCACGCCTGCCGTGGGTGGCGCTGGTGCTGGCCGCGTCCTTCGGCGTCTACGGCCTGGTCAAGAAGCAGACCGAGCTGCCCGCCGCCGAGGGCATGGCCCTCGAAACCGGACTGATCGCCCTGCCCGCGCTGGCCGTGCTGGGCTGGCTGGCCACGCGCGGGCAACTGGCGTTCGGCCAAGCCGGTGCGGGCACCGACGCCTTGCTCATCAGCACCGGCCTGATGACCACCGTGCCCCTGGTGGCCTTCGCCGTGGCGGCGCGCCGGCTCACGCTGGCGGCGCTGGGCATGCTGCAATACATTTCGCCCACGCTGCAGTTTCTGCTGGGCGTGTTCGTGCTGCACGAGCCGGTCGATGCGCAGCGGCTGGCCGGCTTCGCGGCCGTGTGGCTGGGGCTGCTGGTTTTCAGCGCCGGCGCCTATCGCCGCCACCGCACTCGCCTGCGTCACGCCAATGCGGCATGATGTAACGTAATGTCAGTCCACGTGCCCAACACCCTGGCCACCGCCCAGCCGCCTGCCCGGCGCTGGGCATGCGCCTTGCTGCTGGCCGGCGGGCTGGGCGCGGGGCCGGCGCTGGCCCAATCGGCGCCGGCGTGGGCCGAGGGCGAACAGCTGCTGTCCGCCGGCGATACCGCCGGCGCGTGCCGCCACCTGCTGGCGCTGGAGCCGCAATCGGCCGGCGATCCGGCGTTCGACGCGCTGCTGGCGCGCGCCGCCCTGGCCTGCGGCGATCCGCAACGCGCCGTGTACGCCCTGCGCCGCCTGGTGGTGGTGCAGCCGCGCCATGTGGCGCACTGGCAGCAACTGGCCTTGGCCGCTGCAGCCGCCGGCGATGCCCGCGGCGCCCGCGAGGCCCGCCAGCGCGCCCATGCCCTGCAGGCCGAGGCTCCGCTGCCGCAAAGCCACGGCGCACCCATCGCACCAGCACGGCGCCCGCCCGCAGCGGCTGGGCCTACGTGGAAGCCGCGCTGGGCCACGACAGCAACGTCAACAGCGCCACTCGCCTGACCGGCGTGGTGGTGCCCGCATACGGCTACGAGGTGCTGCCACTGGCGCCCGATGGCATCCGGCGCGGCGATGCCTACGCCATGCTGGGCGCCGGCGCGGGCGGGCCCTGGGCGGCCTATGGCTCGCTGCAGGGCAGCACCAGCCTGCATGCCGATCACAGCCGCCTGGACAGCAGCTGGCTGGCGGTGCAGGCCGGGCTGGCCTGGCAGGCCGGCGCGCACACGCTGAGCGCGGGCCTGCATGGCGAGCGCCACGGCCTGGGCGGCAGCCTGGGCAAGCAGGCGCTGCGCAGCACGCCGGGGCCGCTGCTGCAGTGGCGCGTCGCGCTGGGCGAGCGCAGTGCGTTCAGCCTGTCGCTCAAGCACGCGCGGGTGCACGAATTCACAGTGAACCGGCACGACCTGCGCCGCACCGTGGTGGGCGGTACTTTCGTGCATGAAGCACCGGCGATGGACCTCAAGGGCTTGACGAGCCTGTGGTGGATGCGTGATCGTCCGGTATCGGAAGCCATGGTGCACCTGGGGCGCAGCAGCGTGGGCGCACGGCTGGGCCTGGAGCAACTGGGCCGCAGTGTGGGCGGGTACGGCTGGGTGCAGCACCAGCGTCACCGGCACCGGGCAATCGACCCGCTGTTCCTGCGGCGCCGCCATGACCGGGTGTCCGACCTCACCCTGGGCGTGCGGCTGGCGCTGTCGTGTCACTGGTCGCTGCGCCCGCAGGTGAGCTGGATCCATGCCCGCTCGAACGTCGAGCTTTACCACTATCGCCGCACGCTGTTTCAGGTGACGGCATGCAGTTCTGAGCCATGCACACACCCACCCAGTTTCCAGGCGGCCGCTGCAGGCGCCTGTCATGGGCCGCGCTGGCCTGCGGCGCCGCACTGGCCACCGCAGCCCAGGCGCAGACCGCCGCGGCGCCCGTGGCCGATGGTCGCGCGGGTGTGTTCCTGTTCGCCCATGGCCCCGTCAGCGTGCAGGCCGGCGGCATGGCCAGCGCCGTGGTGCGCGGCACCGTGGTGCACGAGGGCGACGTGGTGGAGACCGGCCCCGGCGGCCGCGCCCAGCTGCGCATGGTCGACGGCGCCATGATCGACCTGGAGCCCGGCAGCACCCTGCGCCTGGCCGAATACCAGCTGGCCGCCCAGCCCGCCAACCACCGCAGCCTGCTGGAGCTGGTGCGTGGCGGCCTGCGCACGCTGAGCGGCGTGATCGGCCAGCAGGACCAGCCCGGCTACGAACTGCGCGTGCGCACCGTCACCATCGGCGTGCGCGGCACCGAATACCGCACCGAACTGCAGGGCGAGCAGGTGCTGCTCGACGTGCTGCAGGGCCGGGTGGCCCTGTGCAACCCGGCGGGCTGCGTCGACGTGGCGCGCGGCGAATCGGCGCGCGCGCCCCTGAGCGGCGCCTTGCCGGCGCGCACCGCGGCGGCCACCGTGCCCGGCGGCGCGGCCGCTGGCGCGGCAACCCCTGGCGCTGCGCTGCCGACCGTGCCGGGCGGCTCGACCCCGGGCCTCGGCGCGGTGCCGGTGCCGCGCGTCAGTGTCGACGGACAGCCGGTGCCCGTGACGCTGCTGCCAGCAACCCCAGCCGCGCCTGCCACGCCAGCGGGGCCATCCGGGCCAGCCGCACCGGCGTTGCCTGCGGCACCGGGCCAACCGGTGGCGCCCGCCGCGCCGGCCGATCCCGGCTCGCCCGCCACGCCGACCCCACCGGCTGGCCCTACACCGACCACGCCCGCCAGCCCAGGAGGGCCGGGCCAGCCGGCCACACCGGCACAGCCCGGTGGCCCCGGTACCGGCGCGACGCATGCCACACTGGCCAACCCGGGCGGTGCGGGGCAGCCGGCGACGCCCGCCACACCTGCCCAGCCCGGTGGCCCCGGCGTGCCGGCCACGCCCGCCAACCCGGCCCGCCCGGCGCGCTGAGCCGACGGCGGCCCCGCCGTGTCGGACAAGGCCGCGACTTGGTGGCCCGTCACAAGCTGGCCGTCGGGGCGCGATTACCATGGCCGATTCACCCCGGCGCGGGCCTGAACGGGCTGCGCCATGATCGTCCCGCTTCCAGAAAGGAATTCCCCATGGCCCTCTTCGACGTCCTGCAGCAGATTCTGAACAGCGCCAAGGCGCCCGAGCCGCAGCAGATCGACCAGATCACGCGCGAGGCCTCGCGCGATGAGCTCAAGAGCAGCGTGGGCGAGGCCCTGCGCTCCAAGGAGACGCCCCAGCTGTCGCAGATCGTGGCCGACATGTTCGAGCGCGCCTCGCCGCAGGACCGCGCCGACATCCTGAACACGCTGGTCGAAAAGCTCGGCCCCGGCGCGCTGGCCGGTGTGGCCGGCGGTGCGCTGGCCGGCCACGAAGGCCCCGACAGCCCGGTGGTCACGGTCGACAAGGCCACCACCATCACGCCCGAGCAGGTGCGCGATGTCGTCACCACCGCCCGCACGGCCGACGAGCCGGGCGTGTTCGACCGCGTGAGCGACTTCTACGCCCAGCACCCCGATCTGGTGAAGACGCTGGGCGCCGGCGCGCTGATGATCGCCCTGGCGCGCATGAAGAACAGCATGATGCGCTGAGCGCAGCTGGCCCGGCGCGGCCGGGCGCTCAGCGCCATTGTGGTGTCGTGCTGCGGAGAGCATACTCCCCGGTATGCTATAGGCCAGCGCAGTATTGACGGGCGCTGAAGGCGCATACTCCCCTGTTTTTTATTGAGAAGGCCACATGCCGCCGGCATGCTGAAGCGCGCGCGGCCGCCGCATCGCGCCTCGTAGGACGGGGCTGACAGTGCGACGGCCTGATGGCCGCCAGCCGCGCTGAGCGCGGCGGCCTAAGCTGGCGGCTCAGCGCGTCGGTCCATCCGGCCGGCCGCGCCGCAACAGACACCGAGGACGCCATGAACGCATCTGCCGCCAAACGCCCCAGCACCCGCCTGGCCCTGGACGAAGCCGCGCTGAAGAAAGCCAAGTCCAGCCTGGACGATGGCGCCGTCACGCCGCACATCGATGGCCCCTGGGTCAAGGACATCATCAAGTTGCTGAACGACTCGCTGGCCACCGAGCTGGTGTGCGTGATGCGCTACAAGCGCCACTACTTCACCGCCAAGGGCATCAATTCGCCGGCCATTGCCGACGAGTTCCTGGTGCACGCCAACGAGGAAGCCGCGCACGCCGACCGCATTGCCGAGCGCATCGTGCAGCTGGGCGGCGAGCCCGACTACAACCCCGCCTCGCTGCTGGCGCGCAGCCACGCCGACTACGACGACTCGGCCGACCTCAAGGCCATGATCAAGGCCAACCTGATCGCCGAGCGCGTGGCCGTCGAGGCCTACAGCCAGATGATCGACCTGGTGGGCGACAAGGACCCGACCACGCGCCGCATGCTCGAGGAAATCCTGGCCGACGAGCAGGAACATGCCGACGAACTGGCCGACTGGATGTGACGGGCGTGGCGCGCAGCATCATCGTGCAGTGCACGCTCTGCGCAATACGTCACACCGGGTTCACACTTCTTTACCTCGAGGGGCTGTCGCCGTCGGAACTTACCCGGCAACATGCCCTCTCAATCAACGTGATGAGTGGGATTGAACCCGTTGATTGCATTACGCTGCCAAGCCTGACGGCCCAGCCGATTTGAAAACCTGAAGCGCACTTCCTCCTCCCTCCCTCCTCCTCCTTCGTTTCAGGCCGCTTCGGCAGCTTTTTTATTCAGAACGCGCCGCCCGGGCTTCAGGCCCCGGCGGCGCTTCGCTTTTGAAGGTGTCGGAAAGTGGCGCGGCAGCGGCCGCCTGCGTCAGGCCGGTGCCGTGTCGGCGAAGGTGGGGCGCTGCATCAGCTTGTCGTCCAGCAGCCGCGCCAGGTTGGGGTGGCGCTCGCGCCAGTCCAGTTCGGGAAAGCGGAAGTCCAGATAACTCAGCGCGCAGCCCACGGCGATGTCGGCCAGCGTGATGTGCACGGCGGGCGAGCACCAGGGCTTGTCGCCCAGGCCGCGGTCCATGGCGGCCAGGGCATCGTCCACCTTCTTCATCTGGCGCGCGATCCAGGCCTCGCTGCGCTCGCCCTCGGTGCGGCCGGGCCAGGTGCGCTCCAGCCGGGCCAGGATGGCGGCGTCCATCAGGCCGTCGGCCAGCGCCTCCCAGGTCTTCACCTCCACCCGCTCGCGGCCCGACGGCGGAATCAGCCGCCCCACGGGCGACAGCATGTCGAGATATTCCACGATCACGCGCGAATCGAACACCGCGTCCTGCCCGTCCATCACCAGGCAGGGCACCTTGCCCAGCGGGTTGGCGGCGGCGATCTGGGTGTCGTCGGCCCACACGTCCTCGGGCACGAAGCGGTAGTCCAGCTTCTTCTCGGCCAGCACCACGCGCACCTTGCGCACGTAGGGGCTGGTCACGGCACCGATCAATCGCATCGACATGGCTGAACTGCTTCGAAATGTGACAGGGGTCGCGGCATTCTAGGCGAAGGCCAGCCCCGCGCCATTCGTTGCATGGGCGGTGGATCAAGGTCTCGTCAAGGGGCGGCTTCTACAATCCGGGGCATGGACCTGACCTCTCTCACCGCCGTTTCGCCGCTCGACGGCCGCTACGCCGCCAAGCTGGCGCCCCTCCGTCCCATCATGAGCGAGCTGGGCTACATGCAGCGCCGTGTGCAGGTGGAGCTGGCCTGGTTCATCGCCCTGTCGGATGCCGGTTTCGACGAATTCAAGCCGCTGTCGGGCGAAGCGCGCGCTTACCTCGCCGAACTGCTGCGCGACTTCTCCGAAGCCGATGGCGCCGCGATCAAGGCCATCGAGAAGACCACCAACCACGACGTGAAGGCGGTCGAATACTGGATCAAGGACAAGTTCGAGGGCCGGCCCGAGCTGCAGGCCGCCGCCGAGTTCGTGCACTTCGCCTGCACCAGCGAGGACATCAACAACACCAGCCACGCCCTGCAGCTGAAGGCGGGGCGCGACACGGTGCTGCTGCCGCAGCTGGATGCCGTCGTTGCCAAGCTGCGCGAGTTGGCGCACGCTTATGCTGCCGTGCCCATGTTGAGCCGCACCCACGGCCAGACGGCCAGCCCCACCACGGTGGGCAAGGAGCTGGCCAACGTGGTGGTGCGCCTGGCGTCCGCGCGCGATCGCATCGCCCAAGTCAAGCTGCTGGCCAAGATGAACGGCGCCGTGGGCAACTACAACGCACACCTAAGCGCCTGGCCCGACTTCGACTGGGAAGCCTTCAGCCGCCGCGTGGTCGAGGCGCCCGCCGCCGGCGAGCCCGGATCGAACGCGGCCAAGCCGGGCCTGGGCCTCACCTTCCAGCCCTACAGCATCCAGATCGAGCCGCACGACTACATGGCCGAGCTGTTCGACGCGGTGGCCAGAGCCAACACCATCCTGATCGACCTGGCGCGCGACGTGTGGGGCTACATCAGCGTCGGCTACTTCAAGCAGAAGACCAAGGCGGGCGAGATCGGCTCGTCCACCATGCCGCACAAGGTCAATCCCATCGACTTCGAGAACGCCGAGGGCAACCTGGGCCTGGCCAATGCCGTGTTGCGCCATTTGAGCGAGAAGCTGCCCATCAGCCGCTGGCAGCGCGACCTGACCGACAGCACCGTGTTGCGCAACATGGGCGTGGCGCTGGGCTACGCGGTGCTGGCCTACCAGTCGCTGATGACCGGCCTGAGCAAGCTGGAGCTGAACGAGGCGGCGTTGGCCGCCGACCTCGACGCCTCGTGGGAAGTGCTGGCCGAGCCGATCCAGACCGTGATGCGCCGCTTCGGCGTGCCGGGTGCGTACGAGAAGCTGAAAGACGTCACCCGCGGCCAGGCCGTGACGCGCGAGGCGCTGCACGGCCTGATCCGCGGGCTGGACATTCCGCAGCCCGAGAAAGACCGCCTGCTGGCGCTCACGCCCAGCGGCTACATTGGTAAGGCGGCCGATCTGGCGCGGCGGGTCTAGGAATCTTCGACCATCCCGCCGGAAGCCAGAAAACGTGATATTCGCTCTGCACACTGCGGTGTGCTGATCGGAGCGGCAGTGACCGAGATCCCATCGGCGCACCGCGCAGCCCCTCTGCCATTTGATCTTGCAATGCCCATCCCATGAAATCTTTTGAACAGCGTCTCGAGCGATTCATGTTCGCCAGCCGATGGTTGCTGGCGCCGTTTTATGTCGGGCTGGTGGGCGCCATCGCCATCCTGCTGTTCAAGTTCATCAAAGAGTTCGTCATGCTGCTGCCCCAGGTGGCGACGCTCGATGGCGGGCAGATCATGGTGAGTGTGTTGACGCTGGTGGATGTGGCGCTGGTGGCCAATCTGCTGCTGATCATCGTTTTTGCGGGCTACGAGAACTTCGTTTCAAAAATCAACACGGAAGACAGCGAAGACCGGCCCGAATGGATGGGGCACGTCACCTTTTCCGATTTGAAGATCAAGCTGATCGGCTCCATCGTCGCGATTTCCGGCATCGAACTGCTCAAGGCTTTTGTCAACGTCGAAAGCTACACCGACAAGCAGCTGGCCTGGAAAGTCGGCTTGCACTTGACCTTCGTGCTGTCCGGCGTGTTGTTCGCCTTCATGGACCGCCTGACCGCCGGAAAACCCAACGGCCATTGAGGCACCCCAGCAGCCCCGCTCGCAGCCGCTCCCGATGGCCCTCAAATCTACGGTCTTCAAGGCCGACGTGCAGCTCGCCGACATCGACCACGGCTGCTACACCGATCTGCCCCTTACGCTGGCGCGCCACCCCAGCGAGACCGACGAACGCATGATGGTGCGCCTGGCCGCGCTGGCACTGAATGCCCACCAGGTGCAGGATGTGTGCGGCGGCGACGCGCGCATCGGCTTTGGCGCGGGCCTCTCCAGCCCTGACGAGCCCGATGTGCAGCTGGTCGATTTCACCGGCCGCACCCGCCTGTGGATCGAAGTCGGCCAGCCCGACGACAAGCCGCTGGCCAAGGCGTGCAGCAAAGCCGATGCGGTGATCGTCTACGCCTTCGGCCCGGCGGCCGATGTGTGGTGGCGCGGCATCGAAGGCAAGCTGGCGCGGCTGGACAAGCTGCAAGTCTGGCGCTTGCCCGCCGCCGACGCACAAGCGCTGGCGGCGCTGGCCGAGCGCGGCATGGCCTTGCAAGCAACGCTGCAAGAGGGCGTGCTGACCCTGTCCAGCGCACGCGGCAGCGTCAGCACCGAGCCGCTGCGCTGGAAGTAAGCGCCCTCACGATTTTGGTCAAATCGGCCCGCAGCGCTTGCTGGACAAGCGCTGACAGCTACGAATTCAATAGTGATGGCATCAACGCCCCGCACGCCCAGCACTGCTCGAAGCCGCCCTCAATCTGCTCGCCGCAGGCCGCGCATTGCCAGCGGCGTTGCGGCACCTGCGCCAGTTCGGCCAGCAGCGCGCGCGCGGCGGCGTGGTGTTCGTCGTGGCGCACCCACAGCTCGGGCAGGCATTGGTCGGGCGGCAGCTCGCCGGCCACGCTGGACAGAAAGCGCCGCTCCACCGTCGTCGGGTAACCGGCCTCGCACAGCAGATCGGCCCAGATCTGCGCGATGGCGGCGTTGGGGGCGTGGATCAGACGGCGCATGTGGCGGTGAGGCGAGCGGGCAGAAAATCGGCTCTGGCGCTTATCTGGCTTGCGCAAGCAGCTATCAAAAATCAAGTGACCAGCCTCGGCAGGCTTATTTGCGCACGCGCCCCACACCCACATCTGCGGTGCCGTAAACGGTGACGCCCGATGTGGCGCCAGCGGTGTCGGGGTTGTGCGGCGTGGCACCGCAGCCGGCGAGCGTCAGCGCGGCGGCCAGCAGGCCGGCGCAGGCGATGAATGGGCGGATGAATCGCATGGCGGGTACTCCTTCAGTGTGCGGCCAGTATGCCCGCTGGCCGCCGCGCGCGGCGCCGGCGTGCCGGGCAATCGTGACCAGACGTGAGGGCCGTCAATCCGCAGCCGGCGCCCGCGGCAGCTTCCAGAACGCCAGCGTGCCCATCAGCACCACCGCGCTCATGGTCAGCAGCGCGGCGGTGAAGGGTTCGACACCGAAGCGCGGCGCCAGGCTGGCGGCCAGGCCGCTGGCCCACTGCATCAGCGCAATGCCCAGGAACATCGCCATGGTGAACAGCGACAGCGCCCGGCCGCGCACGTGCTCGGGGTAGGCTTCGCGCACGTAGCCGTACTGCAGCACGCCGTAGCCCGACAGCGCGCCGTAGCCAATGGCCAGCAACACGTCGGCCCAGGCCACGTGGATCAGGCCCATCGCCCCCAGCATCAGCACGGCCACGACGGCAAAGCCCAGCAGCCAGCGCACGCGCTGCGCGCCACCGGGGTCGATGCGGCCAAAGATGGCCGGGCTGGCCATGCTGGCCAGCGTCATCACAAAGGCCACGTTGCCGCTTTGCACCAGGCTGAAGCCGTGGCGCTCCACCAGCAGCGGCCCCAGCCACAGCCCGCGCAGGGTGATGAAGCCCGCGTACGCCACCGCCGCGTAGGCCACCAGACCGGCCGTGTGCGGCAGGGCGAACAGGCGCAGCAGATCGCGCAGCGCCGCCAGCACGCTCTGGCGCTCAGTCGCCGGCTGTGCGGCGCTGCTGCCGCGCGGCGCGCGCACCAGCCACCACATCGCCAGCCACGACGCGGCCGAAGCCACCGCCAGCACGCCGAAGCCCCAGCGCCAGTGGCTGACCTCGATCAGCCAGGCCAGCGGCGTGGCCGTGGCCAGCACGCCCAGGCCGCTGATGCTCATGATCAGCCCCGATGTGGAGGTGAAGTGCTGGGGTACGAAGTACTTGGCGATGAACACCGTGCACACCAGGAAGGCCGGCGCGCAGCCGGTGCCGATCAGCATCTGGCCGATCAGCAGCACCGTGTAATTGGGCGCCACGGCCGACACCGCGGCGCCCAGCACCGCCATGGGAAACGCGGCGAGGATGGTGCGGCGGATGCCGAACAGGTCGATCGACACGCCCATCACCAGCTGCATGATGCCGAACGAGAAGTGGTACGCCGCCGCCCACAGCCCCAGTTGCTGCGGCGACAGGTGCAGCTCGCCCGCCAGCGGCGGCCCCATGATGGCCGCCACGGTGCGGAACGACTGGCTGAGCGTGAAGCCGCTGGCCAGCGCCAGCAGAATGGCCCAGGCCACGCGCGGTGGCAAAAGAGGGTTGGCGGGCGGGGGCGCGGCGCTGGACATGGCGGCGCGAAGCCTAGCGCAAACGGGGCAGGCACGCAGTCGCGCAAGCGGCTGATAGGGTATGTCGCTGTTTCACCCCACGCCGGCGCAAGCCCATGGGCGCTGCTTCACGGGGACCACGGCTGAAAACTTCCTTGTCATTCCGGCTTGCCCCGGCGGACGGGGGGATCTCAAGAGGTTAGAAGCCAAATCGGGCTTCAGCGCCCGTCTGGCAAGCGCTGAGGGCTATTTAAAATGTAGCGAAATCATCAATGCTGGTGCCCATGCGCACCATGCACATGCCCGTGGGCAATCTCCTCGGCCGTGGCGGCGCGCACGGCCGTCACCGTGGCGGCAAAGCGCATCGCCTGCCCGGCCAGCGCGTGGTTGCCGTCCAGGTGCACCTCGGGGCCCTTGATCTTGACCACGTTGTAGACCACCGGCGTACCCTGCGGCCCCGCGCCCTGCAGCTGGCCGCCCACCTTCACGCCGGGCGGGAATTCGCTCTTGGGGATGGTGCGCACCAGCGCCTCGTCGCGCTCGCCGAAGGCCTCGGCAGCGGTCAGGTCGAGGCTGACGCTGTGGCCCACGCCCTGGCCGTCCAGCGCCGCCTCCACCTTGTCGAACAGGTTGCCGTAGCCGCCGTGCAGGTAGGCGGTGGTGCCGCTGTCCAACGGCTTGCCTTGCGGTGAAGTCATGCGGTAGGCGATGGTGACGGCGGTGTCCTTGGTGATGTTCATGGGATGCGTCTGATTCGGGTGAATGGGCGGGAGTTTGACAGCATCACGCCGCATCCGGCGCCAGCGGCGGGCACAGGCCGCGCGCGCGCAGCAGCGGCAGCACCTCGGCGGCGGCGGCGCGGCCGGCGTCGATGGCCTCGGCCGCGCGGTGGAAGTCCAGCAGCCCCAGGTGCGCCAGGCGCGGCGCGATCGTCGTCTCGGGCGGGTCGCCCGCCATGCGGCTGCGCGTGATGCGCACCTGCATCACGTGGATGCTGCTGGCCAGCACGTCGAGCACCGAGGGCAGGCCGCGCGGCGCCGTGGCCGGCGCGGGTTCGGCAGCTGGGGCGTCGGCCGGCGGCTCGGCGCCATGCGGCATCAGCGCGCTCATGCGGTTCTGCAGCGACTGCATCCACGGCGCGCGCGGCGCCGGCGCAGGCTCGGCGCGCAGCAGGCGGCCGGCAATGTCGGCGTTCAGGTCGACGGCGATCACCACCTCGGCGCCCAGCGCGCGCGCCAGCGACACCGGCACCGGGTTCACCAACCCGCCGTCCACCAGCAGCCGGTCGTCCTGCCACACGGGCGTGAACAGCCCAGGCAGCGCGAACGAGGCGCGCACCGCATCGGCCACCGAGCCCTCGCGCAGCCACACCTCGTCGCCCGTGCGCAGGGCCGTGGCCACGGCGCCAAAGCGCAGCGGCAGCGATTCGATGGCCGGATCGGCAAAGTGGTTGCGGAAAAACGCCACCAGCTTCTCGCCCTTGAGCATGCCGCCGCCCAGCCCGAAATCCATGAACGACCACACGGCGCGGGCACTGAGGCGCCGCACCCATTCCTCGAAGCGGTCCAGCTCACCCGCCGCATACGCCGCGCCCACGATGGCGCCCACCGACGCGCCGGCCACGATGTCGGGCTTGAGCCCCGCCTCGGCCAGCGCCCGCAGCACCCCGATGTGCGCCCAGCCGCGCGCCGAGCCGCTGCCGAGGGCGAGGCCGATCAGGGGGCGGCGCGGCGTCACGCGTTGAAATCCCAAGGGTTGAGCAGCCGCACGCCGGTGCCGGTGAAGTCACCGACATTGCGCGTGACGACCGTAAAGCCATGCTCCAGCGCCGTGGCGGCGATCATGGCGTCGCGAAATGATCGCGGATCAGGCACGTGCAGCGCGGCGCAGAACGGTGTGGTGAATTCGGTGAAAGGCAGAACGCGGCCGGTGAACTGCGCCAGGACCAGCTGGCGCCAGGTGCGCAGCACGATGGCCTGCGCCGGGTCCCTGCGCGCCAGGCGTAACTCGCCCATCTCCAGTTCGAACTTGGTGACCACGGACAGGAACAGGCTTTGCGGCAGCGCGGTGCCGGCCCAGGCCAGCACGGCAGGATCCGGGCGAGGCTTGCCCTCCCGCAGTTCCGAGATGACGTTGGTGTCGATCAGGTACACGTGCGGCTCAATCGGCGTCGAAATCGAACGGTTTCGCGACGTCGTCCAACTTGGGCGGCTCGAACTCGAAATCGCCGCCAGGGATGGATTGCATGACTTCGAGCAAGGTGCGCGGTTGGCTGCCACCCCGAAGCCGGTGGTACTCCTCGATGCTGAGCAGCGCATACGCCGGCTCACCACGGTCGGTGATGAACACCGGGCCGTTGGCGGCTGCGCGCTTGGCTGCCGCCACGTCGCGGGTGAACTCGCGGCTGGTGTAGGTGGTGATGGGGGCGGGATGGGCGCTCATGGGCAGCTCCACATGGGACGGAATGAATGCTTGTATGTTAGAGCATTCATCGCCGCCGGACAACCGCGCGCTCCTCAGCTCAGGTGCCCGCCCACCAGCCCCGCCAGCTTGAACATGCCCACGCTGTCGGCGCCGAACACGGGCTTGAGCTTGTCGTCGGCCAGGATGGTGCGCTTGTCGTTCGGGTCCTGCAGGTTGTTCGCCTTGATGTAGTCCCACAGCTTCTTCATCACCTCGCCGCGGCCGAAGGGGCCGGGGCCGATGACGGCGGCCAGCGCGGGGCTGGGCTGCAGGTTGCCGGCGCGCGGGGTCTTTTCGGTCTTGGCGGCGGTTTTCTTGGTCGGTGCCTTTTTGGCAGCTTTTTTGGCTGCAGCGCCCGCCCCTTCAGCGCGGGCAGCTCCTGATTTGGAAGCGGTCTTGGCCGGTGCGGCGGCGGTCTTGCGCGGCGGGTACTTGCGGCCGCCTTCGCGCGGCTCGAACTCGAACACCACCTTGCCCTCGTCGGGGCTCCAGGCCAGGCGCGCCTTGAAGGGGCGGCGCGTGCGCATGCTGACGAACTTGTCGAGCAGGTCGGTCTTGCCCTCGTTCAGCAGCTTGGCCATCTGCTCGGGCTCCACCGGCTGCTGCAGGATGACCTGGCCGCTCTTGAAGTCGCAGCTGGGCGCGGGGTGCTCGTGCGAGGGCACGCTGCGGGTGCAGACGTAGCTCTTGCCGAAGGCCTTCACCGGGTTGCCGCACTTGGGGCAAGGGCCGACGCTGGGTTCCGCCGACAGGTCGACGATCTCGCCGGTCTGCTCGGCCTTGGCGTCGTCGCCGAAGTCGAATTCGAGCTTGTAGTTGCCGCTTTCCTCGTCGCGCACCAGCGCCAGCTCGGCCACGAAGGGCCAGCCGGCCTTGCTGCGAAAGCCTTCCAGCGGGCCGATCTTGTGGTTGCTCAAAAAGGCTTCGGCCTCCTCGACGGCGAACGTGCGGCCGGCGGGCGTCTTGGTGAACGAGAAGCCGCAGCCTTCGCCCGCGCCGCTGGCGCCGGTGCAGGCATAGCGGCGGTAGTTCTCTTGCACCACGCCGCCGCAGTTCGGGCAGGGCGTTTGCAGTGTGGCGTAGTCGCCGGGCACGGTGTCGCGGTCGTATTCCTTGGCCTTCAGCACGATGCGCTCGGTCATCGCCGCGATCTCGCGCATGAAGGCTTCGCGCGAGAGCTGGCCTTTTTCCATCTGCGCCAGCTTGTATTCCCAGTCGCCGGTCAGCGCCGGCTTGCTGAGTTCTTCCACTTGGAGCCCGCGCAGCAGCGTCATCAGCTGGAAGGCCTTGGCGGTGGGGATCAGCTCGCGCCCCTCGCGCAGCATGTATTTCTCGCCGATCAGGCCTTCGATGATGGCGGCGCGCGTGGCGGGCGTGCCCAGGCCTTTTTCCTGCATGGCCTCGCGCAGCTCGTCGTCCTCGATCCACTTGCCCGCGCCTTCCATGGCGCCGAGCAGCGTGGCTTCGGAATAGCGGGCGGGCGGGCGGGTCTGCAACGCCTTGGGCTCGACGTGTTCGTTGCGCACCATCTCGCCCGGCTTCACCGGCACCAGCGACTTTGACTGCTCGCCTTCCTTCTTCTCCATTTCGGCGTCGGCTTCCTTGCCGTAGATGGCCAGCCAGCCGGGCCGCACCAGCACCTTGCCGTTGCTCTGGAAGTTGTAGCTTTGGCCCTCGTGCGACGCAGTCGTGATGCGCGTCGTCACCTGGTATTCGGCGCTGGGGTAGAACACCGCCATGAAGCGGCGCACCACCAGGTCGTACAGCTTCTGCTCCGCTTCCGATAGCGCGCCGGGCGCCTCCAGCGTGGGAATGATGGCGAAGTGGTCCGACACCTTGCTGTTGTCGAAGATGCGCTTGCTGGGCTTGACGTAGCCGTCATCCAGCGCCTTCTTCGCGTGCGGTGCCAGATGCCGCTGGCCGCTGGTGGCCAGCATTTCGAAGGTCTTGCGCGCCACGGCCAGGTAGTCCTCGGGCAGCCAGCGCGAATCGGTACGCGGGTAGGTCAGCGCCTTGTGCCGCTCGTACAGGCTTTGCGCCAGCGCCAGCGTGGTCTTGGCGCTGAAGCCGAACTTGCCGTTGGCCTCGCGCTGCAGCGATGTGAGGTCGAACAGCAGCGGGCTGGCCTGCGTGCTGGGCTTGCTCTCCTCGGTGACGCTGCAGGCCTTGCCGCGCACGGCGTCGGCAATGGCCTGCGCGGTGTGGGCGTCCCACACCCGGTCGGCGCGCTTGTCGGCATCGCCCGCGTCCTTCTTCCAGGCCGGGTCGAACCACTTGCCGGCGTACTCGCCCGCCTCAGCCAGGAAGGTGGCGTGAATCTCCCAGTAGTCGCGCGCCACGTGCCGGCGGATCTGCTCCTCGCGCTCGACCACCACGGCCAGCGTGGGGGTCTGCACGCGGCCCACGGTGGTCAAGAAGAACCCGCCGTCGCGCGAGTTGAAGGCCGTCATGGCCCGCGTGCCGTTGATGCCGACCAGCCAGTCGGCCTCGCTGCGGCTGCGCGCGGCGTCGTGCAGGCCCTGCATCTGGGCGTCGGTGCGCAGGTTGTCGAAGCCGTCGCGGATGGCCTGCGGCGTCATGCTCTGCAGCCACAGGCGCTGCACCGGCTTGCCCAGCGGTTTGCCGCCGCCGGCGTACTGCTCGATCAGGCGGAAGATCAGCTCGCCCTCGCGCCCCGCGTCGCAGGCGTTGATGAGCGCGCCCACGTCCTTGCGCCTGGCCTGCCGCACCACGGCGTTCAGGCGCGTCTTGGTCTTGTCCACCGGCTTCAGCTCGAAGTGCGGCGGAATCACCGGCAGGTGGGCAAAGCTCCACTTGCCGCGCTTGACGTCGTACTGCTCGGGCGCCTGGATCTCCACCAGGTGGCCGACGGCGCTGGTGACGACGTAGCGCTCGTTCTCGAAATGCTCGTCGTGCTTGTCGAACTTGCCGGCAACGGGCGTGAGGGCGCGCACGATGTCTTGCGCGACCGATGGTTTCTCTGCGATGACCAGTGTTTTCATGTGGCTAGAATCCGGCTCCTCGCGCGTGCGCACACGCGCACCCGCACTCGCGCGCCCACGCCCACGCATGCGCGCGCACTCAAACCAACATAGCAAAAACTTTCCGTGGCCAGCAAAAACCCCGCAGATTCGTCGGCCACGCGCCGCATCGAGGTGCGCCGCTCAGGCGTGCATGGGCAGGGCGTGTTCGCCCTGGTCGACATCCCCAAGGGCGAGCGCATCATCGAATACGTGGGCGAGATCATCAGCTGGAACGAGGCGCAGCGCCGCCATCCGCACGACCCGGATGACCCCAACCACACCTTCTACTTCCACATCGACGAAGACCGCGTGATCGACGCGCTGTACGGCGGCAACGATTCGCGCTGGATCAACCACAGCTGCGACCCGAACTGCATCGCCGACGAGGACGAGGGCCGCATCTTCATCACGTCGCGCCGCAAGATCAAGGCCGGTGACGAGCTGAACTACGACTACGGCCTGGTCATCGACGAGCCGCTGACGCCCGAGCTGAAGGCGGACTACCCCTGCTGGTGCGGCAGCAAGAAATGCCGCGGCACGCTGCTGTCGTCCGACCTGGAAACGGCGGAAAGCGGTGACAAGAAAAAGAAGAAGAAAAAGAAGAAGGCCAAAGGCTGACGCATGCCCCACCCCACCCTTGCCTGGCCCCTGGATGCGCTGCGCACGCAACTCGCGCCGCTGCTGCCGGGCGTGGCGGTGGAGGTGGTGGCCGGGATCGACTCCACCAACAGCGAGCTGATGCGCCGCGCGCGCGCCGGCCGCACGGCGCCCACGCTGCTGGTGGCCGAGCTGCAGACCGCCGGTCGCGGCCGCCTGGGGCGCGGCTGGCAGTCGGGCGACGGCGAGCGCGGCGGTGCGCTGGCCTTCTCGCTGGGCCTGCCGCTGGTGCCGTGCGACTGGTCGGGCCTTTCGCTGGCCGTGGGGCTGGCGGTGGCAGAAAGCCTGCACCCGGACATCCGCCTGAAGTGGCCGAACGACCTGTGGTGGCAGGGCCGCAAGCTGGCCGGCATCCTGGTCGAGACGGCGGGCACCGGGCAGCCGGGCACGGGGCGCTACGCCGTCATCGGCATCGGCGTCAACATCGCGCCGTTGCCGGGCGAAGGCTTTGCCACGCCGCCCGCGTGGCTGCAAGAGTTGTTGCCGGGCATCGACGCGCCCGCCACGCTGGCGCGCATCGCCGCGCCGCTGGTGCAGACGGTGCGCGGGTTCGAGCAGGGCGGCTTCGCACCGCTGGCCGAACGCTTTGCCGCGCGCGACCTGCTGGCCGGGCAGGCGGTGCGGCTGTCCGATGGAACGGAAGGCGTGGCGCAAGGCGTCGGCCCCGGCGGCGAGCTGCGCGTGCACACGCCCGCCGGCCTGCGCGAGGTGCACAGCGCCGAGGTCAGCGTGCGCCCACAGGCGCCACAAGGAGGTGGGTGATGGTCGGTCGTCTGGTCGTGCTGCTGCTGGTGGCCAACGTGGCCTGGTTCGCCTGGTCGCAGGGCTGGCTGCGCGTGCTGGGCCTGGCGCCCACGGTGCAGGCCGAGCCCGAGCGGCTGGAGCGCCAGGTGCGCCCCGAATCGCTGACGCTGCGGCCGCTGGACGCGGCCTCGGCCGCAGCGCCCGCGCCGGCACCCGCATCGCGGGCCTCCCGGCCAGCCCCGGCCCCCGCACCTGCGCCGGCACCGGCGGTGCCCGCACAACCCGCCCCCGCGCCGGAGCCACCCGTGGCCGCCGCGCCCCCGCCGCCGGCCCCGGCCCCCGGCGTGTGCCTGCAGGCCGGCGTGTTCAACGAGCAGCAGGCCGACGCCGTGCGCCGCGCCGCCGCCAGCCTGCCGGCCGGCAGCTGGCGCCTGGAGCCGGTGCAACTGCCCGGCCGCTGGATGGTCTACGTCGGCAAGCTGGCCGACGCGGATGCCGTGCGCACCAAGCGCAGCGAGCTGCGCGACCTGGGTGTCGACACCGACCGCCCCGGCGCCGCGCTGGAGCCGGGCCTGTCGCTGGGCCGCTTTTCCAGCGAGGAGGCCGCGCAACGCGCCCTGACCGACCTGGGCCGCAAGGGCGTGCGCACCGCCCGCGTGGTGCAGGAGCGGCGCGACACGCCGGCCTACCTGCTGCGCCTGCCGAATGCCGATGCGGCACTGCGCCAGCAGGTGCGCGGCCTGCGCGGCGCGCTGGCGGGCAAGGAGCTGCGAGGGTGTGAATAGAAGAACAACCCCCTGAGCCGCTGACGCGGCTTCCCCCTTCTCTTGCTGCGCTGCGCTTCGCGGGAAGGGGGACAACGCCAGTGGCCGGGCCAAGCCCGCTCCACGGCGTTCGCTTGGATGGCCTGCTCCGCGGCCGTTCGATTCACGAAGGGGGGCGTCTGGCCCTGAAACTCCCTCGCCCGCCTGCGGGAGAGGGCGGGGGTGAGGGTCGGAGACGCATCCTCCCGTAGCTGGCTAATCGATCAGGCGCTTTTTAATTGATAGCGGCTTGCGCTTGTCCATCCGTGATTTCAAGCCGAAGCCATCTGAAACCATTGATTGACCGGCGCAGGCAGCTATCTTTATTGATGTTCGGCGCCCCGCCCGCCGCGCTATGCTCAGGCCCTTGCCTACCCACCGATCCACAGGAGACTTCCCCATGACCCTCAAGCTCTACTACGCCTCCGGCGCCTGCTCGTTCGTGCCGCACAGCATGCTGGAGATGGCCGGCGCCACTTTCGAGCCGGTGGCGGTGAAGCTGCACCGCAACGAGCAGAACAGCCCCGAGTACAAGGCCATCAACCCGCGCGGCCAGGTGCCGGTGCTGGTGGACGGCGGCGAGGTGATCACGCAGATCATGGCCATCATTGCCTACATCGACGCCAAGTTTCCCGAGGCCACCTTCATCCCCAAGGACCCGCTGGCGCGTGGCCGCTTCGTCGAGGTGCTGGCGTGGATGAACAACACGGTGCACCCCACCTTCACGCACATCTTCATGCCGCACAAGTTCACCGGCGACGAGGCGGCGCAGGCCGCCATCAAGACGCACGCCGTGGGCCAGTACCGCACGCTGATGGGCGAGCTGCAGGACTTGGTGAAGAAGGCGCACGCGGAAGGCCGCGACTGGCTGGGCGGCGTGCACTGCGGCCCGCTGGACACCTATGCGCTGACGCTGCTGCGCTGGGGCACCATCGCCGGCATCAACCCCGAGGACTTTCCCGAGCTGTGGGCGCATGTGCAGCGCACCGCCCAGGTGCCGGCGGTGGCGCGCGCCATGGAGCGTGAGAAGCTGCAGCTGAGCCTGTACAAGCCGGCCTGAGGCGGGCGGAGCGGCCGCTTCGATCATCCTGGCGTGCAGAGGCGCTGCATGGCGTCGGTGCGAGCGGACTGTAGGGGGGGTATGCGGCTCCAGCGCCCGCCAATAGGGCGCTATCGGCTTACTTATAGGGGAGTATGTGGTGACCGCGGGCTGTGGGAGCGGGCTTGCCCGCGATGCGGCGTCGCCTCGCGTTCAGTGCTTCATCGCGGGCAAGCCCGCTCCCACGAAAAAGCCATCGAGCCGTGGCCTGCCTGGCGGGGCGATGATGCCCGAATCCTGCGCCGACGCCCGCCCGCCGGGCGCCTCAAGCTATCGACAAGATAGCGCCATCAACTTGCCCGAAAACGCACCGTGAAGCACGCGCCCGGCGGCTGCTGGCCGGGGTGGGCGTCGTCCACGCTGACCTCTGCGCGGTGCTGCGCCGCGATCTCCTGCACGATGGGCAGCCCCAGGCCCGAGCCGTGCACGTTGGTGCCCAGCGCGCGGTAGAAGGGCTGGAACACGCTGGCGCGCTCGGCCTGGGGGATGCCGGGGCCGTTGTCCTCCACCTGCACAGCCAGCGCGCGGCTGAACGGCTCCACGCGCAGCCGCGCGGTGACGACGCCGGGCGATTCGGGCGTGGAAGGCGTGTAGTGGATGGCGTTTTCCACCAGGTTGCGGATCATCTCGCGCAGCAGCGTGGGGTTGCCCAGCAGCGTCAGCTCGGGCGCGCCGGGCGCCGGGCCGTCGTAGCCCAGGTCGATCTGCTTGTCCATGGCCTGCGGCACGGCCTCGCGCACCACGTCGATGGTGAGCTGCGCCAGGTCGCACGGCTGCTGCGCCATCACGGCGCCGCCGGCCTCGGCACGGGCCAGCGCCAGCAGCTGGTTGACGGTGTGCGTGGCGCGCACGCTGGCGTGGCCGATCTGCTGCAGCGACTGTTTCAGGTCGTCGGCGCTGGCGTCCTCGCGCTGCGCCAGGTCGGCCTGCATGCGCAGCCCGGCCAGCGGCGTCTTCAGCTGGTGCGCGGCGTCGGCCAGAAAGCGCTTCTGCGTGGCGATGGAGTCCTTCAGCCGCGTCAGCAAGTCGTTGACCGAGCCGACCAGCGGCCCCACCTCCTGGGGCACGGCGCTTTCGTCCAGCGGGCTTAGGTCGTCGGGCTTGCGCGCGCGGATGCGCGAGGCCAGCGCCGACAGCGGCCGGATGCCGCGCACCAGCGCCAGCCACACCAGCAGCACCGCCAGCGGCAGGATGGCGAACTGCGGCAGCATCACGCCCTTGATGATCTCGGCCGCCAGCACGCTGCGCTTCTCGCGCGTTTCGGCCACCTGCACCAGCGCCTGGGCGCCGCTGTCGCCGATGGGCACCCACAGGTAGGCCACGCGCACCGGCAGGCCGCGGAATTCGGCATCGCGCAGCTGTGGCTCTTCGGCCAGTTCGCCCGTGCTCGGCTCGTGGCCCGCGCGCGGCGGCGCGGGCAGTTCGCGCTCGCCCGACAGGTATTCGCCCTTGGCGCCCAGCACCTGGTAGTAGACGTTGTCGGAGTCGTCGGCGCGCAGCAGCTCGCTGGCCGGCTGCGGCAGCAGAAAGCGCACGCGCTGGCCGGGCGTGACCTGGATGAACTGCGCCAGCGCCTGCACGTTGTAGACCAGCGCGCGGTCGAACGGCTTGTTGGCCAGGTTCTGCGCCACCAGCCAGGTCAGCGCCAGGCTGACGGGCCACAGCAGCAGCAGCGGCGTGAGCATCCAGTCCAGGATCTCGCCGAACAGCGAGCGCTGGGCGCGTTGGAATATCTTCACTGCATTGCTGCTGTTTCGGTAGCTGCCAGCGCTTGCCCAGCAAGCGCGGGCGCCTGATTCAACCCGGAATCTTCTCGAGGCAGTAGCCCAGCCCGCGCACCGTGGCGATGCGGATCGGCCCCTTCTCGATCTTCTTGCGCAGGCGGTGGATGTAGACCTCGATGGCGTTGTTGCTCACCTCCTCGCCCCACTCGCACAGGCGCTCCACCAACTGCTCCTTGCTCACCAGGCGGCCGCTGCGCTGCAGCAGCACCTCCAGCAGGCCCAGCTCGCGCGCCGACAGGTCGACCATCTTGCCGTCGATGCTGGCCACGCGGCCGGTCTGGTCGTATTCGAGCGGGCCGTGCTTGATGGTGGCGCTGGCCGCGCCCATGCCGCGCCGCGTGAGGGCGCGCACGCGCGCTTCCAGCTCGGTCAGCGCGAACGGCTTGGCCATGTAGTCGTCGGCGCCGTAGTCCAGGCCCTTCACGCGCTCCTCGATGCTGTCGGCCGCGGTGAGGATCAGCACCGGCAGCGTCTGCCCGCGCGCGCGCAGGCGCTTGAGCACCTCCAGCCCGTGCAGCTTGGGCAGGCCCAGGTCGAGGATCAGCAGGTCGAACTCGGTGTTGGTGAGCAGGGCGGTGTCGGCCTCGGTGCCGGTGGCCACGTGGTCCACCGCGGCGCCGTGGGTGCGCAGGCTGCGCATCAGGCCATCGGCCAACACCTGGTCATCTTCGGCGATGAGGATGCGCATGAAAGTCTCCTGTGGCGGCGCCGCGCGCCGCATCGTTGTACTGGGCGTTGGCAGCAAATTCTAGAGCGCCGCCGCGGGGGCCGCGCTGGGGTTGTCCCCCGCATCGGCGGGGTGGGCATGCGGGTGCGCGGATGGTTGCGCGGGGCGAGCAGCGCAGGCCACGCCATTCGCTATCAACAAGATAGCTATCGGCGCTTGCTGTACAAGCTCTGAAGGCCGATTTCGCCTGAAACATCAGGCCGCATACGCCTCCAGCCCCAGCGCCACCACGGTGGCGACCTCGTCGCCCACGGCGGCGCGGAACTCGGCCTCGGCCTGCGCCACGGCGTCGCGGAAGGCGGCCAACCAGTCCAGCCCCGTCGGCGTGAACACGATGCGCCGCGCCCGGGCGTCGCGCGGGTCGGGCTCGCGCGCCACCAGGCCCCAGGCTTCGCATTGGTCCACCAGATCGCCCATGGACTGCTTGGCTATGCCGGCCCAGGCGGCCAGCTCGGTCAGCCGCGCGCCGCCCAGCGGCAGGTGGCGCGTGATGTGGATGTGCGCCGCGCCCACCTTGTCGCGCGCCGCCAGGTTGGCCAGCGCCAGCGGCGCCTGCTCGCTGGCCGCCATCAGCTGCAGCACGCGCTCGTCGAAGCGGCGCATGGCGTGGCCGAGCAGGCGGCCGAGGTGCGTCTCGCGCCAGCGGTCATCGTCGGGCTCATTCATGCGCTAGATAGTAAGGCAAACTGACCATAAATCGGCTTTACGGCAATCAATGGATTGATATACAGTCCTGTTCAAGCATCCAGTTGATTCGGGTGCATCCGCTTCAACCCATTGATCTCAAAGGAAAAATCATGGACATGGCCGTCGCCGACAAGACCGAAAAAGCCAAGGCCCTGCAGGCCGCGCTGGCGCAGATTGAAAAGCAGTTCGGCAAGGGCACCATCATGCGCCTGGGCGAAGGCGAGGTGGTCGCCGACATCCAGGTCGTTTCCACCGGCTCGCTGGGGCTCGACGTGGCCCTGGGCGTGGGCGGCCTGCCGCGCGGCCGGGTGATCGAGATTTACGGCCCGGAATCGAGCGGCAAGACCACGCTCACGCTGCAGGTCATCGCCGAGATGCAGAAGCTGGGCGGCACCTGCGCCTTCATCGACGCCGAGCACGCGCTGGACACCGCCTACGCGCAGAAGCTGGGCGTGAACCTGCAGGACATGCTGATCAGCCAGCCCGACACCGGCGAGCAGGCGCTGGAAATCGTCGATTCGCTGGTGCGCTCGGGTGCCATCGACCTGGTGGTGGTCGACTCGGTCGCCGCGCTCACGCCCAAGGCCGAGATCGAGGGCGACATGGGCGACAGCCTGCCCGGCCTGCAGGCGCGGCTGATGAGCCAGGCGCTGCGGAAATTGACCGCCACCATCAAGAAGACCAACTGCACGGTGGTGTTCATCAACCAGATCCGCATGAAGATCGGCGTGATGTTCGGCAGCCCCGAAACCACCACCGGCGGCAACGCGCTGAAGTTCTACGCCTCGGTGCGCCTGGACATTCGCCGCATCGGCACCATCAAGAAGGGCGACGAAGCCATCGGCAACGAAACGCGCGTGAAGGTGGTCAAGAACAAGGTCAGCCCGCCCTTCAAGCAGGCCGAGTTCGACATCCTGTTCGGCGAAGGCATCAGCCGCGAGGGCGAGATCATCGACATGGGCGTGACCGCCAAGGTGGTGGACAAGAGCGGCGCCTGGTATTCCTACCAGGGCGAAAAGATCGGCCAGGGCCGCGACAACGCCCGCGAGTTCCTGCGCGAGAACCCCGATCTGGCGCGCGAGATTGAAAATCGTGTTCGTGAGTCGCTAGGCATCGCCGGGCGACCCGCAGCGGTGGAAGCCGCTGCGGAAGAGGCGTGAGCCTCTTGAACACGATTTCAGTGCAGGCTCATATTGGCGCAGCCTATGTGAAGGCCGCGTCAGCGGCCGTGCCGAAATTAAAACAAGGTGCGCGAGTCGCTCGGCATCGCCGGGCGACCGGCGGCGGCGGAAGCCGCCGTCGATGAGGCGTGAGCCGAATTCGCACCGCAGTTTCAGCGCAGGCTCACGTGCGCGCAGCGCACGTGAAGCCGCGAAGCGGCGTGCCGGAGCTAAAACCGGCGTCCGTGAGTCGCTCGGCATCGCCGGCAGGAGGCTGACGCTCTCTTATTGGGAGCTGCTTGCGCCTTCTGCAAGCGGACTTCATAGTGATTTCATTATGAAATCAAGTGTGAATCGGCGCGAACAGCCATCAAATTGATAGCATCCAGCAGCCCATGACCCCACGCCCCGCGCAGACCCTCTCCCTCAAGGGCCGCGCCCTGCGCTACCTCGCGGCGCGCGAGCATTCGCGCGCCGAACTGGCCACCAAGCTGTCGCGCCACGTGGGGCCCGAGGACGACCCGGACGCTGTGGCGCGCGTGCTCGACGAACTGGCCGCCAAGGGTTTCATCGACGAGGCGCGCGTGGCCGAGTCCGTGCTGCACCGCCGCGCCGGGCGCCTGGGCGGCGCGCGCGTGCTGCAGGAGCTGCGTGCCAAGGGCCTGCCCGACGAGGTGGTGGCCGACGCCGCCGCGCAGTTGCGCAGCACCGAACTGGCACGCGCGCAGGCCGTCTGGCGCAGAAAGTTCGGCCAGCCGCCCGCCGACGCGGCCGAGCGGGCGCGCCAGCTGCGCTTTCTGGCCGCGCGCGGCTTCAGCGGCGACGTGGCGCGCCGCGCGCTGGGCGGCGCTGCGGACGACGACGATTTCTGACGCCGCGCGCACCCGCCACCACCCCTTCAAGTGCGGGCTTGACAGCCGCGCGGGTTGCCGCCGCAATCACCCCGCCAGCGTCATGGTGATGGAGGCCCTTGGGCCGCACCCACATGGGCTGCAGGGAGAACAAAACAATGAGAATCGTCTACGCCTTGAGCGACAAGGGCGCGCGCGAGTGTGCCGCCGCGCACAGCACCTTGCCGGTCGAATTGCATGGCTTGCTGCGCATGGTGGATGGCCGGCGCACGCGCGAGGATCTGCTGGCCGCCACCGGCAAGAGCGCGCTGACCGCGGGCGGCCTGCGCTGGCTCAGCGCCTCGGGTTACATCCAGCCTTCCGAGATGGCCGACCTGGACACGCGGCCGGCACCAGCCACAGCGCCTTTTGCGCCCTCCGCGCCAGCGCACAGTGCGCCATCGCCCCTGTCGCGCCGCCCCGACGACGTGTGCCACGCCATGTCGAACTTCATGATCCGCTCGATCCGCCGGCACCTGGGCCGTTATGCCTACGAGCAGCAGATCGCCACCGCCACCACGCTGGGCGAGTTGCTGCCGTACCTGCACCCGCTGATCGACGCCATCGTGGCGCGTGCCGGCACCGAGGCCGGTGCCGAGTTCGCCGACTCGGCGGCCTTTCTGCTGCAGCCGCCGCGCCGGGCGCAGCGGCGCTGATCCTGCGCCGCCGGCGCCGATTCAGCGCGCGCCGGTCACAGCCCCAGCATCAGCCGCAGGTTCTGCACCGCCGCGCCGCTGGCGCCCTTGCCCAGGTTGTCCAGGCGCGCCACGCACACCGCCTGCTTCGCCTCGTCGTTGCCGAACACCCGGATTTCGAGCTGGTTGGTGTTCTTCAGCGCCACGGCATCCAGCTTACCGGATTCGGGCGCCGCTTCCACGCTGACGGCCTCGGCGCCCGCGTAATGGGCGCGGTAGGTGTCGAGCAGCTGCGCGGCGGTCGGCTGGCCGGGCAGGGTGTCAAGGTGCAGCGGCAACTCGACCAGCATGCCCTGGTCGAAATTGCCCACCGCCGGCACGAAGATCGGGCGGCGCGTGACGCGACCGTACTTCATGATCTCCGGGATGTGCTTGTGCTTCAGGCCCAGCGCGTACAGCTCGTAGGCCGGCGCGCCGCCGGCTTCATAGGCCTCGATCATCTGCCGGCCACCGCCGGAGTAACCACTGACCGACGGCAAGGCGACCGGGTAATCCGGCGGCAGCATGCCGGCGTCCACCAGCGGCCGCAGCAGGGCGATGGCGCCGGTGGCGTAGCAGCCCGGGTTGGCCACGCGATCGGCAGCCTGCACGGCGGCGCGCTGGTCCTTCGACAGCTCGGGGAAGCCGAACGTCCAGCCCTCGGCCACGCGGTGCGCCGTGCTGGCATCGATGATGCGCGGCTTGCGGTTCGGCAGGGCGTCGATCATGGCCACCGACTCGCGCGCGGCGTCGTCGTGCAGGCACAGGATCACCAGGTCGACCGCGGCCATGATCTCGCGCTTGGCCTCGGGGTCCTTACGGCGCGCGGGGTCGATGCTGACCACCTCCACGCCCGGCATGCCCTGCAGGCGGTCGCGAATCTGCAAGCCGGTGGTGCCGGCCTCGCCATCAATGAATACCTTGGCCATTGCTTGAATCCTTCCATCGCGGGGCCTGCGTCATGGCAGCGTAAGGCCCTCGCGCACAATTGGTGCGTCGCACCATGATACATTCGCCGAGGCGGCCCGCTGGCCCTGCGGCAGTGCGGCGCCCGACGGCCCACCGGTGGCCCGACCGTTTTCTCTCTCATCACACCAACACTCCTCAGAGGGGCCTCATGAAGATCCACGAATACCAGGGCAAGGAGATCCTGCGTCAATTCGGCGTGCCCGTGCCGCGCGGCATTCCCGCATTCACCGTTCAGGAAGCCGTGGAAGCGGCGCAGAAACTCGGCGGCCCGGTGTGGGTGGTCAAGGCGCAGATCCACGCCGGCGGCCGCGGCAAGGGCGGCGGCGTGAAGGTGGCCAAGTCCATCGAACAGGTCAAGGAACTGGCCACGCAGATCCTGGGCATGCAGCTCAAGACGCATCAGACCGGCCCCGAAGGCCAGAAGGTGCGCCGCCTCTACATCGAGGACGGTGCCGACATCCAGAAAGAGTATTACGTCTCCGTGGTCACCGACCGCGCGACGCAGAAGATTGCCTTCATCGCCAGCAGCGAAGGCGGCATGGACATCGAGGAAGTGGCGCACAGCCACCCCGAGAAGATCATCAAGGTGTTCGTCGATCCGCTGCAGGGCATGACCGACGCGCAGGCCAAGGAACTGGCCGACGGCATCGGCATCCCGGCCGACAGCACCGCGCAGGCTGTGGACGTGTTCAAGAAGCTCTACACCTGCTACATGGACACCGACGCCTCGCTGGTCGAGATCAACCCGCTGAACCGCGACAGCAAGGGCAACATCATCGCCCTCGACTCGAAGTTCAACTTCGACAGCAACGCCCTGTTCCGCCACCCCGAGATCGTGGCCCTGCGCGACCTGGATGAGGAAGACCCGGCCGAGATCGAGGCCAGCAAGTTCGACCTGGCCTACATCAGTCTCGACGGCAACATCGGCTGCCTGGTCAACGGCGCCGGCCTGGCCATGGCCACCATGGACACCATCAAGCTGTTCGGCGCCGAGCCGGCCAACTTCCTCGACGTGGGCGGCGGCGCCACCCCCGAGAAGGTGACCGAGGCGTTCAAGATCATGCTCAAGAATCCCAAGGTCAAGGCCATCCTGGTCAACATCTTCGGCGGCATCATGAAGTGCGACACCATCGCCACCGGCGTCATCACGGCCAGCAAGGCGGTCGACCTGAAAGTGCCGCTGGTGGTGCGCATGAAGGGCACCAACGAGGAACTGGGCAAGAAGATGCTCGCCGAAAGCGGCCTGCCCATCATCAGCGCCGACACCATGGCCGAAGCGGCTCAAAAAGTGGTTGCCGCCGTCAAGTAAGGAGCCCTGAACATGTCCATCTTCGTCAACAAAGACACCAAAGTCATCACCCAGGGCATCACCGGCAAGACCGGCCAGTTCCACACCGAGAAGTGCCAGGAATACGCCAACGGCAAGAACTGCTTCGTCGCCGGCGTGAACCCCAAGAAGGCCGGTGAGTCGATCTTCAACATCCCTATCTTCGCCAGCGTGAAAGATGCGGCCAAGGAAACCGGCGCCACCTGCTCCGTGATCTACGTGCCGCCAGCCGGCGCCGCCGCCGCGATCTGGGAAGCCGTGGAGGCCGACCTCGACTTCGTCGTCTGCATCACCGAGGGCATTCCGATCAAGGACATGCTGGAAGTGCGCAACAAGATGAAGCAGAAGGAAGAAAAAGGCGGCAAGAAGACGCTGCTGCTCGGCCCCAACTGCCCCGGCATCATCACGCCCGACGAGATCAAGATCGGCATCATGCCCGGCCACATCCACAAGAAGGGCCGCGTCGGCGTGGTCAGCCGCTCCGGCACACTGACCTACGAAGCCGTGGCACAGCTGACCGAGCTGGGCATCGGCCAGTCGAGCGCCGTGGGCATTGGCGGCGACCCGATCAACGGCCTGAAGCACATCGACGTGATGAAGGCCTTCAACGACGATCCGGATACGGATGCCGTGATCATGATCGGCGAGATCGGCGGCCCCGACGAGGCGGAAGCCGCCCGCTGGTGCAAGGACCACATGAAGAAGCCCATCGTCGGCTTCATCGCCGGCGTCACCGCGCCCCCCGGCAAGCGCATGGGCCACGCCGGCGCGCTGATCAGCGGCGGTGCCGACACGGCCGACGCCAAGCTCGCCATCATGGAAGAGTGCGGCTTCACCGTCACGCGCAACCCGTCCGAGATGGGCAAGCTGCTCAAGGGCTTGCTGTAAGCAGATCGCGGGCCGAGGCCGCCCTGAAGCGGCCTCCATGCTGCAGCCGGATGCCCCGCCAGGCCATCCGGCTGTATTATTTGAGCCGCCCCAAGTTCCTAGGGAAGAGACAAAGTGGAAGAATTTTTCACCGCCCATTTCTGGGTCGCCGTCGGTCAGATCATCATGATCGACATCCTGCTCGGGGGCGACAACGCCGTGGTGATCGCGCTGGCCTGCCGCGGCCTGCCGGCGCACCAGCGCACCAAGGGCATCATCTGGGGCACGGCCGGTGCCATCGTGCTGCGGGTCATCCTCATCGCCTTCGCGCTCGCCCTGCTGCAGGTGCCCTTCCTCAAGTTCGTCGGTGCGCTGCTGCTGATCTGGATCGGCATCAAGCTCATCGCGCCGGAAGAGGAAGACGCGCACGGCAGCATCCAGGGCAGCGACAAGCTGTGGGGCGCCATCAAGACCATCATCGTGGCCGATCTGGTGATGAGCGTCGACAACGTGATCGCCGTCGCCGGTGCCGCGCAGGGTGCGGGCGAGCAGCACCAGCTGCCGCTGGTCATCTTCGGCCTGCTGGTCAGCATCCCCATCATCGTCTGGGGCAGCCAGCTGGTGCTCAAGCTGATGGACCGCTTCCCCATCATCATCCTGCTGGGGGGCATGCTGCTGGGCTGGATTGCCGGCACCATGATGCACTCGGACCCGGCGCTGGTGCCCTACATCCCGCAGGACAAGACCGTGCACTACGCCATGGGCGTGGCGGGCGCGCTGCTGGTGCTGGCCATCGGCAAGTGGGTGCAGAGCCGTCGCAGCCCGCCACCCGCCTCGGCGGCATGAGGGCCCGTTGCATGTGGCTTTGCCCCTCGGCCCCCGGTTGATCGCAGCGACGGCCTGACATGGAGTTCGAGTACGGCGCACTGTCCGACGTGGGGCGCGTGCGCACCAACAACGAGGACGCCGTGATGGTCGATGCCGCGCACGGCGTGGCCGTGCTGGCCGATGGCATGGGCGGTTACAACGCCGGCGAAGTGGCCAGCGCGCTGGCGGTCGAACTGATCGCCGGCGAGATGGCGCGCTGGCTGCACGAGGCCTCGCCCGTGGCCACGCTGCGCGACGTGCGCCGCGCGATGGAAATCTGCGTCGACAACGCCAACCGCGCCATCTTCGACGCTGCCAACACGCACGCGGCCTATGCCGGCATGGGCACCACGCTGGCCATGGCGGTGGCGCATGGCGGCAAGTTCGTGATCGGCCATGTGGGCGATTCGCGCGCCTACCGACTGCGCGAGGGCGTGCTGGAGCAGCTCACGCGCGATCACTCGCTGCTGCAGGAGCAGGTGGACATCGGCCTGATCACGCCGGAAGAGGCCGCCGCCTCCGGCAACCGCAACCTGGTCACGCGCGCCCTGGGCGTGGAAGACACGGTGCTGCTGGATGTGCGCGAGGTCGACGTGCTGTGCGACGACCAGTTGCTGTTGTGTTCCGATGGCCTCAACGACATGGTGCGCAACGACGAGATCGCCGAGATCCTGGCGGCAGACCTGACGCTGGATGCCAAGTGCCAGCGGCTGGTGGGGCTGGCCAACGAACGCGGCGGGCGCGACAACATATCGGTGGTCATCGTCAAAGCCCATGAACCGCCCAAAAAGTCCGGGATGATGGCCAAATTGTTGAGAAAATAGGCAATAGTTGGCTTGTCGGCGCCCCAGCGGCTACGCTCCAATAGGCCACTCATACCAGTACAAGCCAGAAAACGGGAGCCGTTCATGCCGAAGTTGATCGTTTCGATCGACGGTGTCGTCGTCAAGGAATACCAACTGATCAAGGATCGCTCGACCATCGGTCGGCGGCCCTACAACGACGTCGTCATCGACAACCTCGCCGTCAGCGGCGAGCACGCCGTCGTGCAGATGGTGGATGGTCGCGCCGTGCTCGAGGATCTGGGCAGCACCAACGGCACCTACGTCAATGGCAAGGCGATCAAGAAGCAGGAACTGGCGCACGACGACACCATCGAGGTCGGCAAGTACAAGGTCAAGTTCGTCGACGGCGACACCATGTCTGCGCCGGTCAGTCTGCCCGGCGCCGGCCTGTCGGTGCCCATGGGGGTGGATGTCGGCTTCGGCCCCGAGGCCACCGGCCCGCGGGTGCGCGTGCTGAACGGCTCCGCCGCCGGGCGCGAGCTGCCGCTGACCAAGGTGGTCACCACCATCGGCAAGCCCGGCCTGTCGGTGGCCTCCATCACGCGCCGCGTGCATGGGTTCGACCTGGCGCAGGTCGAGGGCACGCACGTGGCGGCCGTCAACGGCGTGGCCGTCGACGCGGGCCCCATCACCCTCAAGAACCGCGATCAGATCGACCTGGGCGGCATCCGTCTGGAGTTTGTCGACCGCTGACACGGCGCCCCGGCGCGGGCGATGACAACGCATGGCTTGGGCTGGCTTGAAGCGCCATCGAAAGCGCACGCTGGCCACAGCGGTGCTGGTGCTGCTGGCGATCCTGCATGCATCCGGGGTGTGGAGTTTCGCCGCGCTGCACCGCGTGGACGAAGCCCTGTACGACCTGCGCCTGCGGCTGACGATGCCGCAGACATTCGACGAACGCATCGTCATCATCGACATCGACGAACGCAGCCTGGCGCGCGTGGGCCAGTGGCCCTGGAGCCGCGCCCGCGTGGCCGCGCTGGTGCGCGAGCTGACCGAGCGTCAGCAGGTGGCGGCGCTCGCGCTGGACGCGGTGTTTGCCGAACCCGACCGCAGTTCCGGCCTGCAAAACCTCGAGCGCCTGGCCCGCGAGGACCTGCAGCACGACCCTGCGTTTGCCGACTGGCTGGCCCGTGCCGCGCCGCAGCTCGACTACGACGGCGTGCTGGCCCGCGCGCTGCAGCAAGGCCCGGTGGCGCTGGGCTACTACCTCAGCAGCGACCGCGACGCGCGGCGCAGCGGCACCCTGCCGCGCCCGCTGGCCGAGGTGGATGCGCCGCCGCCCGGCATGCTGCACTGGGATGGCTACGGCAGCAACATCGCGCCGCTGACCGCGGCCGCCCCGCGCGCCGGCTTCTTCAACTCGGTGGCCGACCCCGATGGCAAGGTGCGCGCCGTGCCGCTGGTGGCGGCGTTCGAAGGCCGGCTGTACGAATCGCTGTCACTGGCCGCGCTGCGGCTGGGGCTCGACAACCCGCCGCTGCGGCTTGAGCGCGTGGCCGGGCAGGCGGCAGGCGGCCTGGCGGCCGTCACCCTGGGCTCGGGCGCGCAGGCCCTGCGCGTGCCGGTGGATGCGCGCGGTGCCGCGCTGGTGCCTTTCCGCGGGCCGGGCGGCCCCGGGGGCGGCTCGTTCCGTTACATCTCGGCGCTCGACGTGCTCGAAGGCCGTCTGCCCGCCGGCGAGCTGAAGGGCCGCTACACCCTGCTCGGCTTCACGGCGCCGGGGCTGATGGACCTGCGCGCCACGCCGGTGGGCGAGGTGTATCCGGGGGTTGAAGTGCACGCCAACCTGCTCTCGGGCATGCTCGACGGCCGCATTGCCGTGCGGCCCGACTACGCCGCCGGCTACGAAGTGGCCCTGCTGCTGGCCCTGGGGCTGGTGCTGATCCTGGGCCTGCCGTTGCTGCCCGTGGCGGCATCGCTGGGGCTGGGGCTGGCCTTGCTGGCCGGCATTCTGGCGCTGGATTTCTCGCTCTACCTGGGCGCCGGCCTGGCCATGCCGCTGGCCACGGCGCTGGTGCTCACGCTCACCGCGCTGGCCGTCAACATGGCGCTGGGCTACTTTGTCGAAAGCCGCGCCAAGCGCGAGCTGGCCCAGCAGTTCGCCACCTATGTGCCGCCCGAGCTGGTGCGCCAGATGGTGCGCAACCCCGAGCGCTACGGCATGCAGGCGCGCGCCGAAGAGCTCACCGTGATGTTCTGCGATCTGCGCGGCTTCACCAGCCTGTCGGAAACCATGGAGCCGCTGGCCCTGCAGGCGCTGCTGAACGACGTGCTCTCGCGCCTCACCCACGTCATCCGCGCGCACCAGGGCACCATCGACAAATACATGGGCGACTGCGTCATGGCCTTCTGGGGCGCGCCCGTGGCCCAGCCCGACCACGCCCGCCTGGCCGTCGATGCCGCCGTCGCCATGACCGCCACCATGCGCCAGTTCAATGCCGAGCGCGCGGCGCGCGGCGCGCCGTCGGTGTCCGTCGGCATCGGCCTGAACACCGGCGTCATGTCGGTCGGCAACATGGGCTCCGATCTGCGGCGCGCCTACACCGTCATCGGCGATGCGGTCAACCTGGCGGCTCGGCTCGAAAGCCTTTCGCGCGTGTACCAGGTCGACATCGTCGCCAGCCAGGCCACCGTCGACCACGCCGCCGCCGGCCAGCACCTGTGGCAAGAGCTGGATCGCGTCCGCGTCAAGGGCAAGCACCAGGCCACCACCATCCACACCGTGCGCGCCGCACCCGGCCAGGCCAGCGCCGCGCTGCAGGCCGAACTGGCCCTGTGGCAGGCCGCGCTGCCCCTGTGGCGCGCCGGCAGCTTCGAAGAGTTTCGAACAAAAGTTAACGAGCTTCAGCAAGCGAATGCCAACTTTTTCCTTTACCGGCTGTATGCCGCACGCGTAGCCTCACAGCTTCAAACACCGCCCGGCCCCGGCTGGGACGGCACCACGGACTTCGACGCCAAATAACAGCGCGGGGAGCTGAACATGAGGGTGCGTGTGCTCGGCTGCTCCGGCGCCATCGCTCGCGATTGCAAGACAACGTCGTTCCTGGTCGATCAGGACGTGCTCATCGACGCCGGCACCGGCGTGGGCGACCTCACGCGCGAGGAAATGCTGCGCATCGAGGACGTCTTCCTCACCCACGCCCACCTCGACCACATCGCCTGCCTGCCGCTGATGGTCGACACCATCGCCGGTGCGCGCGCCGGCCAGCCACTGCGCGTGCACGCCCTGCCGCACACCCTGGCCGCCCTGCGCCAGCACGTCTTCAACGACCTCATCTGGCCCGACTTCACGCGCCTGCCCTCGGCCGCGGCGCCCCTGGTCACCTTCCACCCGCTCGACGTCGGCGCCGTGCGCCACGTCCAGGGCCGCGCCATCGAGGCCCTGCCGGCCGAGCACTCGGTGCCCGCCGTCGGCTTTGCCGTGCGCGGCCCGCAGGCCGATGCGCCCTGGTGGGTCTTCAGCGGCGACACCGTGGGCAGCCCGGCCTTCTGGCAGCGCGTCAACCAGCTCCACGTCCACAGCCTGGTCATCGAAACCGCCTTCTCCAATGGCGAGCGCGCACTGGCCCAGCTGGCCCGCCACCTCTCGCCCGCCGCGCTGGCCGACCAGCTGGACCAGATCGACCCCGCACGCCGCTACCCCATCTACATCACCCACACCAAGCCGGCCGAAACCGAAACCATCATGCGCGAGATCGCCCAGTTCGACCAGGTGCGCCCGCCGCGCCGCGAAGCCGCGCACGACATCCGGTGGCCGAGCGCGGGGCATGTGTTCGAGTTGTAGGGGCGTGGTGCTGGATTGCATGCCAAATCTGCCTTCAGTGCCCTCCAGACAAGCGCTGACAGCTATCGAAAATTGAGTTGCACCGCGTCGACTTCATCTTCGTCCTCGGGCATAGACTCCAAAATATACGTTTTTAGCGTATAGTCCGCCCATGTTCACCGTCAGCGAAACCCGCGCATTCGTTCGCTCGATGGAGAACATCTGGGGCGAAGGCGAGCGCGCTGAATTCATCAACTGGATTGCCGCCAATCCGACCGCTGGCGATGTGATCGTCGGCTCGGGCGGTTTGCGCAAATTGCGCTGGTCGCGTCCGGGTCAGGGCAAGCGCGGCGGTGTGCGGGTCATCACCTATGCGCGCGCCGAGGGCGGGCAAGTGTGGCTGTTGATCGGGTACACCAAGGCCAGGTTCGACAAGCTACCCACCGAATTTTTAGTGAACTTGCGCAAGGAGATGGACGATGCCCAAGACGATGGACCCTGACATGCAAGCCTTCCAGGCCGAACTGCTGGAGGCCGTGCGCGACATGAAGGTCGGCCGCGCGGCGCGCACCACGCAGGTCGAGGTGCCGAACGCCGCCGACGCCCGTGCGCGGGTCGGCCTGTCGCAGTCGCAGTTCGCCACCTTGCTGGGTGTGTCGGTGCGCACGCTGCAGAACTGGGAGCAAGGCCGCAGCCAGCCCTCCGGCGCCGCGCAAACCCTCATCCGCGTGGCGATGACCGCGCCCCAGGTGCTGCGCGCAGTGGCATAGCGTTCGCCGTACCATCGCCCCCATGCTGCTCGATGAACTGAACGCCCAGAGAGACGCCATCGCGGCGCTCGGCCGGCGCTATGGTGCGCGGCGCATCCGGGTCTTCGGCTCGGTGGCGCGGCGGCAAGAAACCGCCGGCAGCGACATCGACCTGCTGGTCGATCTGCCGCCCGGCTACGACATGTTCGGCCAGCGCCTGCCACTGGCCCAGCAGCTTGAGCAGCAGCTGGGCCGCCGCATCGAACTCATCCCCGAGCACGAGCTCAACCAGCACATGCGCGAACACGTGCTGCGCGAGGCGGTGGATTTGTGAGCCTCGCACATTCCGTGGCGCGAAATCTCCGGGTTTCGCAACATCCTCGCTCACAACTACCTGGGCGCCATTGATCCCCAGACCGTCGCCCGGGTGGTTGCGCACGATCTGCCTGCCCTACAAGCCGCCATCCAGTTCCTGCTGAGCTTGCCGCAGGAATGAGGCCGGCCGTGTACTCTCGGGGCAAGAGGCCCTGGACGTGGCCTTGAGCTTGGGGTTGCGGCCATCGAAGGCCGGTGCGCAGGCTTCCCCTGTCGGGGTTATCGCTAGATACTCCCATGCCAGACGGCATCCAGCGCCTGTAATTCAAGCGCTGGAAACGTATACCCCCCCATCAACCTGGGCTTCTGCTGCTTTGATGCGGCCTGGCCATGCGCGCTGCAGGGCACGCAGCGCAGCGCCTGTATCGCCCGCGCCGGGGTAGTGACAAATCGTGTCACGCCGCCCGGCTGGGGCGCCGACCGACCAGATTTGTCAATCCTCTGGGCGCCTTGGGCGTCGCAAATTGTCACCTGGCACGCCCCGCCTGGCGCTGACCGTGAACTGCCGCACGAATCACCGCCCCCACGCGGGTTGGCACGGAACCTGCAAAAGAAAGGGTGCGCGGTGACGCACTGACAAGCGAAGTGTTTCCCGGTTAGCAATCAATTTCTTCCAAAGGACTGAACCATGAACAAGACTCTGCAAAAAGGCTTTACCCTGATCGAATTGATGATCGTCGTGGCGATCATCGGTATTCTGGCTGCCGTGGCGCTGCCTGCGTACCAGGACTACGCCATCCGTGCGAAGGTGTCTGAGATCGTCCTGGCTGCTTCGCAGTGCCGTACCAGCGTGACCGAAACGATTCAGTCCTCGCGTACGGCGTTTCCGGCAGCCAATGCGTGGGGCTGTGAAGCTAGCGCACCGACCAAGTATGTGGCCCGCGTGGCGACCGATGGTGTGGGCGTCATTACCGTGACGGCGGCGAGCGCAGCCAACGCTCCCGATCTGAAAGGCGCAGCAGGTGGCGTTATCACGCTGACGCCCTATGCCAACAACACAACTGCCATTGCAGCCACCGACCTGGGCGCAACGGTGTTCAAATGGGTTTGCGGCCCTGCCTCGACCGGTGGCATGCCTGCCAAGTACCTGCCCGGTTCCTGCCGCGGTCAGTAATCCGTCAAGCCTGACGGCCTGAAAGAGCATAGCCCGCAAGGGCTATGCTCTTTTGCTTTTTCTTCTTTTGTTCGCCACTGAAGCTGGATTTGCCCTGATGCGTGCCGAAACGTTCAAGCCCCTGGTGGCGCTGCTGGCCGTGCTGGTGGCGCTGTACGCCTTCGGCAGCGGCGGTATTTTTTTCTTTGACGACGCGCCGTCCATGGACGGCATGCTGGCCGTGCAAGACCGCATGGGCGCGCTGGCCTACATCTTCTCCGGCGATGCTGGGCCCCTGGGCCGGCCGGTGGCGCTGGCCACCTTCTTGTTGCAGCGCGGCGCCTACGCGGCGGGCAATGCCGACGCCTTCTTGTGGGTAAACATCGGCATCCACCTACTCAACGTGGCGCTGCTTGGGTGGCTGGTGTTTCGGTTGCAGCGGCAATGGCCACAGCACCTGGGCCGCAGCGAATGGCTGGCGCCGGCCGTGGCGTTTTTCTGGGGTGTGCTGCCAATCCTGGCTTCGGCCTCGCTGATGATCGTGCAGCGCATGACCACGCTCAGCGCATTGTTTGCGCTACTGGGCATGCACGCTTACCTATGGGCGCGCGACAACGCGGCCTGGGGGCGCTGGCCCGGCATGCTGGCGGCGCTGGTCTGCCTGGGGCTGTGCACGCTGCTGTCCGCCCTGAGCAAGGAAAACGGCGTGCTGCTGCCGCTGCTGCTGCTGGTGCTGCACAGCGTGCTGCTTCGCGCCCCCACGCGCGGAGCGGCAGGCGGCGCGCTGCCTGCCGACGGGAATCGGCGCCTGGGGTGGGTGCTGGGGCTCGCCCTCTGGCTGCCCAGCCTGGCGGTGCTGGGCTACGTGGCCAGCCGTCTGCCTACCATGGCCGGCACTTACTGGCTGCGCCCATTCACCTTGTCAGAGCGCTTGGCCAGTGAGGCCGTGATTCTGTGGGAATACCTGCGCGTGGCGTTTTTGCCGCGCCTGGCCGACCTCAGCCCCTTTCACGACGACTATCCCGTTCGCCATTTTTCCGACGGTGTCGTGCAACTGGCGCTGGCCGCCTGGGCAGCGGTGCTGGTGGCGGCGGCCGTGCTGTGGCGGCGGGGCCAGCCCCTGCTGCTGTTTGCGGTGCTTTGGTATTTGGCGGGGCATCTGCTTGAGTCCAGCGTTTTTGCGCTTTTCCTGTATTTCGAGCACCGTAACTACGTGCCGCTCATCGGCCCGGTGCTGGCGCTGGCGGCCTGGTTTGCCCAATGGTCGGCAGTGCCAGGCCGCATACGCGGGCTGATGGCCGGGGTATACGGTGTGTTTCTGGCCTTCATGCTGTGGCAGACCACCAGCATGTGGGGTAGCCGCCAGCAGCTCGTCTGGGCAAGGGCGCATCCGGATTCGCCGCGCGCCTTGCAGATGCTGGCCGGGGCCTACATGCAAGCGGGCAAGGTCAAAGACGTCGACACGATGTATGAAGGCGCCATACGCCGCAACCCGCGCCTGACCAGCGTGGCCATGCAGGGCCTGCGGGCCAGTTGCTACTTGAACGACGAAGGCCAGGCCACGCGCCGGTGGCTGGGGCATGCGCGGCAATCGCTGCCCACGGGGGTGCACAGCCATCTGACGGTGAGTTCACTGAGCGCCGTGGCGCAGTTGCAGATGCAGGGGCGTTGTGTGGGACTGGCGCCGGCAGACGTTCTGGCGCTGGCCGGCCTGATGCAAGGCAACCCCGTATTCCGTGGGGTGGATGATCGCCAGGGCCTGAGCGCCATCCGCGCCAATGTGCTGCTGTCAACAGGCGACGTTTCGGGTGCAATGGCCGAGTTGCGCCAGGCGCTCAAGGTGCAGCCAGACATGGATACCATTCAGGCGCTGTACGGTTTGATCATGTCAACACAGGGCCACGCAGCAGCGGACGCGTTTTTGCAGGAAGCCAGAGCCATCCAGCCCACTGGAAGCGCCTACGCGCGGCAGCAATGGCAACACAAGCTGGATGTGCTGGGCAAGCCTTGAGCGCGGCGAGCATCGTTCATCGGCACAAAGGATTCGGTTGGTCTATGTGGTTGGCAAAGATAAAGGCGTTTTCCCTTCATTTCGTGGTCACCGCACTGGTGGCGGTGCTGGCCGCATGGCTGGTATTCGCTCTGTGGTACCCGGCCCCCTTTGCAGAAATGATGGGTGGCATGAAGCTGTTCGTGCTGGTGGTGGCCTGCGACCTGGCGCTGGGGCCGCTGATGTCGCTGGTGATCTACAACCCCAAAAAAAAACGCAAGGAGCTTCTGACGGACTACGCTGTGGTGGTGGCGGTTCAGCTCGCGGCCTTGGCCTATGGCCTGAATACCGTGGCGCAGGCGCGGCCGGCGTTCCTGGTGTTCGCGGTGGATCGCTACACGGTGGTCAGCGCCGGGGAACTGCCGGCGAGCGAACGGGAGAAAGCCGTGCGCCCGGAGTGGCAGAAATCCAGTTTGCTGGCCGGCTACCAAACGGTGTACGCGCTGCGCCCGACCGATCCGGATGCCTCTTTTGATCTGATCATGAGCGCGCTGGGCGGTGGGCGTGATGTGCAGCACATCGTTGAAAACTACCGGCCGGTGGCCGAGCACCTTGGCGATGTGTTGCACGCGGCGCAGCCGGTGGCCGTGCTGCGCGAGCGCCATGCCGCGCAGGCTGCGGCCATCGATGCTGCTGTGGCGAAATCCGGAAAGGCAGAACAAGCGCTGCGCTGGCTGCCGGTGCAGGCCGGCACCGTGTTCTGGACAGCTTTGATCGACATGCAGACGGGTATGCCCGTGGCGTGGGTCAATGTGGATCCGTTCTGATCATAGGATTTGTGTTTGGTTGAGTCAGGAGTGCGCAGCGTGAGCGTCAGTGTCGTCCTCCCCGCAAAGAATGAATCCGCAGCGCTTGGCTTGACCATCCGTGGCATTCGACAGGTGCTGCCCGATGCTGAGGTGATCGTGGTCAACGACGGTTCTACCGACGACACCGTCGAAGTTGCCGGCATTGCAGGCGCCCGCGTGGTCAGCCATCCCTACAGCAAAGGCAACGGCGCGGCCATCAAGACTGGCGCCCGCGCGGCTGCGGGCGAAGTCATCGTGTTCATGGATGCGGATGGCCAGCACGACCCGGCCGATATTCCCCGTCTACTTGCGTCGTTAGCGCAAAGCCACGACATGGTGGTCGGCGCACGGCAAAAAGGCTCGCAGGCCAGCATGGGGCGGGGGCTTGCCAATGGCCTGTACAACCGCCTGGCGAGTTGGATGACCGGGCATAAGGTAGAGGATCTGACCTCGGGTTTTCGCGCTGTGCGCGCAGATAAATTCCGCGAGTTTCTCTATTTGCTGCCAAATGGATTCTCATACCCAACGACCAGCACCATGGCTTTTTTTCGTGCCGGATATTCGGTGGCGTATGTGCCAATTCATGCTGCCAAACGCTTGGGCAAAAGCCATATCGGTTATTCGGGGTCAGATCACGATTTCAACCCACCAGCTCTGGTTATTCGGGGTCAGATCACGATTTCAACCCACCAGCTCCGGCAAATCGGCGTAGATAACCCGAAGGCCGACGCTGGCCCGCAGGCAGAGCCGGTTGAAGGCGTCGTCCGGCTGTGCCAGCCGCTGGTGCGTCCAGCCGCCATCGTCGCCGCGCTGGAGTAAAAATGGGGTAAAAATGGGGTCAGATCACGATTTTTGGTCCGCCCACCCGGGGTCACGCGACGCTCAAATCCGCTAGGTCGACATAAATCTCGCCCAGCGTGACATGAGCACCCAGGCATTCCAGCGTGAGCACGTCGCCCGGCGCGGTCAAGCGTTGGTGCTGCCAGCGGCCATCAGCGGCACGCTGATACAGGTCGGCTTGCAGGCTGTCCTGGCGCAGCAGCAGGTATTCGCGCATGCTGGGCAGCAGGCGGTAGGCCAGCAGCTTTTCGCGCGTGTCGATGTGTTCGGTGCTGGGCGAAAGCACTTCGACAAGCAGGCAAGGGCGGCGCACGTAAAGCGGTTCGCGGTCGGTGGGGTCGCAGGCGAGCACCAAGTCGGGGTAATAGAACCAGCTGCCGCTGTCGTGGTCGATACGCACCTTCATGTCGGCTGTGAACAGCTGGCAGCCCTTGCGGCGGGCGTGGGGCAGCAGCAGGCCACCGAGGCCGATTTCGAGCGCGTGCGCCGGCTGCTGCCGCAGCAGCGTTTCGATGCGCAAACTCTTTTGGGCGTCCGGACCATCGTGGCGGTGCAGCTCGAATCGCCCGATTTCGCGGCCAGCCGCCGGCACACGCTGGGCCTGCTGGACGAGATGCGGGCGATCCCGAGGTTCCGGGCTGCCCATTTGTTCAATCGCGTGGAGCCGTACCTCAGGGGGCTGCTGTTGATGGCAGAAGGTGAGCCAGACGCGGCCATGCCACACCTGAAGGTGTCCATGCAGCGCTTCAACGACATCGACAATGCCTTGTCCACGGTCGCCAACATGGCCAACAGCGGTTATGTTTCGCATGCGCTGCTGCTGCTGGACGAAGCGCAGCAGGTGCTGGACCGGCAACCAGACGTCCAACTGGTGCGCAGCAGAGGTGCTTACGAAATGGAAGTCCAACGCGCCAGAGGGGAGTTGCAGCAGGCCCTGAAAACCCAGGAAGGAACACCGCATGGTGAGCGTTAGCGTGGTCATGCCCGCGAAGAATGAGGCGGGCGCCATTGGTGGCGTGGTCAAAGCCCTCAAGGCTTTGATGGAAGAAGTGGAGGTGATCGTCGTCAACGACGGCTCCAGCGACGACACCGCCGCCGTGGCCACTGCTGCCGGCGCCCGCGTGGTCTCGCACCCGTATTCCAAGGGCAACGGCGCTGCCGTCAAGACCGGCGCGCGCGCCGCCACGGGCGAGGTGATCGTGTTCATGGACGCCGACGGCCAGCATGACCCGGCGGATATTGCACGCTTGTTGGAAAAAATGGCCCAGGGCCACGACATGGTGGTGGGCGCCCGCCAGAAAGGCTCGCAGGCCAGTGTGGGCCGGGGATTTGCCAACGGCCTGTACAACCGCCTGGCCAGTTGGATGACCGGGCACAAGGTGGAAGACTTGACTTCGGGCTTTCGTGCCGTGCGGGCGGACAGGTTTCGCGAATTTCTCTACCTGCTGCCCAACGGGTTTTCGTACCCCACCACCAGCACCATGGCGTTCTTCCGCGCCGGTTATTCGGTGGCCTACGTGCCCATTCACGCAGCCAGGCGGATCGGCACGAGCCACATTCGCCTGCTGCGCGACGGCGCGCGGTTTTTTCTCATCATCTTCAAGATCGGCACCTTGTTTTCGCCAGTGAAGATTTTTGCGCCGGTGGCGCTGGGCATGTTCCTGCTGGCGACCGGCTGGTACGGCTGGACGTGGTGGCATCAGGGGAGATTCACCAACATGAGCACGCTGCTCTACACGGGCAGCGTGATGGTGTTTCTGATGGGCCTGATCTCGGAACAGATCACGGCGCTGATGTACAAGGATTCGGCGTGAGTGCGCCTGTCCCTGGATCGTGCGACAAGCACCTACAGCCCATACAATCTGACGATTGAATCATCGAATTGTATAAAAAATGTTTTCGCGCCAACTCGCCGATACGCTGAAACGCCTGGCCACCACCTTTCCCGTGGTGGCGGTAACCGGCGCGCGCCAGTCTGGCAAGACCACGCTGGTGCGCCAACTGTTCCCGGACAGGCCCTATGTGAGCCTGGAAGACCCGTCCGAGCGCGCCTTCGCGGCCGAGGACCCGAAGGGCTTTCTGGCTCGCTTCTCCTCGGCGGGGGCCATCTTCGATGAGGCGCAGCGCTGGCCGGATCTTTTCTCCTGGCTGCAAGGCATGGTGGATGCCGACCGCGCCCCCGGGCGCTTCGTGCTGACCGGCTCGCAGCAGTTCGGCCTGCTGTCCGGCATCAGCCAGACCTTGGCCGGGCGGGTCGGGATGACCCGCTTGCTGCCCTTGGCGCTGGGTTCCGAACTGCCGCTGGCGCAAGTGCGGCAGCCTGGCCTGGATGCCCTGATGCTGCGCGGCTTTTACCCGGAGCTGCATGTGCACAACGTGCTGCCGCAGGACTGGTTTGCCAGCTACGTGGCCACTTACGTGGAGCGGGACGTGCGCCAGGTGCTGCGCGTGCAAGACCTGGCCACCTTCCAGCGCTTTCTGCGCCTGTGCGCGGCACGCACGGGGCAATTGCTCAATCTGAGCGCATTGGCGGGAGAAACCGGCATTGCGCACACCACGGCGCGGGCCTGGCTGTCGGTGCTGGAAGCCAGCGACATCGTGCACCTGCTGCCGCCGTACCACCGCAACTTCGGCAAGCGCCTGGTCAAGATGCCCAAGCTGTACTTCGTGGACGTCGGTCTGGCCAGCTGGCTGCTGGGCATCGGCAGTGCCGATCTGCTGGCCTTGCACCCGCTGCGAGGCGCGCTGTTCGAAACCCTGGTGGTGGGCGAGTTCATGAAGGCGCGCCTGCATGCCGGGCAGCCGCCTCAGCTGTATTTCTGGCGGGACAACAACGGGCTGGAGGCCGACCTGGTCTTCGAGGTGGGTACCCGGCTGCAAACGGTGGAGATCAAGTCCGGGCAAACGGTGACGCCCGACTACCTGCAGGCCGCCCGCAAGGCCACGCGCTTTGCCGGTGACGAGGCTCTGCAGCCCTGGCTGGTGCATGGCGGCAGCGACAGCTACGAGCGCAGCGGCGTGCGTGTGCTGGGTTGGCAGGACGCGCCATACCAGGACAAGCCATGACTGGTGCAGCGGCTCGGCGCCCCGTTTTGCTGGTTCTTGCGTCCACCTATCCCCGATGGACGGGCGACCCCGAGCCCGGTTTCGTTCACGAACTGTCCAAACGCCTCGCCGATGACTTCCGGGTGATCGTGCTGGGCCCCCACGCACCCGACGCCAAGCCGCGCGAGATGCTGGAAGGCGTGGAAGTGGTGCGCTACCGCTATGCGCCCGAGCGTTGGGAAACGCTGGTCAACGATGGCGGGATCGTCACCAACCTGAAGCTGCAGCGCTGGAAGCTGCTGCTGGTGCCTGGCTTTGTTCTGATGCAGGCCTGGTGCGCGTGGCGCTTGTGCCGGCGCGAGAAGGTGGACGTGGTCCATGCGCATTGGCTGGTTCCGCAGGGGCTGATCGCCGCCGGGCTGGGTCGGCCGTTTCTGGTGACTTCGCATGGCGCCGACCTGTACGCGCTGCGCAGCGGGCCCATGCAGGCGCTTAAACGCCTGGTGCTGCGCCAGGCGCAGGCGGCGACGGTGGTGAGCCGCGCCATGCGCGATGCCGTGGCAGCGCTGGGCGCAGATGTTTCAAAGGTGTCTGTGGTGCCGATGGGCGTAGACATGGCCGGGCGCTTTGTGCCCGACGCTGCGGTGCAGCGCTCGCGCAGCGAGCTGCTGTTTGTGGGCCGTCTGGTCGAGAAGAAGGGGCTGCGCTATCTGCTGGACGCCTTGCCCGCCGTGTTGCGCGAACGGCCCGACGTGACGCTGAGCATTGCCGGCTTCGGGCCGGACGAAGAGCGGCTGAAGGCGCAGGTGCACGAACTGGGCTTGCAGGATGCGGTGCGCTTTCTGGGCGCGGTGGCGCAAAAGGATTTGCCCGCGCTGTACCGGCGCGCGGCGCTGTTTGTCGCGCCCTTTGTGAGGGCGGAATCCGGCGACCAGGAAGGGCTGGGCCTGGTGCTGGTGGAGGCCATCGGTTGCGGCTGCCCGGTGCTGGCCGGTGACGTGCCCGCTGTCAGCGATGTGCTTGCCGAGAGCTGGCGCATCGATGTGCGCGACACACGGGCGTTGGCCGCACGCATCGTGCAGATGCTGGCTGATCCCACCGCATCGATGAACCAGGCCCAGGAGGCGCGTGGGCGTCTTGTGAGCCACCTAGGCTGGGATCAGGTGGCTGCGCGTTACGCAGGTTTGCTGCAGAGCGCCTTGCCTCGTGACGGCGGTATGACCCCATGAGCGACCAGTCGGCTTTCTTGCCCCCGGAGCCGCAGAACGATGTCGAATGGCGAGCGGATCGAAAAAACCCATGCGTGCTGGTGCTCGTCGACGCCTTTCCCGTGCCTTCCCAGACTTTCATTCTCGATCATGTGCTGGGCCTTGCCAGGCACGGCGTGCACGTGACGCTGATCGCGCGAAAGGTGGACACGGCGGCAGCCGAGCGCCTGCAGTTGCCCAACGATCGGATTCAGCTACACGAGGCGCCACGGTGGTCGCTGCGCGCTTTCAGGAATCTTGCCGGGGTCATGCTGGCAAACCCCCGTTGCGCCCTCAGCCTCCTGCTGCTTCGCTGCGCCTGGCACGCGGCGCGCCTGATGGACACGCCTGCTGCGGCTGGTGACTGGGATGCCGTGCATGCCCATTTCGCCAACAACGGCATCGTGGCGCTGCTGGCCTGCCCCGGCTGGAAGCGGCGCTTGTTGGTCAACTTTCACGGTCACGATGCCACCGCCCTGCCGCATCGGTACGGCTGGTGGTCGTTGCGCGTCATGCTAGGGTCTGGCCATGCCATCGTGCACAGCGATTTCATGGCCAGGCGCATCGCCGCCCACACATCGATGAACGTCCACCGCGTGACGATGGGTGTGGATACGGGCAGGTTCTGCTCGCCCATGCGTGGACGCGAATGGCCGCGCCCACTGAGGCTGTTGTTCGTCGGTCGATTGGTGCCAACCAAAGGCGCCGACGTGGCGCTGTCGGCATTGGCGCTTTTTCGCGAGCGCCACCCTGAATACGACGCCCGGCTTTGTCTGGTGGGCGACGGGCCGCAGAAGCCTGTGCTTGAGCGCCTCGTCGCCGAACTGGGGCTTGAAGCGGTGGTGGAAGGGCCATCCCTCCTTCCGTATGGGCAAATGCCTGACGCCATGGTTCGGGCGGACGTCCTGCTGATGCCGTCGCAGATTGGACTGGACAAATCGCAAGAAGCGTTTGGGCGCGTGGCCATCGAGGCGATGGCCTGCGGCATCCCCGTCGTGGGCTGCCCGAGCGGTGGCTTGGCCGACACCATCGGGCCGGGCGGTGCTGTGGCAACCGGGTTCGACGCTTCTGGTCTCTGTGAAGCCCTACATTCCGCACTTGTCCAGGCCACTCCCGAGGCTTGGCAACGGGTGACGACGGCGCGCGCGGCAGCGCAAAGCCTTGGGCGGATGGAGGCCGACTACCTTGGCCTGCTCGCGATGATCGAGAAGGAAAACCGCCAACCATGAACGCACTTTCAACCGGACAGCCTGTACTGTCCATTCCCTATCTCAGATTCTTCGCAGGCCGTCTTCGGATGTGGGTTTCGCGCAAGCTGGAGTTGGGTGCAGGCCAGCGCCGCATCCGCCTGTTCACGCTGGACAACGACGTCATCGGCCGCCGGATACGTACCCAGGGTGCCTATGAGCCGGAGGTGCTGGCGGCCATCGATGCCGTCGCGGCAGGTGCTGGGCGCAGCGCGGGTGTCGCGCTCGATATTGGCGCCAATATCGGCAACCATGCCGTCAGCATGGCTCGCAGCTTCTCGCGCGTTGTTGCCTTTGAACCCCACCCGGTCATGGCAGCGGCCTTGCGCGCCAATGCCCTGCTGAACGGCTGCAGCAACTTGCAGGTGATGGAGATGGCATTGAGCGCGCACGTGGGGGATGGCGTCCTGCAACAGCAGCGGCCCGATAACAGCGGCACGCTTGAGCTGGCGGCAGATGGCGCCTCGGCGATGGATGCGCCTGGCCGGGTGGCCGTGCAGTTGATGCGTGGCGACGATGTGCTGGACAGGGTGCTTGAGCCCGGCGAGCGCGTCACGTTGATCAAGATCGATGTCGAAGGGGCGGAGCTGCCGGCCTTGCAAGGTTTGGCGGCCTGTTTGCAGCGCGATCACCCGGTGATCTGCTTCGAGGTTCGCCATCCTGCCGAAGGTCAACTGGTCCGCGCCTTCCTGGAAGATGCCGGGTATCGGGATTTCCAGGCCATTCGCGCATCCCGCATCGGGCTGGGCTCGCTGCACCGCTTGCTCACCCGCGCCGGGCGCAGCAAACACTACCAGTTGGAGCCGGTCGCCGAGTTCGAGGATCGCCACTATGCGGCGGTGTTTGCATTCGCTGCGCAGTCCGCATGACGCACCGCATGGGCGCGGAAGCGCTACGGCAGTTTCTTCGCCGCGCACTGGATGGCCCGCAGTTGTTCGTGGTGGCCTCCCAGTTGATGCGGGTGGGTTTGTTGACGCTGTATCTGTTCGCCGGCACGCGGCTGCTGGGGCCGGGTGGGTATGGCGCGCTGGCCACCGCAGTGGCACTGGCGGCCATTGGGGCCACGCTGGTGGGCTTGGGCAGCGGGATTGGCCTGGTGCGGCTTGCATCGCGGGACGCGGCGGTGTTCCCCCAGGCTTGGGGTGCATGCCTGGCGCGGCATGTGGCCAGCGGGCTGCTGATCTTGTGCGCCTACGCGCTTTTTGCGGGTCAATGGCTGTCCGGCCCGCTGTTCGCCGATGCCTTGGTTCCAATCGGCATTGCCGAGCTGTTGCTGGTGCCGCTTATCTCTGCCGTGGGTTATGCCTTCATTGCGCATGCGCGTTATCGCATGGGCGCCCTGATCCAGAGCCTGCCAGCGGTGGCGCGGTTCCTGGTGGCGGCTGTGCTTTTGTGGCGGGGTGCCGCTCCCGATGTCGGCGCATTTGCCCTTTGGGTATTGCTGGCAATGGCCGCAGCTTGCGTCCTGGCGATCTTGCTGGCCTGTGCATGGCTGCCATGGCCCGCCTGCCCGCGCTTGCGGGCGGTGCTGACGCCGGATTACAGCGTGGCCTACGCCGGATCGAACCTGGTGAACAGCCTTGCAGGCGAGGCGGACAAGTTGGCCGTGTACCGTCTGACTTCCGCCGACCAGACGGGCATCTATTCGGCCACGACGCGCATCATGGCGGCCTTTGCCATCCCGTTCGGTGCGTTAATCCAGTCCCGCAGCCACCATTTGTTCGCACTGGGAACGGCCATCGGGCCAGGCCACATGCAGTTCTTGCGTCGCTATGCCATGGCATTCGCGGGTTATGGGGTGATCTGCGTGCTTGTCAGCCTGCTGGCGGCGCCTTACCTCGTCCGCTGGCTGGGGCCGGGGTTCGAGGCCGGCGGTGCGCTTGTGGCGATATTGGCGTTCTGGGTACCGCTCAATGGCTTTCGGCAACTGGTGGGCAGCCTGCTCACCACCAGCGACCGGGCCTGGCGCCGTTCCTTTTCCGACATTCTCACGACGGGGGTGTTCGTCGTTGCCGCCCTGGTGCTGGTGCCTGCCAATGGCGTGACAGGCGCAGCCGAGGCCAAGCTTGCGGCCGAGTTCATCGGCTTGATGGCGACGTTCCTCATCTTCATGCACGCCCGCAAGACTTCCCGATGAATCTCTCCGAACACGTTCCCCAGATCAGCGTGATCATTCCGGTCTTCAACGACTTGAAAGGTTTGACGCGTTGCCTGCAACGGCTGGCTGATCAGCAACCGGATACGTCTGCCTTCGAGGTGATCGTGGTTGACAACGGTTCCACACCGCCGATCGAGGTGGCTGCGGCGCTGCCATTCCCGGTCAAGCTGGTACGCCATGAAACGCCGGGTTCCTACGCGGCGCGCAATGCCGGTGTCCGTGCATCGAGCGCGGATGGCCTGGCGTTTACCGATGCGGACTGCTTGCCGGCGCCCGATTGGCTCCGCGCGGGCCATGCCGCGCTGCTGGCGGGCAACGGTGGCCGCATCGTGGGCGGCGAGGTTTTGTTCACGCCCGAAAGCAAGCCGACGGCCGTGGCGATGTACCAGCAACTGATGGGGTTCGGGCAGGACAGCAACGTGAAGGAAAAGGGCTTTACCGCCACGGCCAATCTTTTCTGCACGCGTGCGCAGTTCGACGCGACAGGCCCTTTCGAGGAGCGATTGCTCTCTGGCGGCGACCGGGAGTGGTGCTGGCGCGCGACGAAACAGGGCTTTGCCGTGTGTTACACGCCGGAGGCCGTCGTGATGACCCCGGCCCGATCCAGCCTGCGCAGTGCCATGAAGCAGGCGCGACGGGTGGTGGCGGGTAGAAGATCCTTGCGCCAGCTTGGCTTGGCCCATGCCGGTACCGCCGCTCTGGCCAAACAGCGGTCAGCATGGCAGGCGGTCGGCTGGATCCTGTCGAATCAAGACATTGGCTTCTTCGACAGGTTGCGCGTTCTGTTCGTGGCGGTTCTGATCAGGGTGGTTGCCATGCTGGAAAGCCTGCGGCTCATGCTGGGTGGCAAGCCCGAGCGCCTTTGAGGGCGGCCCCTTGTTCCAAGGCGGTGCTGTAGAGATGGGCGTAAGCGTCCACCATGGCTTCCACCGAAAAGGTTGATTCAATGCGCCGGCGTGCCGCGGCTGCCATGTTGGCGCAAAGCGCGGGGTCCGCCGCCAACATGCGCGCAGCCGTGGCAAACGCCTGCACGTCGTCTTGCGGGCACAGCAGACCGGTCACGCCGTCCTGGACGACTTCAGTGAGGGATGAGCCGCGTGTCGCGATCACCGGAAGGCCGCAGGCCATGGCCTCTGCCGCCACCAGCCCAAAGCCTTCGCTGCGCGATGGAAACAGCAGGGCGTCTGCGGTCTGCATGGCGGCCACGACGGCAGCGTCGCCTTGCAGGCGGCCAATGTCGTGCATATGGGCTGGCAGGTTCTGTTTGTCTTGTGCAGAGGCAGGCCCGTCGGTGTAGTGCAACTCAAAACCCTCACCCAGTTCGCGCAGGATGGGCGCGAGCAAGTCCACGCCTTTGCGCGCCATCCAACTGCCCACGTACAGCAGCCGAAAAGGTTCGCCCGTACCTCGCTGGCGCACACCTGGCACGAACAGGGCGGTATCCACGCCGTTGTAAATGACGTGCATGGGGGCATCCAGCAGGGTTTGCCGAGCGGTATCTGCGACGAACTGGCTCACTGCGGATATGCCGTTGGCGCGGCGCAGAACACGGCGCTCGTTGGGTGCAATCCACAGGCGGTGATAGGCAGAGCGCAGCACGCCTTTGTAGGCGCTGGCGGCCGGGTGATGCACGGAATGGTGGAGGGTGGCGAGGATGGGCAGTTTCGGGGGCAGAAAGCGCGGGTGCAGCCAGGTGTTGACATGCGCGATGTTGGCCCACGCCGGTGGCTGCGGTATGGCCACTGTCCAGGGGGCATATTCGGCACGCAATGGCAGCCAGGTGATTGCTGCGCGCAGGCCGCGCGCCTGCAAATCGGTTGCGAGGCGCTCGGTGAAGACGTCGGTGCCGGTGCCCGTGCGTACTGTGGGAAACCAGATGGCGGGTTGCCTATTCATGTGCAATGCAGATTGACAGCGGCGGCACGCGTCACGCCAAGCACCTGCCGTGTGTCGTCCACCCCGATCACCAGCCGCCCGTCGCATTGGCGAAGGCCACGAGCGTTTTGAGCACGTTGCGCGGCGATGACAGGTCGCGTTTGAACTCCAGCATCTTGCCTTCGGGTTGCTTCAGGAGTGGAGCGATCATGGGGGCAGGCAAGGCAGGCAGATCAGCCTACGCGCTGACGATGTTGGGTGCGGACGTCCAGCGTCCCCGCGTGTCCACGATCAGCTGCGCATGGCTTTTCAGCAGCGCGTAGTCAAATCCATCGTGATCGGTGGCGAGTATCACGCAGTCGTAGCTGGCCAGGGTTTGGGCGCTCAATGGCACCGACTCCAGATCGAAGTGATAGTCCCGCTTGCGCGGGAACACCGGCACGTGCGGGTCGCTGTAGCCGATGTGCGCGCCCCTGGCTTGCAGCAGGTCCATGATTTCCACCGCAGGCGATTCGCGCGTGTCGTCGATGTTCTTTTTGTAGGCCAGCCCCAGCACCAGGATGCGGCTGCCCTTGACGGCCTTGCCACGCTCGTTCAGCGCGTCGGCCACCTTGCCGACCACCCAGTGCGGCATGTGGTGGTTGATCTCGCCGGCCAGCTCGATGAAGCGGGTGTTGACGCCGTACTCGCGTGCTTTCCAGGTCAGGTAGTAGGGGTCGATGGGGATGCAGTGGCCGCCCAGGCCGGGGCCGGGCTTGTAGGGCACGAAGCCGAAGGGTTTGGTGGCGGCGGCGTCGATGACCTCGTGGATGTTGATGCCCATCTTGTCGGCGACGATCTTCATCTCATTGACCAGACCGATGTTGACGCTGCGGTGGATGTTTTCCAGCAGCTTGGTCATTTCGGCAGCGCGGGTGCTGCTGACGGGCACCATGGTTTGAATGGCGTGCTGATAGAGCGCTGTTCCCAACTCCAGGCAGCGCGCAGTGGTGCCGCCGATGATCTTGGGGATGTCCTTGGTTCCGTAGTGGGGGTTGCCTGGGTCTTCGCGCTCGGGCGAAAAGACCAGGGCGCAGTTGACGCCGGGCTCCAGCCCGTGCGCGCGCAGACGCGGCGCCAGCACTTCGTCCGTGGTGCCTGGCCAGGTCGTGCTCTCCAGGCTGACGAGCTGTCCTGGGTGTGTGTGGGGCAGCGCTGCTTCGACGGTATTGACAATGAAGCTCAGGTCCGGCTCGCGGTGGCGGTTCAGTGGTGTGGGAACGCAAATGATGAGGGCGTTAACTTCAGAGGTTCGGGCAAAGTCGGTTGTGGCCTCGAAACCCTGGTCGAGAGCGTGCTGTATGCGGTCCGGGGTGATGCGCTCGATGTAGCTTTGACCTGAATTCAGCAGCGCTGCCTTGCTTGTGTCGATGTCAAAGCCGACGACTTTGAGCCCGACCTCACTGAATCTGAGTGCCAGTGGCAAACCGACGTAACCCAGGCCATAGATGCCGACGACGGCGGATTTCTGGGCAATGCGGTTTCGTAGGACGTGAAGAGTTGACATGGGGCGGATCTGGGGCGGGACGTGTGAATGCCAGTGCCCATGGCACATGCATCCTGCATGATGCCAGCACTGACGCGCTCGTTTATCAACGCTTGGTGTTTGTCGCTGAGATGTCGATGACAAACTTCTCGCTTTATCGACGCTGTTGCATCAAGGGCAAATGCCGATCGAACAGGCTGGGCAGCCGATATGCCATGGAAGGCATGGGCGGCGTGTGCAAGCTGCGTGGGCGCCGGGAAATCGCTGCAAGAGCGGTGGCGTGCGCGTCATCTAGTCGTCCACGCTGATGGGCACAAGACGGGTGGCGGGCGGTGATGACATGGCACCGTCCTCCAGGGTATGGGCAGTCTAGCTGGGGCGCTGCGCGGGTGCCGAGCCCGCGACGCCGCTTCGGCACAATCCGCCCCCATGCAACCCTTGGTTCGACGCACGCTGCTGGCGTGCCTGCTGGCGCTGCCCTGGCTGTGGCCGTTCACTTACGGCCCGGTGGCGGCGACGCTGCCCTACCTGGCTTCGGCCGTGCTGGCGGCGCTGGCGCTGGCGTTGTGGCCGGCGCGCGATCGCGCGGGGGCGGTGGCTGCGGTGGCGGGCGGCTGGCTGGCGGCGGCGCTGCTCAGCAGCGGGGTCGCGCTGCTGCAGTACTTCGATCTGGAGGCGGCGCTGTTCCCCTGGGTCAACATCGCGCAGCCGGGGCAGGCGTTCGGCAACCTGCGGCAGCCTAACCAGCTGGCGTCGCTGCTGGTGATGGGGCTGCTGGCGCTGCGCTGGTGGGTGCAGGCGGGGCGCGTGCCGATGGGCGCGGCGCTGGCGCTGGGCGCGCTGCTGGTGTCGGCGCTGGCGGCCACGGCCTCGCGCGTTGGGCTGGCGGGAAAATGGGGTCAGATCACGATTTCAGACTTCATTCGTCATATGGGCGCGGACTTGCCCGCGATCAAGCGTTCGTGGCGAAGCGTCGTCTTATCGCGGGCGAGCCCGCTCGTGCTGCGCTGTCTGAGGCTTTTCGCTAAAAAAACTTGCCTCTCAGGCGCCGCGCAGCGCAGCGGCCACAAAGGCTTCGGGGGTGAGCACGGGGCCAGGCGCAGCTCGGCATGGGCGGCAAGCAGGTTTCACAACAGCCGCACGACGATGGTTGACGCCGGATCTTAGCCAGACTAAGCTAGTCTTCCTTCATAAGGAGTTCTGCTATGCAACCCGTCAACATGCTGGAAGCCAAGTCGTCCCTGTCGCGGCTGGTGGAGGCCGTGGAACAGGGGCAGGTGCCCGAGGTCGTGATCGCCCGCAATGGGCGGCCGGTGGCGCGGCTGGTGCCTTTGGCCGACGCACCGGTGGGACGGCGAATTGGCGTGGCGCGCGGTCGGTTCGTGGTGCCGGACGACATTGACGTGCACAACGCCGAGGTGGCGCGTCTGCTGATGGGCGGTGCGGCGCGATGAACCTGCTGGGAAAATTGGGGTCAGATCACGATTTCAGGCCGTGACCTTGCGTGACACGCTCGCTGCCACGGTGGACTGCTCATCACCGCAAGCGTTGGGCAGGCGGGCTGGCCCCCGCCTGAACACCCGCCTCAAGGCCGGGCCTGCAAGGACAGCTTGTACCCCATGGCGCGGATGACTTTGAACAGCGTTTCGCTGCTGGGCGCGCGTTCGCCCGACAGGCTTTCGTACAGGCTTTCGCGCGACAGGCCCGTGTCGCGGGCCAGTTGGGTCATGCCGCGGGCGCGGGCAATGTCGCCCAGGGCGGCGGCCAGTTCGGCCGGGTCGCCGTCTTCGAGGGCCTGACGCAGGTACTCGGTGATTTCCGCCTCGCTGCCGAGGTAGTTGGCCATATCAAACGGCCGGGTCTTGATCCGGATGGTGCGTTGCTCATCTTGCAACTCCAGCGCCATGGCTTTGGCGCGCTCGATATCGCTTGTTGTACAGCTCGGCGTGCAGGGTGTCCTGTGGTGCAGCTGCAGGTATTCGTGCAGGCTGCTTGGCGGAAGCATCAAGTCGCCCTCCGGGGCCGCACCAGCTGCGTCCGCCAGGGTCGATATGCGTGATGTGTTAGCATCAAGCATCACATCAACATGCAGGACACAGTCATGCGAACTACCCTGGACATTGCGGATGACGTCTTGTTGGCGGCGAAGGAGTTGGCCCGGCGGCAGAAAAAGCCCCTGGGCGAGGTAATCAGCGAGTTGGCGCGCCAGGCGTTTGCCGCGCCAGAGGCGCCGCCGGTGGTGGTGTCGCGCACGGCAGAGCCGCTGGCGGCTTATGGCATTCATCCGCTGCCGGCGCGGGGAGCCATCATCAGCAACGCGCTGATCGACCGCCTGCGCGACGAAGAGGGTGTGTGAGGTGCGGGCGCTGCTCGATGTCAATGTGCTGATCGCGCTGCATGACAGCGATCACGTGCATCATGGCTTGGCTTCGCGCTGGTTTCAGGCGCATGCCGGGCAGGGTTGGGCCAGTTGCCCGCTGACGCAGAACGGCTGCCTGCGCATCATGGCGCAGCCGGGTTACCAGCAGCCGCAACCACTGCGCACGTTGGTGGCGATGCTGGCGCGCTCGACAGCGGCACCGTTCCACGAGTTCTGGCCGGACGATGTCAGCCTGCTGGATGCCGCGCGCTTTGAGCACGGCCATATTCACAGTCCGCGCCAGTTGACCGACTTGTACCTGCTGGCGCTGGCGATGCGGCACGGCGGGCGACTGGTCACGTTTGACCGGCGCATGCCCTTGAGCGCGGTGCCGGGCGCATCAGAGGAGCATCTGGTGGTGCTGTGAGCGCCGAAATCCAGCAGAAGCATGGCGCTTGGTTATTCGGGGTCAGATCACGATTTCAACCCACCAGCTCCGGCAAATCGGCGTAGATAACCCGAAGGCCGACGCTGGCCCGCAGGCAGAGCCGGTTGAAGGCGTCGTCCGGCTGTGCCAGCCGCTGGTGCGTCCAGCCGCCATCGTCGCCGCGCTGGAGTAAAAATGGGGTAAAAATGGGGTCAGATCACGATTTTTGGTCCGCCCACCCGGGGTCACGCGACGCTCAAATCCGCTAGGTCGACATAAATCTCGCCCAGCGTGACATGAGCACCCAGGCATTCCAGCGTGAGCACGTCGCCCGGCGCGGTCAAGCGTTGGTGCTGCCAGCGGCCGTCAGCGGCACGCTGATACAGGTCGGCTTGCAGGCTGTCCTGGCGCAGCAGCAGGTATTCGCGCAGGCTCGGCAGCAGGCGGTAGGCCAGCAGCTTTTCGCGCGTGTCGATGTGTTCGGTGCTGGGCGAAAGCACTTCCACCAGCAGGCAAGGGCGGCGCACGTACATCGGTTCGCGGTCGGTGGGGTCGCAGGCGAGCACCAAGTCGGGGTAATAGAACCAGCTGCCGCTGTCGTGGTCGATACGCACCTTCATGTCGGCTGTGAACAGCTGGCATCCCTTGCGGCGGGCGTGGGGCAGCAGCAGGGCGCTGAGCGAGAGGGCCAGCAAGCCGTGCGCGCGACTTGCGCCGCCCATGGCGACGATCTGGCCGTCGAGGTATTCGTGCTTGACCTCGGCGCGCTGCTCAGCTTGGAGATAGTCGTCCACGCCAAGGCGTTCGAGCGGGTGGATGGCGGCGTTCATGGGCAGTCCTTCGAGGGCTAGGCCGTCAGTGTAGGCGGCGGCGGGTGTTTTGCCCACGCCGGGCAGGGCCGAGGGCATGGGCACAATCCAGCCCATGTCCTTTGTTCCTCTGTGCGCACTGCTGGTGGCGCTGCCCTGGCTCTGGCCCTTTACCTCTGGCCCCGTGGCGGCTACGCTGCCGTATCTGGCGGGCGTGACGGTGGCGGCTGTGCTGCTGCTGGCGTGGCCGGCGCGGGCTTCGGGGCGAGATGCGCCCCTGCGCGCAGTGGCCGCGGGCTGGCTGGGGGCGGCGCTGGTCAGCAGTGGGATCGCGCTGCTGCAGTATTTCGATCTCGAGGGTCCGCTTTTCCCCTGGGTCAACATAGCCGAGCCGGGGCAGGCGTTCGGTAATCTGCGCCAGCCCAATCAATTGGCTTCTCTCCTGGTGATCGGGCTGTTGAGCTTGCGCTGGTGGTTGCGCAGGGGCCTGAGCAACCGGCTTGCGGCGGGCATGGCCACGCTGCTGCTGACGGGACTGGCGGCCACGGCCTCGCGCGTGGGTCTGGGGGGAAAATTGGGGTCAGATCGCGTGCGGCCTTGGCCAGCCAAATGCACGGGAAAATGGGGTCAGATCACGATTTCAGACTTCATTCGTCATATGGGCGCGGACTTGCCCGCGATCAAGCGTTCGTGGCGAAGCGTCGTCTTATCGCGGGCGAGCCCGCTCGTGCTGCGCTGTCTGAGGCTTTTCGCTAAAAAAACTTGCCTCTCAGGCGCCGCGCAGCGCAGCTGCCACAAAGGCTTCGGGGGTGAGCACGGGGCCAGGCGCGGCTCGGCATGGGCGGCAAGCAGGTTTCACAACAGCCGCACGACGATGGTTGACGCCGGATATTAGCCAGACTAAGCTAGTCTTCCTTCATGAGGAGTTCTGCTATGCAACCCGTCAACATGCTGGAAGCCAAGTCGTCCCTGTCGCGGCTGGTGGAGGCCGTGGAACAGGGGCATGTGCCCGAGGTCGTGATCGCCCGCAATGGGCGGCCGGTGGCGCGGCTGGTGCCTTTGGCCGACGCACCGGTGGGACGGCGAATTGGCGTGGCGCGCGGTCGGTTCGTGGTGCCGGACGACATTGACGTGCACAACGCCGAGGTGGCGCGTCTGCTGATGGGCGGTGCGGCGCGATGAACCTGCTGCTGGACACGCATGTGGCGTTGTGGGCCCTTGCCGACAGCCCGCGCCTGAGTGATCGTGCGCGCGCGCTGATCGAGTCGCCGGCGGCCACGGTGTGGGTGAGTGCGGCAACGGTGTGGGAGATCGCCATCAAGCATGGCCTGGGGCGTGGCGACATGCCGGTGTCGGGGCAGGAGGCGCTGGGCTACTTTCAGGAGTCGGGCTATCGGCTGCTGGCAGTCTTGCCGGAGCACGCCGCAGCGGCGGCGGACCTGCCGCCCCATCATCAAGACCCTTTCGACCGCCTGCTGGTGGCGCAAGCCCTGACGGAGCCGCTGCGTTTGCTGACGCACGAGGCGATGGTGGCGCGGTACAGCGACACGATCATCGAAATATAAAAACTGGAACGCCTCGAGGCTCGGTCGCGATTTCAACCCATGAGCTCCGGGATATCGGCGTAGATGTCCCGCAGGCTGACGCTGGCCTGCAGACAGAGCAGGCTGAAGGCGTCGTCCGGCTGTGTCAGCCGCTGGTGCGTCCAGCCGCCATCGCCGCCGCGCTGGTACAGCTCGGCGTGCAGGGTGTCCTGGCGCAGCAGCAGGTATTCGCGCAGGCTGGGCAGCAGGCGGTAGGCGAGCAGTTTTTCGCGCGTGTCGATGCGTTCGGTGGAGGGCGACAGCACTTCGACGAGCAGGCAGGGGGTGCGCCGGTACAGGGGTGATTCGCGGTCGGCGGGGTCGCAGCTCAGCAGCAGGTCGGGGTAGTAGAAGTAGCTGGCACCGTCGTGGTCCAGGCGCAGCTTCATGTCGGCCACGAAGAGCTGGCAGCCCTTGCGGCGTGCGTGGGGCAGCAGCAAGCTGGCAAGTGACACCGTCAGCAGCCCGTGCCGGTCGCTCGCACCACCCATGGCGACGACCTGGCCGTCCAGGTACTCGTGCTTGATGTCGGTCTGCTGCTCGCCGAGCAGATAGTCGTCGACGCTGATGCGCTCGAAGGGGTGGGTGACGGCGTTCATGGCTGTGGCAGGTGGAAAGGGTGCGGCCTGACAGTGTAGGTGCCGACGGCGGATTGCCCAAGGCCGCGGCGGCTGCCCGCGCCCGGCCTGCCGCGCTGAAGACGAACCTCAATGCAGCGCTGCCCCAGCCCCCGCGTTGGGCACAATCCGCCCCCATGCCGATCATTCCCCTGTGCGCCGTGCTGCTGGCGCTGCCCTGGCTGTGGCCGTTCACCGCCGGCCCCATGGCGACCACGCTGCCGTATCTGGTGGCGGCGGGCGTGGCGGCGGTGCTGCTGGTGCTGTGGCCGCGCGATGCCGAGCGCGGCGCGACGGTGGCGGCCACGGGCTGGCTGGCGGCGGCGGTGCTCAGCGCGCTGATCGCGCTGCTGCAGTATTTCGATCTGGAGGCGCCGCTGTTCCCCTGGGTCAACATCGCCCAGCCGGGGCAGGCCTTCGGCAACCTGCGGCAGCCCAACCAGCTGGCGTCGTTGCTGGTGATCGGCGCGCTGGCGCTGCGCTGGTGGGTGCAGGCCGGGCGCGTGCCGGTGGGCGCGGCGCTGGCGCTGGGCGCGCTGCTGATGGCGGCGCTGGCGGCCACGGCGTCGCGCGTGGGGCTGGTGGCGCTGTTGTCGTGCGGCATGCTGGTGGCGTGCTGGGCGCTGCGGGCCGGCCGCGGGCAGCGCGCGGTGCTGGCGGTGGGGGGCGCGGTGGCGCTGTATGTGCTGGCGGCGCTGGCCTTGCCGCAACTGGCGCAGTGGGCCGATGGCGTGGCAGGGCGCGACATGCTGGAGCGCCTGCGCACGGGCGAATCGACCTGCGGCAGCCGCCTGATCCTGTGGCGCAACGTGCTGCACCTGATTGGCCTGAAGCCGTGGACGGGCTGGGGCTGGGGCGAGCTGGATTACGCGCACTACATCACGCTGTACGAGGGCGCGCGCTTTTGCCACATCCTGGACAACGCGCACAACCTGCCGCTGCACCTGGCGGTGGAATTGGGCGTGCCGGTGGCGCTGGCGGTGTGCGGGCTGGTGGCCTGGCTGGTCTGGCGCGGACGCCCGTGGGCCGAGCAGCACCCCACGCGCCAGCTGGCCTGGGGCGTGCTGGCGGTGATCGGCATTCACAGCCTGGTGGAATACCCGTTGTGGTACGGGCCGTTCCAGATGGCGGCGGTGGTCTGCGCGTGGCTGCTGTGGGCCACGCGCGATGGCGCGCGCGATGCGGCGCCGGGGCTGCGCGCGCTGCGCTACCCCGTGGCCGCGGCGATGCTGGCGGCGGTGGCCTACGCGGGCTGGGATTACCACCGCATCAGCCAGATCTACCTGCCGCTGGAGCAGCGCGCCGCGATGTACCGCGACGATGCCATGGGCCACGCGCAAAAGTCCTGGCTGTACGCCGACGCGGTGCGCTTTGCCGAGGTGACCACGCGCCCGGCGGTGCGCGACAACGCCGCGTGGATGCTGCCTGCCGCGCTGCGCACGCTGCACTTCTCGCCCGAGCCGCGCGTCGCCATCAAGGTCATCGAAAGCGCCACGCTGCTGGGGCGCGACGATATTGCGCTGGCGCACCTGGCGCGCTTTCGCGCCGCGTTCCCGAAGGAGCACGCGCAGTGGGTGCAGGACAACGCCAAGGTGCTGCAAGGCGCGCGAGAGCAGTTGCAGGGGGCGAGTGCGCCGTAAGCCAGTGTCGGCGCAAGCAGGACTTGCGCAGGGCGGGCACTGCATCGCGGCCAAGGCCGACCCTACAGGTCAAGCATTTATTGGGGGAGTATGCGGTGCTAGCGCCCTACGGACGGGCGCTGCAGGCTGCCATCATGGGGAGTATAGGCTTCCTGTGGTGCGCAACGTTCTGTGGGAGCGGGCTTGCCCGCGATGGGGCGCATCGCCTCCCGCAGAGGTCGAATGCGTCACCCAGCCACGTAGCTGCCCGACTTGCCGCCGTGCTTCTCCAGCAAGCGCACGCCGGTCATCACCATGCCACGGTCCGCCGCCTTGCACATGTCGTAGATGGTGAGCAGGGCGACCTGCACCAGAGGGAAGCCGCCATTTCAAACAGCCAAAATTCAAGGATCGACCCAACGCGGGTTGGACAAAAATTGGACAAGGAAGCCTTGTCCGACAATTGTACGTTGCGCCGCTGCAGGATGACCTCGGTAGCGGTCAAGCGCCCTTTCTCGGCTGGCGCAGCACATAGTTCACTGGCGAAGAGGCATTCTTCGACTTGGCCCGCCACGGATAGTGATCCAGCGGCTCCTTGGCTCCATGGCTGCGACCGAGCTAATTCATGATGCCATCGAGCATCGACCTCCTTGAACCGGCTGAGTGCTTCCAAGGTCCGAGCCACCTAAATGAACAGGAACATGCAACCATCATTCAGATACCAAGTGAAGCCTGATCGGTATCCAGATACCCTTGGAAGGGCCGTAGACGATGTTGTGAAGGCGACTGGTGCACCGCGGCCCCTTGTAGAGTGTGCTGCACTGGGCGCACTGGCTGTCGCTGGGCAATCAATCGCTCGGGTTCAGCGTCCAGGCCTGCCTGGAACACCGCTGGGACTCTTCATTTTTGTGGTCGCTGAGTCCGGCGAGCGCAAGTCGACGGTCGATGCAATTTTCAGGAGAGATCTCCAAGAGTTGGAGGCCCGTTGGATGGCAGAGCACGACGGTGCTCAGCATCAGAATGCAGCTCAGGTCATTGCTTGGAACGAGCAAGTCAAAGGCCTAAAAGCAGAGATTCGGCGGGCTGCGGTGAGGAGGCCGGAATCTATCCAGGAGCTACAGCGACAGCTGGAGCGGGTGTTGGCAGGCCGGCCCGTGAAGCCGGCGCAGCCCCGACTGTTCTATGACGACATCAGTCCGCGTGCATTGCTGGAAGGTATGCAGCAATGGCCCGCTGGGGGAGTGTTTTCTCCAGAAGGGGCTAGGCATCTGACGGGTCAAACAATGAGGGATCTCGAAACCCTCTGTCTCCTGTGGGGCGGGGAGATGGCGCGTGTGGAAAGAAGTCGAACGACGTTGATAGAGACGATTGATACATCCTTGACGATTTCTGTCATGGTTCAATCCAAAGCTTTCAAGCAGTTCTGTCAATCCAAGGATGAGATGGCCCGTAGTTCGGGTTTCTTGTCACGCTGCCTAGTCATCAATCCAGAATCCACTCAAGGTACGCGCACTTCCGGAGTGGCATTGGGTAACAGGGATGGTCTAGATAACTTTCTAGCGAGACTGCGTGAATTGGCAGAAGAGTCTCGCGCGACAATCAAAGGGGAAAGAAGTCGGAGAAAGTTGTTTTTTTCTGAATCTGCCCAAGACGAGCTGGATTCCTATGTGAACAAGAGCGAAAGCGGATCTCTTGTGGATGCAAAGTACGGGGCTATCAGGGACTGGGTTTCCAAATCGGGTGAGCATGTGACTCGTTTGGCTGGCTTGTTTCATCTTCTTGAATCAAGCGGCGACGAGATTGGAGAGGATATCCTCAAAAAGGCGATAGCATGGGTTGAAGATTTCAAGGGCGAGCATCTTCGGCTGTTTGGATCATTTGGGGTTTTTGTGGAGGATTATGAAGATGCAAATACTCTTTCCAAGTGGCTGAGGAAAAAGAGAGATAATTATCCGGCTAGGGCAACGTGGACTGTTCGTGAGTTGAGGCAATATGGTCCCGTGTTTATGCGCGCAAAATCCAACGGGAGGCTGGAGCGCGCGCTGGAAAATCTCCGGGAGAATAACATCATAAGCTTTCACTCTCTGTCGAATGGCGTGGAACTCTGCTACCTAAGGCGTGATTGGGATTTTATTCGGTTGGATCCGCAGGTGGTAAAGGAAATAAGCGATAGAGAAGCAAATATCAACAGAAGGAAACCTCAGGCTAAAGCGCACACAGGAGCTTTCGGCCTCATGGATAGCTCCAAATATGACCTCCTGTAGTGCACCCTTCCAGTGCGCATGCACTGCTGTCTCCTCGTTGTTTTTTCGGGCATTACGATTCTGAGCAGTTACATTGCTCTAGGAAGAGCCCTGCCGTAGTGTTTCAAAGAAATCTATGACGTCATAAGCGACCCGGCTACATCTGCTACGCGTAGCAGATGTAGCGGGATGTCTTGACGTTATTTGATTAGAAGACGAACACGCCGGGGCCCGAGGTGTACTTCTGGAGCATCAGCTATCCCGCGCTGAATGTGAGACCTGTGATCTACACGACTTTCGTGACCATTTTGCTCTAAGTGACAATTTATCAGTCGTGCACACTCTGCACGCAACGCACTGACCTCTTTGGTGAGAGCGTTACGATCCTTGCCGCCACTTGTTTTTCTGCATCCGCCCAATCCTGGGTCGCGCGCGTTGTATCGCCTGAAGTGAGCCTCTGGCAACCTATCGATGCCGTCGGTTACCCTGTCAGAAAACATCAAATGAACATGAGGCTGCGGTCCACCCTCCAAGGCCGCTGATGGGGAATGAATAGCCCATTGGTAGGTTTTTTCGCCGATGACGCTCTGAACCAAATTCTTTACCAGCTCTATATTTTGTTCGTTGCTTAGCTCCCTGGGTAGAGCAAGCTCTATTTCTCGATATGCTGCTCCGTTGAGACGCTCATAGCGGTCTGCAGTGCGCCAGAATGTTCTTGGTGAGCCGTGCGCCCAAAAGGGAAGATTCCCTGATTCCTGGGCCACCAGGTGATCGGCTCCCGGCTTTCTTCCAAACCTTCCTATGCGTGCAATGTAGTCTGAATGTGGCAGGGCCTGTCCCCGCTTTCCGCTCTTGATGCTCATGTGAAATGTCGCCATTCGTGTACTCCAAATGAATAAGGCCTCTTTAAGGGACTTTGAGTGGGGATTGATGAGAAACGGTAAGTGCGCATCCATTTCTACTCTCTGTAGAACAAGAATCTGAGCTCTTATCGATGAATCCATTTCCCATAGCATTTGGTTATGAATAATTATTTCATTGAATATATCTTCTTCGTATTGATTGGCAGGAATGCAGACTGATTTCAAAATATACTTTTATATACATATGAGAGGTCTTTGCCTTTCGGTTCCATATTGTTATATTTAAAAGGAGTTTGACATGCCAGCTGCCATTCCAGTGGTACTTGACCACAAGACCTTCACCAGTCAGAACAAAGCCCGTCTGCACTTTTCTGAAATGCTTCACAGATACAAGGTGGGCGAGACGGTGAGCGACGTCGACAGGCAGGAGCTACAAAGCCTGCTCAAGCACCATCCACTTCACGACGCGACTGCGGCGATTGATCACATTGCTGTAGCCAAGAGCGGCTTTGGCCGCGAATGCTTTATGGCCGTAAGGCCGGACTGCACAACGCAGCGGCTTTCCTACGTGGGTTGCATTCGCCACAGCGCGCAGCCCGAAATAGAGGAGGAGCCGCATCAGCCGGCACCACAGCAGGCTGCTCAGGGCAAGGAGTTGTCGCCGACGCCTCAGAGGAAAGCAGGCAAAAACAAACCGAGGGGAAAGCAATGACTGCGCCCATGCTGGTATCGAAGGTGCGCGATCCCTGGGAGCGGGATGTCTTGACTCGCTTGGAGCCTCTCTTGAAGCAGCTGGGGGCGAAGCCGGGCTCCATCACAGAGGTGCGGTTCCGATGGGGTAGCCGGACCATTCAGCTGTCGGACTATCTGCCCTTGGTAGACGACGGCGTAGTTGCTCTGCACTAGAGTGCTCCCAAGCCCAGAGCCGAACTCGCCCCTTGCTGTTCTGGGCAGATGCCGATCAACCGGGAAGGCCGGCTTTGTTCTGGTCGCACAGTTTCGGTCGAAGCTCGGCCATCAACGCCGTTGAATCTCGGGACTTCATTTCCGCTAGTCCTGCACCGCCAGTGGAAGCATATGAAGCACACGTGCCGGCTATCGGCGTTCTTGCCGCGGATGTAGAAGCACATGGCTGGTAGCTCATCGGACACGATGCGCTCCTCCGTCGCACCCACACAAAACACCAAAAAAAGAACCCCGAGAACGCCAAAGCCCTCGGGAGTCCTTCAAGCCTAGAACCGAGACCTGGCAGCAGACTCTGAGGGCCTTGCACGCACCTCATGGATCTCCTGTGACCCGCTCCCCCTGCCGCCGCAGCCTGCGCTCCAGCTTGGCTTCCAACGTGGCCCTCGAGGCTTCATCGGCCTGGGTCTCCTGCCCATCGGCGTCCGGGTAGAACTCCTCCACCACGGCCGCCCCTTCTTCTTCCGACTCCTCGAACGCCCCGGCCGCATAGCCTTCACGAGCGGCCTCATCCAGCGCCCACTGGTCAAACCCCAGCTGCTTGCGCCGTTCATCCTCCTCGCCGGCCTGCACGATCGCCTGCTCCAGGCTCATGCCCGCAGGTGTCGTCAGATCCACGTAGTAGATCGGCGTGCGGTGCGACATCGTCGTCGACTTGCCCCTCAGGCGCAGCGTCAGCGGCAAGGACGCCAGCATCCCGCCCGACACCGCCTTGAAGTAGGCCAGGCGCGCTGCCAGCGTGCGGATGCTGTTGAAGCCCGTGGTTCGGAACACAAAGGTTCCCAGCCCGTCGTCCTCTCCTGCGCCCGCTCCTGCACCTGCTTCTACTTCCGGCGCCATGACCCGCACATGCAGCCGCCCATACGGCTTGCAGCGCCCCTCCTGCCCCAGGGGGCAGGCCGCCGGCGTCGGACACGGCAAACTCTCGATGCCTTGCTCGGTCACCCGCTTGCAGCGCTCCCCATCGCCCACGCACCAGGGCCGGCCGGTGCTCCGGTCGAACAAGGTGAAGCTCGCCCGCAGGTTCAGCTCCGGCGCGCCGAACACCAGCCGCACCGGAATGCTGCGCAGCTTGGCCCCGTCCTGGCGCAGCGCCGCATCCAGCGGATGCCGCACCCAACCGTCGAGACCCTGCACCTGGCTGGTCAGGGTGAACTCATCGTCCTTCTCCGGCAGGCGCTTGCCGTTTCGCTCCACCACGCGCCCAATCGAAATCCGCCCGATCACGGGCGGGGTCATGGCCAATCCTTTCAACATGGCTGTTTCTCCTTCATTCAGTTGGTTCGGTTGATTCGGTTGATTCGGCAGCTGTCATCAGAAACCGCCGGCTGCCCGGCCTGCGCTTGCCATAGCTCTCCATCAGCTGCGGCTGCTCGGCCAGCAGCTGCCTGGTGTCCAGCACCACGCTGTCCCTGGCCCGGCGCCAGCTCACCTCGCCGGTCTCGAACACCGCCTTGGACGCCTCGCCCATGCGTTCCTCGATGCGCTGGCGCAGCCGCGCTTCCTCCAGCGCGCAGGCCTGGATGCGCTGGCGGATGGCCTGCAGGTCGGAGAAGGTGCTGCCCATCTCCGTGTCCTGCGTGAAGTCCAGCGTCTGCCCGTCGTCCTGCGGGTACAGCGCCCGCAAGGCGGCCTCGGCCGAGTCCGAACCGTCCGCCGGTGGCGCCTGCCGGCTCTCTACCCGCTGCCAGAACGCCGCCTCCAGCGCGATCAGCCGCTCGATCACCGCCTCATCGCGCTCGATGCGGTGAATGCGCAGCTCCTGCCCGCCGATCAGCACCGCCACGTCACAGGCCGCCTTGCCCGTGACGGCCAGCTGGTGCATGACCTGCAGCTGCACGTACTCCGGTACCCCGTCCTTCCACAGTCGGGCGCCATGGATGCCGGCGGTCTTGCACTCCAGAAGCTGCACCTCCGGTGACCCCATGACCTCGCGGTCCACGTTGGCCAGCATCCAGGGGTGGCGGGGGTGTTGCAGCACCGCGTTGATGCGGCGCACGCGCCGACCGGTGCGCCGGGTGTAGTGCGCGGCCACGATGGGTTCCAGCAAGGTGCCCCAGTACATGGGGTGGCGGTCGTCCTTGGGATCCGGCTCGGGAAACCGCGCCTGCCCGGTCTTCTCGGCCCACAGCTGCAGGGGCGACTTGTACGGGCTCAGGCCCACGGCCGCGGCGGCGTCCGAGCTGCCGATGCCCTGCTGGCGCACCTGCAGCCAGTCCTCACGGCTGAGTTGCTGGGTCTTGACCAGGCGCAGGGCCGGTCGGGGTTTGGGCGCCGGACTGGAGGCCGGCGTCGATTCGATCAAGGGATTCATGATTCACACCTTCAGATGGAAGAAAGCCCCGGCGCCTTGCGATGCCGGGGCCTGTGACAAGGTTGAAACAATGGGCTCAGGCCACCATGGCCAGGGCCTGATCCAGCGCCCGCTGCTTGAGCTGGGCACCGGGGCCGAACCAGGCGCTGTCGAGCCGGTACTCGGGGCTGCGGGCACGCCGTTCGTGGTCGACGAACTCGGTGATGGCGCACAGCAGGCCCCAGGCGGTGTCCTGGGACGCGCCGACTTCGGCACCGCGCCCGCGGCCGTCGTACAGGGCCTGCACCTTCTTCAGGGCCCGCTCGTTGCTGAGCTTCATGCGACCATCGCCCGGGCCATCGGCATGGCACAGCACCTTGAGGAAGTAGTTCATCGCCTCGTGGCGCTTGACCTTGCGCTCGGCCAGGGTCTTCATGCGGTACATGAAGCTGTCCCACTGGGAGACGGCCACACCCAGCTGTTGCTTGACGGCCTGGGCGTCGAAGCGGGTCGAGTGCGGCACCTTGACGGCCCCGGTGGCGCCGTTCAGGGCGATGCCGAGGGTGTTCTGGCACACCACGCGCACGGTGGTCGGGGTGGCGGTAGTGGCCAGGCTGCCATCGCAGGAGCTGGCCAGCAGCAGGTAGCCGCGGACCAGGTCGCGCCCCTTCAGCACGGTCTCCTGCCCGGTGCGGGCCAGGGCCCAGAACCTGCGCCCGGCCTTGAGCACGCCGGCGGTTTCCAGCTCGTAGCCGGAGACGGCCACCAGGTCGCGGTAGAACTCCAGCACTTCACGGGGTTGCACCACCTGGTAGCGCGCGCTCACCACGGACAGGGGCAGCTGGGTGTCGCTGCGGTAGAGCACCTTCTGTTCGTCGAAGGTCTGGATGGCACCGAGCGCGCCGGCCTGCTCGCTGAGAAAGCGCACCGGGGTTTCACGGATCTGCCAGTCCATGCCGGCAGCCCGTGCCCAGGCCTCGATGGGTTGCTTCGGGGGCAGGTTGCTGCCCAGGGTTTGCCAGGGGGTTTCGGCAGGGGTGATGGTCGCCAATGCAACAGACATGGGAATGCTCCTTCAAACAGACATGAAAAAAGGCCCCGAGGGGCCCACGCAAAACAAGATCAAAGAGAAAGGGACAGCTGGATCGACAGCTCAGACAGCCAGCCGCGGACTGAAGTGGTGGCCACAGACCACGCAGGCGTGGCTGTCGAGCCAGTGGGTGTCGATGGTGTTGCCGACTTCGCGGCCGAATTCGTGGCCGATGGCGCCGCCGATGAGGCCGCCGATGCAGGCGCCGGCGATGGCGCCCACGGAGGCACCGGCGGGGCCGGCGATGAAGCCGACGGTGGTGCCGGCTTCGGCGCCCACGCTGGCGCCGCGCAGGGCTGCAGCGATGCCGCTGGCAGCGCCGGCCACGGAGCCGATGGCGCCGCCGGTGTCGCGCCCGAGGTGGCGTTCGACAACGCGGGTGGATTGGCAGTTGGGACAGGTGTGCATGCAAGATTCCTTCAGTCAGATGGAAAACCCTGACGGCAGACAGCCCGGCGATCCGCTGGGGATGGCCGGGCTGCTGAGGTCGTCAGGGTGTGGTGAGCTTTGGAGGCTCACCTCAGTAATATGTGACTGAAAAAATCTAGACTGAGACGGCAGCCGAGATGGGGCTGTCGGCCAGGCTTTGCCAGCGGGCTGCGCCGATACACTCCGTCACATGGCCACCCAAGCAGCCCTGTCCTCCTTCATCTGGTCGGTTGCCGACCTGCTTCGCGGCGATTACAAGCAGTCCGACTACGGCAAGGTCATCCTGCCGTTCACCGTGCTGCGCCGTCTCGACTGCGTGCTCGAACCCACCAAGGACGCCGTGCTGGCCGAGCTGGCCGCCAAGCAAAAGCTGGGCGTCAACCCCGGCCCGTTCCTGCAGCGCAAGACCGGCCTGCCGTTCTTCAACCAATCCCCGCTCGATCTCAAGAAGCTGCTGGGCGACCCGAGCAACGTCGAGCAAAACCTGCTTACCTACATCCAGGGCTTCTCTTCGGAAGTGCGCGACATCTTCGAGCGCTTCGAGTTCCAGACCCAGGTCGAACGCCTGTCCAAGGCCGGCCTGCTCTACCAGGTCACCGAGAAGTTCTGCCAGATCGACCTGCACCCCAGCCGGGTCAGCAACGCCGACATGGGCACCGTGTTCGAGGAGCTGATCCGCAAGTTCGCCGAACTCTCCAACGAAACCGCCGGCGAGCACTTCACCCCGCGCGAGGTCATCCGCCTGATGGTGAACCTGCTGTTCGTCGAAGACAGCGATGCACTGTCCAAACCCGGCGTGGTGCGCACCCTGTACGACCCGACGGCGGGAACGGGTGGCATGCTCAGCGTGGCCGGCGAATACCTGGCCGAGCTGAACCCCCGCGCCAGCCTGAACGTCTACGGCCAGGAGCTCAACCCCGAGTCCTACGCCATCTGCAAGGCCGACATGCTGATCAAGGGCCAGAAGGTGGAGAACATCGTCTTCGGCAACACCTTGAGCGACGACGGCCACCACGGCGAGCACTTCGACTACATGCTCTCCAACCCGCCCTTCGGCGTGGAATGGAAGAAAGTCGAGAAGGAAGTCCGCCGCGAGCACGAAACCCAGGGCTTTGCCGGCCGCTTCGGTCCCGGCCTGCCGCGCATCTCCGACGGCTCCATGCTGTTTCTGCTGCACCTGATCAGCAAGATGCGCCCGCTCAAGGAAGGCGGCAGCCGCTTTGGCATCGTGCTCAACGGCTCGCCGCTGTTCACCGGCGGCGCCGGCTCGGGCGAGAGCGAGATTCGCCGCTACGTGCTGGAAAACGACCTGCTGGAAGCCATCGTCGGCCTGCCCACCGACATGTTCTACAACACCGGCATCGCCACCTACGTCTGGATTCTGTCCAACAAGAAACCCGCCGAGCGGCGCGGCAAGGTGCAATTGATCGACGCCAGCGGCATGTGGCAGAAGATGCGCAAGAGCCTGGGCTCCAAGCGCAAGGAGCTGTCCGACGCCCACATCGAGCGCATCACCCGGCTCTTTGGCAGCTTCCAGGAAGCCAGGGACGAAGACGGCACGCCCATCAGCCGCATCTTCGACAACGAGGACTTCGGCTACCACAGCATCACCGTGGAGCGGCCGCTGCGCGACGAAGCCGGAAATATCGTGCTGGGCACGCGTGGCAGGCAAAAAGGCAAGCCCCAGCCTGACAGCAAGCTGCGCGACACCGAGAACGTGCCGTACAAGGAGGACGTGGCCGAATACTTCGAGCGCGAGGTGCTGCCGCACGCGCCCGATGCCTGGATCGACCCGGACAAGACCCGAGTGGGTTACGAGATTCCGTTCAACCGGCACTTCTACGTCTTCAAGCCGCCCCGGCCGCTGGCCGAGATCGATGACGACCTGAAAGCAACCACCGACCGCATCCTGGAGATGATCAAGGGGCTGTCGGCATGAGCTTCCCCAAGTACCCAGCCTACAAGGACAGTGGGGTGGAGTGGCTGGGGGAGGTGCCGGCGCATTGGGATGTCGTCGCGCTGAAACGACTGGTGAGCATGCGAAGCGGTGATGCCATCACTGCAGATTCGATAGACGAAATTGGCAACTACCCCGTGTATGGAGGGAACGGCCTGCGCGGATTTACCAATGCGTTCACACACGATGGTCTCTTTGCGCTGATCGGGCGGCAAGGAGCGCTCTGCGGCAACATCAATTATGCGGAAGGTAGGTTTTGGGCATCTGAGCATGCTGTCGTTGTGACACCGCATGTATTTGTCCAAGTGCGCTGGCTTGGGGAGCTGCTTCGCGCGATGAACCTTGGCCAGTACTCCGTTGCCGCAGCCCAGCCGGGGCTGGCTGTAGAGATTATTGGGAACCTGCGAATACCCCTGCCAGCAGCTGAGGAGCAGTCGGCCATCGCCACCTTCCTCGACCGCGAAACCGCCAAGATCGACGCGCTGGTGGCCGAGCAGGAAAAGCTGATCGCGCTGCTGAAGGAAAAGCGCCAGGCCCTCATCTCGCACGCCGTCACCAAGGGGCTTGATCCGTCGGTGCCGATGAAGGATTCGGGGGTGGAGTGGTTGGGGCAGGTGCCGGCGCATTGGGGAGTGCTCGCCCTCAAGCGCCTAACGCCAAGTATGACGGTTGGGATCGTGATCAATCCGTCGGACTATGTTTCTCAAGAAGGCCTACCGTTCATCTACGGTGGAGACATCCGCGAGGGCACCATTGATTACGAGAACGCTCGACGCATCACCGTTGACGACAGCGCGCGGCAGTCCAAGACGTATCTGCGAGCTGGGGACTTGCTGACAGTGAGAGTGGGGGCACCCGGCGTGACTGCGGTCGTGCCGCCTGAATGCGAAGGCGGCAACTGCGCCTCCGTCATGCTGATAAGAAAAGGCCACTTCGACTCGGACTGGCTTTGCTATCTGATGAACAGCAAAGTAGTGAGATATCAGGTTGAGGTGGTTCAGTACGGCGCTGCTCAGGAGCAGTTCAATATCAGCCACGCAGTCGAGTTCAAAGCGCTAGTGCCTCCGCTGGCTGAGCAGCAAGCAATCGCGCAATACCTTCGGACGGAGGTTGATCGAATCGAGCGCTTGGCAGACATGGCAGGTGAAGCTGTTCTCCTTCTCCAAGAGCGTCGTTCCGCCTTGATCTCCGCCGCCGTCACCGGCCAGATCGACGTGCGCGGGCATGTGCTTGCTCGAGAAGGCCCATGAGCTTCAACGTCAGGAGCTTGTGGCTCCCCTTGGGGTTTGAGGAGCAGTGGGGAGCCATGACGGACGAGCAGCCTGCGTACCGTTACGCTGCTAAAGGCTTTGAGCTGAGCGCTGCCCGCGTCATGAACAAGTGGTTCGAACCGTGTTTCTTGGTTCATGGCCATGCGCAGAGTGCGAGATCGCTAGCCCGGATTCAATTTGAGATGCCCGTTGACGTTGAATCGTTCGAGCAGGGCTTGGCGTGGCTGGCCCATGGCGTGGGCACCTGCGTTCCAGACAGCGAAGCGCCGAGGTGGTTGCTTGAAGGGCGGCTGCTGCAAGATCACTTGCCCTGGGTGCGCAGGCAGCAGGCATACGAAAGGCGGCCTCAGTGCTGTGTGGAAAAGGATTGGTTCAAGCTGGCCGCCAAAGCATTGCGCCCATTGGCTGCGACCGCTGCTGAGACAGATCCCGCCATCTTCTCCTTTGATGGAGCGGTTTTTCGGGTCGAGGCCTGCTCTGAAGTGATCGCCATGCCTGGAATCGGTGCGCCGTGGCCTGCGAGTTTCGCGATTCCGGCGATTCATCTGGATCACTTGCCCCAACGTTATGCCGGGGCATCGGTACATGTTTCGGTGTTCGACGGTCGTCTGACGATTGCGAACCGTGCCTGGCATCTGATCGAGGTTGATCAGTCGGCAAACAAGCCTGAGCACTAAACCCCGGACGGAGGATCGATGGCCGTACACAACGAAATTGCGTTCGAAACCGACATCTGCACTCACCTCGCCGCCCACGGCTGGCTGTATTCCGAGCCCGGCACCGAAGGCGACGCGCGCAGCTACGACACCCCGCGCGCCTTGTACCCCGCCGATCTCATCGCCTGGCTGCAAGCCACCCAGCCCCAGGCCTGGGAAACCCTGGTCAAGAACCACGGCGCGGCAGCCGAAGCCATCCTGCTCGACCGCCTGCGCAAGGCCCTCGACACCCAGGGCACGCTGGATGTGCTGCGCCACGGCTTCGACATGCTCGGCCTGCGCGCGCCCCTGCGCATGGCGCAGTTTCGCCCCGCGCTGGGCATGAACCCCGAGCTGCAGGCGCGCTACGCCGCCAACCGCCTGCGCGTGCTGCGCCAGGTGCGCACCAGCCATGACGACATCATCGACCTGGTGCTGTGCCTGAACGGCATCCCGGTGGCCACGGCCGAAATCAAGACCGACTTCACCCAGGACGTGAACCGGGCCATCGACCAGTACCGCTTCGACCGCCTGCCGCGCCCCAAGGGCAGGGCCAGCGCCGAGCCCCTGCTCGACTTTCCGCGCGGCGCGCTGGTGCACTTTGCGCTCAGCAACCGCGACGTGCACATGGCCACCCGCCTGCTGGGGCCGGCCACCCAGTTCCTGCCCTTCAACCTGGGAGACCGTGGCGGCGCCGGCAATCCGCCGCATGCGGACGGCCACCGCACCCACTACCTGTGGGAGCAGGTCTGGCAACGCGACTCCTGGCTGGAGATCATCGAGCGCTACCTGGTCACCCTGCGCGATGAGAAGAAGCGCATCCGCGCCATCATCTTTCCGCGCTACCACCAGCTCGACGCCACCCGCCGCCTGGTGCAGGCAGTGCTGGCCGACGGCCCGGGCGGCAAGTACCTGATCCAGCACAGCGCGGGCTCGGGCAAGACCAACTCGATTGCCTGGACGGCGCACTTTCTGTCCGACCTGCACGACGCCGGGCACCACAAGCTGTTCTCCAGCGTGTTGGTGGTGAGCGACCGCAATGTGCTCGATGTCCAGCTGCAGGACGCCATCTTCGACTTCCAGCGCACCACCGGCGTGGTCGAGACCATCACCGGCGACGATGCCAGCAAGAGCCAGCAACTGGCCCAGGCGCTGTCGGGCGGCAAGAAGATCATCGTCTGCACCATCCAGACCTTCCCCTTTGCCCTGGAGAAGGTGCGCGAGTTGGCCGCCACCGAGGGCAAGCGCTTTGCGGTGATTGCCGACGAGGCCCATTCCAGCCAGACCGGCGAGGCCGCCGCCAAGCTGAAGGAGCTGCTGAGCGCCGAGGAGCAAAAGGACCTGGCCGACGGCGGCGAGGTCAGCCACGAAGACATCCTGGCCGCACAGATGAGCGCCCGCGCCGGAGCGGATGCCGGCATCACCTACATCGCCTTCACCGCCACGCCCAAGGCCAAGACGTTGGAGCTGTTCGGCAGGCGCCCCGACCCCGGCCAGCCGGCCGGCCCCACCAACCTGCCGCAAGCCTTCCACGTCTATTCCATGCGCCAGGCCATCGAGGAGGGCTTCATCCTCGATGTGCTGAAGAACTACACGCCGTACCGGCTGGCCTTCAAGCTGACCCACGACGGCAAGGACTGGACCGACACGGAAGTCGAGCAAAGCGCAGCCGTCAAGGGCCTGATGCGCTGGGTGCGCCTGCACCCGTACAACATCAGCCAGAAGGTGGCTATCGTCGTCGAGCACTTCATCGACAACGTGCAGCCCCTGCTGGGTGGCCAGGCCAAGGCCATGGTGGTCACCGCCAGCCGGTTGGAGGCGGTGCGCTGGAAGCGCGCCATGGACCAGTACATCCAGGAGCACCGCTACGCCATCGGCACCCTGGTGGCCTTTTCGGGCGAAGTGCTCGATGAAAGCACCGGCGAGCCGGTGTCCGAGCGCTCGGCCGAGCTGAACCCTGGGCTGGACGGCAAGGGCATTCGCGAGGCCTTCAACACCGCCGCCTTCCAGATTCTGCTGGTGGCCAACAAATTCCAGACTGGCTTCGATCAACCGCTTTTGTGCGGCATGTACGTGGACAAGCGCTTGGCCGGCATCCAGGCGGTGCAGACCCTGAGCCGGCTGAACCGCGCCTACAACGGCCCGCACGGCCAGAAGGACACCACCTATGTGCTGGACTTCGTCAACGACCCGGACGAGGTGCTGGCCGCCTTCAAGACCTATTACGAAACCGCCGAACTGGCCGGGGTGACCGACCCGAATCTGATCCTGGATTTGAAGGCCAAGCTGGATGCCAGCGGGCATTACGACGAACACGAGGTCGAGCGCGTGGTGGCCGCCGAGCTGAACCCCAGGGCCACCCAGGCCATGCTGGTGGCGGCCATCGAGCCGGTGGCCGATCGTCTGCTCAGGCGCTACCGGGCCGCACAGGACAAGCTGCAATCGGCCAAGCCGGAGGGCCCCGAAGCCCAGGCGGCCCGGGACGAGCTGGATGCGCTCTTGCTGTTCCGGCGCGATCTGGGCACCTATGTGCGGGTCTATGCCTTCCTGAGCCAGCTGTTTGACTACGGCAACACCGCCGTAGAGAAGCGCGCCCTGTTCTTCAAGCGCCTGTTGCCGCTGCTGGACTTTGGCCGCGAGCGCGAGGGGATCGATCTGTCCAAGGTGGTGCTGACCCACCACAAGCTGAAGGACCAGGGCCGGCGCGATCTGGCGCTGAATGAAACGGAAGGCGAATACCGCCTGCAACCCATGACCGAGACCGGCGGTGGGCAGTTGCAGGACAAGGAAAAGCGCCTGCTCTCGGAAATCCTGGAGCGGGTGAACGACCTCTTCGAGGGCGAGCTCAGCGACGAGGACAAGCTGGTCTACGTCAACAACGTGATCCGCGGCAAGCTGATGGAATCCGAAGTGCTGGCCGAGCAAGCCAGGAACAACACCAAGGCGCAGTTTGCGGCGTCACCGAACTTCGATGCCGAGCTGATGAACGCCATCATCGAGGCCTTCGAGGCGCATCAGATCATGAGCCGGCAGGCGCTGGAGTCGGAGCGGGTGCGGGCCGGGATGAAAGGTATTCTGCTGGGGCCGGCGGGGCTGTATGAGGGGTTGCGGGGGGCGGCGGATCAGGCGGTGGGTGCGTGGGGGGAGGGACGGTAGGATTTCTCGACGCTCCAAGTGGAGAGAGGCCACTGGGTGGTTCTTGCTACGGCAGCCTACATGTCAGCATCAGGCTGATTGCGGCCGTTCAACCATGGGCCAACCAGTGGTAGCTATCGCACTCAGCGGTTGCTCGCCAATGTGCGATGACACAGTCCGCAGTGGCCAGCCTGCCCCGTAGCCCATGGGCAAAAAAATTGGCGCAATAATCGTCACTATTGAGGCCAAACGCCGAGCTTTTTTGGATGTGTTGGTCCTTCATGGCTCCATGACCGTATGCAGTACGGACTTCTCGAGACAAATGCCTTTCCGTTGCTTTGGGCACGCACCAGACACTCGATGACTGCAAATACGTTGCCGGAACCACCGCTGCAGAAGGTTCTAACGGATCTTTTCCATGACTTCGAGGGTGACGAGACCGGCGGCCGGCATGCCATCAAGGGCTTCAGCTTTCAGGTATGGCTCGCGGTCCTGGAGGCAATGCGCGCGCACCGGAAGCCGGGCGACTACGCCGTCGTCCTTGAGTGGCAGCAGGACATTGCTCTTCTGAACTCCTCTACCGATCCGACGACGGTGCGGTTCGTCCAGCTTAAGAAGAACGAATCGTCCTTCAGGTGGACGCTACGGAGCTTGCTGGCGGTAGAGAAGCCAGAAGACGAGGCTGCGAACGACCCTAGCGCTGGCGGCCAAACTGACGCAGCCGCCGCGCTCGCCGCAGGCAAGGGCAAAGCGGGCAAGAAATCCAAGCCAAAACAGGCGAAACCGTCGATTCTTGCGAAGCTGTACGTCCATCGCCGCCGGTTCTCGGACTTGACAAAGGTGGAACTCGTCTTTGCGTCTGACGCATCCTTCGAAATCCCTAGGGCCGCAGGCGGAACGGTGATGGTCAGCAGCGTGGCCCTGAGCGCGCTGCCGGACGCTGCCAAGAAAGATATCGAAGCAAAGCTCCGCGCGCAGCTAGATGTTCCGGCCGAAGAGGCAATCGACCTCGACGACTTCGAACTCCTTGTTACTGACTGCCCTGTAGTTGACCCGCACAAATTCGTGGCAGGCGAATGCGCTGAAATGCAGCTGGCGACGGGGCTTGAGCTCAGCGGGAAGGCCACGCTCCTGGCGGTGTTGATCGTCGCATCATATGTCAACCTGCGCGCCGCGAGCACGCGTCACGCGAAAAACTTCCCCGAGCTGCTCGCGAGAGCCGTCACACGGGCTGACGTCACGGAGTACCTCGCCGCGGCGAACGACAAGGCAATCCCCACGTCCGACCATGTGCAGTCGGTTATCAACCGGTTCAATGCTGAGCTGGCACCTCCAGCGGTCGTTCGCCAGATGCGCCGGGAGATGGCACGAGCCTGCGTTCAGATATCGGATCGCACGACCTCAACGCCCATGCTTGCCTCCCGGCTGAAGGATGTCTACACGGCCAAGGGCGAGTACGCAGACGTCGTCCGTCTCACGGATATGTTCGAAACCTGGTACCGCGACCTGGAGAAACTGTCGCCCCCTGACTTTGGATTATTCAAGCGCGAATACCTCTACTGCCTCATGGCGATGATTTACGAAGATGCAAACCCAACCAAACATCTACCACCTGTTCCGGCTGATTCGCAACCTGAGAACGCGAAATGAGAGCGATCGTCACCTTTCACGCGCTCTGGCTCGTGTCCGAAAGGGACGCGAGCGCTCGAAGGGAGACCTTCAGCCCGACCAAGAACCTGCTAGCGGGGATTAACGAGACTGGGAAGTCGCGCGTCCTCAAGCATATGGTCTGGACGCTTGGATGTGAGCCCGCCGCGCGCAACGCCGGCTCATGGGACTCGAACATTACAGCAGCTACTGAGCTGTCTATCGGGAGCAAGAAGTACATCTTCCTGCGCTCGGGGCGGCACCAACGCGCGGCATTCGACGCCGACGGCAAGCTCGTCATTGGAACCGAGAGCGCCAAGGTCTGGACGAAGTTTTTTGTCGAACTTTTCGACTTCCCTCTGAAGCTACAGCGCCAGCAAGAAGGCCTGTTCGGACTTGCAGGGCCCGAGTACGCCATACTGCCCTTTTACATCGACCAAGAGGGTGGCTGGAGCCGGAGGTGGGCCGCGTTCTCTGGCCTTGGGAAGTTTCTCCGCTGGGAGCCCATTGTCTTCGAAGCGTTTACCGGGCTGCGCCCGCAACGCTACTTCCTCGCCCAGCTGCGTCGAGACGAAATCGACTACAAGCTTCGCGAAGCCAAGATACAGGCGCGCCTGCAATCCAAGGCTTTCGAGCAGGTCAGCGCAATGCTGCCCGAGTCCAGGGCGACGCTCGACGAACATGTTTTCGCCAACGAGCTGAGGGAGCTCGCAGACCGCGCTGCCGCCCTGTCTAAGGAAGAAGACGAAATCCGTTCTGCACTGGTCGAAGCGGTCGAGGACCGACAAATCAAGGTCGCCGAGCTGCAGATGGTGATGCGCGCCGAGGAAGACTTGGTGGGAGACCTGGCGTACCTGTCGAAGATCCCCGACGAAGGTCAGCTTACCTGCCCCACCTGCGGGCAGGTGCACGACAGTTCTTTTCGAGCCAAAGTGGAGCTCGCGACCGACGCGGAAGATGCTCACCAGTTGGTCATCTCTGTGCGCAGTCAGCTTGCATCTGTTCAAAACCGAGAGCAGGATCTGCGCGCCAAGCTCCAGGCTGTCTCCTCGAGCCTGAATGAGCTGCGCGTGTTGATGGCGCGTGAGAGGGAAGGTACGACAGTTGGTGACATCATTGCTGCGAAGAGCCGAACCACGCTCGAGCAAGCCTACGACCGCACTAAGCGGGATCTGTCCGCACAGATTGACGAGTTCAAGGTAGAGCGAGACGCGCTCCAAGCAGAGCTTGCGGGGCTCACAGAGAAGGGGCGCGAGAAGCAAGTCCGCAATGAGTTCAAAGACGAGTTGAACGCCTACGCCGACCGACTTGGCATCTCCAAAGCTGAGATTGGCCCCGTGAAGATTGGCGCGCGCCCGGGGGCGAAGGCTTCGGGCAGCTCCAGCCCTCGCATCTACTTGGCTATGCACATGGCGCTGCTAGCCTTGAACCGGCGCTACGGCAATGGGCCCGCCTTCCCGTTCATGGTCGACACTCCTCGACAGCAGGGTTTGGACGACGCGAACACCGCCAAGCTGCTCGACACTATCTACACGCACGCACCGTCGCATCAAGTGTTCGTGGCCAATGAATCGGTCCCGCAGGGTTGGACTCCGCCCGAGGGATGTAAGGTCATCCCCTTCGTGCGCAAGCGGCAGCTACTAAGGACTGAGGAGTACAAGGACGGCGTTGCAGCGTTAGAGCCGCTGGTGACTCAGATGCTTGCAGCGATTGAAGCGGAGCGCGAGGCGAAGGCTCAGGCTGAGCAAGCCGAAGGCGAAGAGGAGCACCTCATCGTACTGCCGTCCGACTCTGAAGAGGTGGACGACGCTGATGATGCCGGCGAGTTGGCCTAACGGGCGGCTACTGGCTTCGTCTAGCGAAATTTAGGTCAGCGACCGCTTGATGCTGATCAGCGTGAGTTCACACCAAGGAAGCAACGGACTGCAGCAGTTGCAAAGCCAATCTATGCCAATAATTCCTGTGGCGCCAGAAAAAAGGGCGTCAGAACCAAGATAGCCCAATATAGTCCACCTTCCAGGTTAACCTCCTGATTCTTGGCGCATGGGCATTCTCGTCGGTTGGATCAAACGAACTTGCCTACCAAGCCGCCGTCAACCAGCAGCTCCGTACCTGTGATGTAACTGGCCGAGTCCGAGGCCAGAAACGCGCAAGCGTTGGCTACCTCCCAGGCAGTGCCCATGCGTTGCATCGGAACCTGCCGAGCACGTTCAGCCTTAGCCTCGTCCAGATTATCTGCAAACATGTGCGCCACGTTGGCCGTCACCCGTGGGGTGTCGATCAGCCCTGGTATCACCGTATTGGCGCGAATGCCGTAAGGGGCGTACTGCTGCGCAATCATGCGCGTCATCTGGATGACGGCCGCCTTGGTTGTGCAATACGCGAGATGAGGATAACCAAGGTAACGAAGCCCCGCGACTGATGCAATCGAGATAATGACTCCAGTGCGGCGCTCCACCATGCTGGGAAGCACGGCTTGGCAGCTCAACATCAAGCTTTTGACGTTGACGGAGTGGATGCGATCCAAGTCTTCAGCACTGGTTTCCATGGGTCCGCCGGTCTTGCCGATGCCGACGTTGTGATGAAGCACGTCGAGTGGTGCATGGCGCATAGCCAAGGAACGAAAAGTGTCCACGATGTCTTGCTCTCGCGCCATGTCGGCCTCATAGGCATACGCTTCGCCGCCCTCCTCGGTGATGAATCGAGCTGTTTCCTGCGCGGAGGACAGGTCGCGATCGAGCACAAGCACGGTGGCACCCAAGCGAGCATAGGTCACGCAGGCGGCACGCCCAATGCTCCAACCGGGAGCGACCGATCCCCCACCGGCCACCGCCACCGTCTTTCCGGCGAGATCCCACGGCCCACGTGGTGTAGACCTCACTAGGTCACTCATGATGCCAATCCCACGGTCATGCCTCCGCAAACATAGATCACCTGGCCCGTGACGAAGCCTGCACGTGTATCTAACAAGGAGGCCACCATGTGAGCGACTTCTGAAGGCAAGCCCATCCGACGCAGCGGGATCGCCTGCATAATCCGCTCTGTCGCAGGCGACCTTGGCGGGTTGACTTTGGTGAAAAGCTCGGTGGCGATTGGGCCCGGACCTACAGCATTCACAGTGATGCCATGGGCGCCCACTTCAAGCGCCAATGCCTTGGTAAAGCCATGCAGGGCCGCCTTGCTCGACGCGTAGGCGATGCGTTCTGTCTTGCCCAGCGCAGCGCGGCTGGAAATATTGACGATTCGTCCATCGCCTGCCGCCATCATCCCCGGGAGAAGTGCCTGCGCGCACACCACCGATGCGGCAAGGTTCACGTCCATCACGGCGCGCAGATCGTCGGTGCTGACTCTGTTGAGAGACTGAGGCCGCACAATGCCGGCGTTGTTGACCAGACGGGTGATTGGTCCGCTCTTCAGTGCGTCGTCGAGCGCGTGGCGTAGTGCAGCCTCGTCGCTGACATCGACGCACAGGTACTGTTCGTCACAGGCCATTTGCTCAGGCGGCTGCAGGTCGAAATTGACAACCTGATGACCATCCTCGCTCAGACGATCTACCACTGCGCGACCGATTCCGCGACTGCCTCCAGTCACCAGAATGCGGGTAACCATTTCAGGGCTTGTCGGCTTCGCTGGGGCTAACGAAGGGGATCGCTTTTTCCACCGTGTCCCAGATGAATCGTCCAGATGGATCGTGCTGTTCTTCGACAATGTGCGCCACCAGCCCTGCTGCACGCGAGACGACCGCAAAGCCGCGCATGATTGCTGTGGGCACTTCGATTTCGCCTAGCAGCGCGGCGACAGCACCGGTGGCGTTGATGGTGATTGGGCGCCCGGCCACCTCGTCTACGGCTTTCGAGAGCGCCTCCAAAGCACGAATGCGGTCGCCCTTCAGGTCGGGCTCATCACGACCAATCTCCAGCAGCTTGTAAGCGCGCGGATCAACCGGTTTGTGCAGGTGGTGGCCAAAGCCGGGCACGGGTAGCTTGAGTGCCTTGTAGTGGAGTGCAATTTCCATGGCTTCAGCTTGCGAATCGGGGGCTGCGATGATGCGATCGAGCAATCCCGAGCAGTTCTCCATAGTGCCAACAAAGGAGCTTCCCACGGCCAGCAACCCGGCTGAGACTGCGCCTTGCAGGTTCTCGGGGGCGCTCATATAAATCAGTCGCGTGGCAATGGCGCTGGGCGTGAGACCGTGCTCCATCAGCACGATGAGCACCACATCGGTGATCCGCAGGTCAACCGGGCGCGGTTTGCGTCCCAGAACCTGCATCAGCATCACCTCGGTGAAAGTAGCCTTGCCCATCAAGTCGTCAACCAAGTTGGCGTTGCGATAGGTGAGGCTGCTAAGGGTGTGGGTGCACAAGCTGGTAGTAGGAGTCTTTTTGATGGTGCTCATACGAAGAAAGAGTTCATAGTTGCCCGCTCAGAGCCATATCGCGCACGGCGTTCTTCAATACTTTGCCCACAGGTGAGCGAGGAAGATCGTTGACAAAGTGGATGCGCTTCGGTGTTTGCACAGGGCCCAGGCGCTCGCGCACAAAGGCGGCCAGTTCGATCTCGCTGGCGTGGTGCCCGGGACGTAGTTGCACGGCGGCGTTGACGCTCTCTCCCCACTTGTCATCGGGAACACCAAATACGGTCGACTCATGCACGGCGGGGTGCTGAGAAAGCGCGTCTTCCACCTCGATGGGGTATACATTGAAACCGCCGGTGATGACCATGTCCTTGAGGCGATCCTTTAAGTACAGATAGCCTCTCGCATCGAGCAGCCCCCGGTCACCCGTATGGAGCCAGCCGTCCACCAAGGTTTCGGCAGTCTTCTCGGGCAACTTCCAGTAACCCGTCATCACTAGCGGCCCACGAGCGACGACTTCGCCCACCTCACCTGGGGGTAACAACCTGCCGTCCGGGGACATGATGGCCACGTCGCTGTACCAAGTGCAGCGTCCTACGGCGGCCCAGTTAGCTTCGTCGTCGAAATCCTCAGGGCGCATCACGGTCAGGATCTGTGGCGCCTCCGTCTGTCCATATGTCGTGCCCAGCACGGGACCGAAGAACGCTCGCACTTCGCGTATCTTCTCGGGTGGCATGGGAGCTCCCCCGTAGATCAAACGCTTAAGCTGCGGAAAGTCGGCGCGGGTAACATCTTCGAGCCCCATCAGCATGTACACCAAAGTGGGCGGCATGAAGCACACGGTGCCGCCTCGGAGCTTGAACGCGTCACGTACAGCAGTTGCACCTGTGCCATTCATGATGACGTGGCATCCACCCTGAGCCAGAACTGGCAGTACATAGGTGGAGGTCCCGTGAGTGATGGGAGCAGCCATCACATAGCGATCGTTCTCGTCGAATGACCAAGCATGGATTTGGTTGACGATGTTGGTCATCCAGGCCCGATAAGGCTGCATCACGCCTTTAGGAGCACCGGTGGTTCCGCCCGTGAACTTGATGGCTTGCGTTGCGTCTCCATCCAAATCCAGCACTGGCAGGATTGCGTCGGCGTGAGCTCGCGCCAGAACGTCCAGAGTCCTTTGCCCACCGTTGGCCGCGCCGATGAGGATGCGGTAGGCACTTTCGTCGGTCACAAGTGCCTCATAGCCTGACTCAATGATCAGAATGCTCGCATCGATAGAGTCGGTTATGCGGCGGATCTCGGACGGCGTGCTCTTGGGGTTCAAGGGAACCCATATCTTGCCGCAGGCAAGCACAGCCAGCAGGGCGACGATGTGCTCTGCGGTATTTGTCGCGCAGATGCCCACTCGCGACTGCGGAGTGGGATCAAGGTGGATCAGTCCAGCAGCCACCGCGCGCACCCGCTGCGCTAGCGCGCTGTATGTGATGCGTTCGGTTGGCGCATCGATGGCTGTTCGGTCGGGCCAGCGCTGCGCAGCGCGCCAGAAGAAGTCAATGGGATGCATGGTTACAGAGCAGTCAGTATGCTTTAGCGCCGGATGCCTTAACCACTTCGCCCCAGTTCTTCAGCTCACTGGCGACAAACTTACGCATGTCATCTGGCGTTCCAGGTGAGGTCGTGGCCACGAGTTCCTCTAGTCGCCGTTTAAAGGCCGGGTCGTTCAGAGCAGTGTTGAGCGCTGTATTCAAACGTTTGATCACGGGCTCAGGAGTGCCGGAAGGGGCTGCCATGCCAAACCACGATTGCACCTCAAATCCTGGGAAACCCGACTCGGCTATTGTGGGCACGTCGGGCAGCAAGGGAGACCGTTCCTTGCTGGTTATTGCCAATGCACGCAACTTGCCAGCCTTCACATGTGGCATGGCTGAAGGAGAGTTGTCGAACATCGACTGCACTTGACCACCCAGCAGATCAGACACAGCGGGGGCGCTGCCACGGTACGGAACGTGCAGCATGTTCAATCCGGTTTTCATCTTGAACATTTCACCCGAGAGATGGATGGACGAGCCGCTGCCAGAGGACGCAAACGTGATGCCGTCTTTCGCATCCTTGGCGTATTTGATGTACTCCTGCACCGATTGCACAGGCAATGCAGGATTGACCACCAGCAGGTTCGGAATCTTGGCGATCAGGCCGATCGGCTCGAAATCCTTGACTGGGTCGTAGCCTAGCTTGTTGTACAACGAGGCATTGATCGTGTTGGCAATCGTAAAAACATACAGCGTGTGACCATCGGCAGCCGAGCGCGCCACGATTTCGGCGCCGACGTTGCTGTTGGCGCCGGTGCGGTTATCCACGACCATCGGCTGCCCCAACTCGGTCGCCATGCGGGTGACCACTAGGCGCGCCAGCACGTCAGTGGCACCCCCAGCTGCGTAGCCGACGACGAGCTTGATCGGCTTGGTTGGCCAGTTCAGCTTGTCGGCAAAAGCTGGTGCTGAGAACGTCGCGTTCACGGCGGCCAGCAGGCTCAAACAAATCGTTCTGCGCTTGATGTGGGGCTTCATTTTTTCGTCTCCTTGACAGTAAATTCGTGGTCTGCGTCTGTGCTCACCACGTGATAAATCTCCACGGGTTGATGGGCATTGTTTCAATGGAACCGATAAACGAATGACCAAGAACGTCCGACATGCGGACAAAAATACCTCGGGGAAACCCTCACCCCCCGAGGAGGCTCAAACCTTGAGCCGTGGGCTGAAGGTGATGGATGCAATCCTTGCTGGTCCCCCAGAAGGGCTGCGCGTCATCGCGTTGTGTCGCCAAACCGGCTTGGAGCGGGGCACTGTGTATCGGCTATTGCACGCGTTGCAGGCGGCAAGGTATGTCAGCGTGGTATCTCGTTTTCATTACGGTCCAGGCGAGCGTTGGGGGGCTCTGGGGCGCTCGTCCAAGCAGCGCGAAGACCTGGCCGAAACGCTGTCACCTGTGTTGGCTAGCGTGAGCGCGGGGTGTGGTGACGCGGCTTTTGCAGTGGTGCGCGAGGGGGGGCTGTCGCATTGCATCGCAAGGCACGTGGGCAGCTACCCGGTGCAGGTGCTCGTTATCCAGGTGGGAACTCGACAGCCATTGGGCGTAGGCGCGGCTGGCTTGGCGCTGCTGTCAGCTCTCGAAGATCGCGAGATGGAAGCCGTGATTGAGGTCAATGCGCCGAGCTTGATGCTGTACGGAGGCATGACCCAGGCGCGCTTGCGTGCGTTGGTAGACGCCACGCGAGAACGTGGTTGGTCGGTGGTAGGAAACCACGCCACGCGGGGGGTCCTCGCCGTAGGCCTGCCAGTCTTTAACAGCGCCGGCGATGTGGTAGCGGGCATCAGCGTTGCCACGATCGAGGCACGCATGCCTAAAGAGCGCCAGAGGAAGATCGTGCAGTTGATTCGACAAGCGCTAAGACACCATGGATTTGTAGCTTACTGAGACGTTTTGGCATTCCAGAACGGCGCGGTTACGGTGGAACACGGAGCTCTTGCAGAGGCTCCGCAAGCGTCCGCGCAAGGCTGAGTTCGGTCTTTTGCCTAAGCACAATCTGCGCCAGCAATCCCGCTGAAGCGCGTTGTTGAATCGACAGGTCGGGGGAATAGCGCGGACCCTACCGACTGGACCACGGGGCGAATCGAGACTTTTACGCTGGCAGCGCGGTCCATGTCAGCTCGAGGAAGCTATTTGGCGGTGCTGCTGGATGCTTGCAGCCGCAAAGGAGTGGGTCATGGGATCTCCCGCCAGGTCGACACACAACTCTGGTGCTGGCTGCGCTCAACGCGGCAGTGTGCAGCCGCGCCGCCCGAACCTCGAGTTGATCTGCCACGCGGCATGGGCTCGCAATATGCCAGCGAAGCGTACCGACGAGCTCTGGCTGAATTCAGCTCGCGAGGCTCACTGAGCATTTGCTTGCATTCTGTTATGGTCAGTGAATTCGTTGGTTCCTGAGCGATAGAGGGGGAAGAATTGCCGGCAGTCGATGAATGGCTCCATGCATTCTTGAAGTCACGAGGCATGGACAAAGCAAACGGCCAAATGCTTTTCCGTTACCGTGTCTCTCATTCGGAGTACCAAGAGCTAAAGGACCTTCTTTCTGACCGGCTTAAGAACATGGCTGGCTCGCCTTGGCGAGTTCAGTCCGACGCCGAAGCGGCCCTGTTCGTTTTATATGCCTCCGAGTGGTGGCGGCGCGAGTACGCTGGAGGCGCATGGCGTTGGACGAGCATCTTCGAATCGCTAACGCTGGGGCCGTACCGAGTGGATCCGTTGGACCGCTCTGTCATTGTTGAGCGCGGTTTAAGTGCCTGGAGACACCGCCCCAGTGAGGATGGGAAGAAGTATCTCGGAGCCATTGTCGCCCACGGTGGATTGCCGCTGAAACTCATTGCGCGCGGAGACGGAGTGATTTCTCGTCTCCTGCTGAGCGCGACGCGTAGGGCCCAAGTGTTGACTTGGGGCGAGCCGCAGTTGCTCGCTTACTTCGAAAGTCAGCGTGACGACTTGGTGCAGCATCTGCGCGCCCCCGAAATTTACCGGCTGTTGTCCGAGATGGTCTTGACCGTTATGTCGCTGCGCGGCGAGCACAAGCTTTCCGGTGTGGGCAATCCCGTCGCGGTACTTGACCAAAGGGAGCCCAAGTGGCGGGAGCGCTTTCCGATCGCCGTGGATGACCAATCCGTCGAGTCCTTGTTGGCTGGTCTGGTGCGGGAGGTGTCGCGTCAGACGAAGACAAGCACTGCGTATCCCGTCTCCGTGGTGCGCACCCTCGTTCAGTTAGCAGATTCAGGTAACTATGCACTGTCAATGTCGGTGAGTGTGGTCAGCACGATCTCAGTCGATGCATTTGCTTCAGCCATGCAAATGTCCTCGTCCGAAGTTCCCCCTTCATTCGTTCTCGAAATGGCCGGTGATCATCGGTTGCCCTTGGGGCAGGGTCGACAGCTACTGGGCGCGCAGTCGAGCACTGTTTTGCTTACCGGGCGATCTAAACGATTTATCGGCGCCGAAGCATGCCAGGAGGTGTTGCTCACTTTGCGCAGTGTTGGTGCGGATCTTGCGCCGCCTGTATCCGTTCCTGGGGGCGAGGCTTTGGAGGATGGGCAGCCGTGGACGTTCTCAATGGTGGAGGAGACGTTGACGCTGGTAGGCGTTGGCTCCAGCAAGGTCGCCAGCAGTGCCGCGTATGTTTTGGTTCCAGATCACTTCAGCCTGCTCCCCGAGGGCGGTGGATCGGTGGATTTGGTCGGGCTAGTGGAGGATCTGTCTGAGCCTAGATGGATGTACAAGGTGCAAGGACCAGTAGCGATCAGCGCTGACGATGAACTTTATTTCGTACAAACAGATGCGCAGAGCGAAGCGGATGAGCGACTGTTGTGGAAGGGAAGTCGCCTATGGTTTCATTCGTCGCCGTTTCCGGTGTACCAGGGCGTTCCAAAGCTATACCGCCTGAACGAAGAAGGTGAACCTTTTCCGATCCCTGACAGAGAACTTGAGTGGACGCGGGCCGTTCGAAAGGGAGAGCGGCTACCGAACGTCAAGGCGCATCGTGGTCCGGTTGATGCTTGGTGGTTGGTCGATGGTCAGCGCCGACGCAAGTTTCGAATGGTACTCGTGGCGCCAGATGCGCGCATCGCATTCAAGTCTGGGGGAAGCGAGTGTGAGGGAACAATCGAGTTCCGTGGTTGGAACGTGATGGCCTTGCATGCTAGTGCCGAGCTGACTCCTACACGCACTGAGATAGGGGACTCCTGCAGCTTGCACCTAGACGCGAAGGAGCATCCGCCAGCGAACGTCAGTTTGACCGTCGAATGGTCGCCGGCGCTTCCTGTCTTGCGCGTAGATTTGCCGTTTCCAGCCTCCGGAGGACGATTCACGAGATCGAATGGCGGTGTCCTGCCAAACGGCGCATCACTGACGCTCAAGCGAGCGCACGACGTGCATGTTCAGGTCTTTGACCAGAATCCAAGCACGCCCAGAAGATATCGACTTGAACTGCACTTGCAAGGTGAGAGCCAAGGCAGCCGGTTACGTCGCGCAGAGATTGAGGTGCCGCTGGACGTTCATGGCGTCGGAGATCTCAGGTTGTTCGAGATTGAATCAACCTTGAACGGGCTCTTCAGCCAAAGCGACCATCTGGATGCATGTTTGGAGGTGAACCTTCTAGCTGGGTCAGTAACGATCAGAACCTTGCGTGTGAATCGCTACGACGTGGAGCTAGAACGCGAGCATCAGAAGTTCACCTTATCTTCCCTGCAGCTGGCGGCGACGTCGCCGGACCAACTGCGATCAGTTGACTTTCGCGCCATCCCACTCCTCGACCGGGATCAGGAGCCACGTCAGTTGCCTGAGCTGCCGGCGGACGAGCAGGCTGGAAGAAGTTGGAGCGTGGCGGAGCTTCCGGCGAGTCACAGCCCTTGGCTCGTCTACTCTGGCGAAGCGTCGACCCTCATGGCGAGGCCAACCCTTTGGGCCTCGTCCGCTTTTGACTGCTTGGGAACTCTCCTGACTCTTGGCGACAAAGCGTGCCCATTGGCCAGGGCCATGAGTTCACCGATAACAGATGTTCGTGATCGAGAGCTCGTGAAGGTGGTCGCTGCCATGACCGATCAGTTCGATCACCCGTCGTGGAGGCTCATATCTCATCACTACGCGCATCTCAAGCACCTCCCGCTGAACACGCTGGACTACTGGAGGGTGATCGGGCGAAGTCAAGATGCTTGTCTGGCAGCACTATTGAAGTTTCCCGCTGACACGTACGAGTTGATGGCACACATGAGGGACGAACTTGGCGTGATGTGGGAGTTCACGTCGAGGTCGAGTTTGCTAAGAGCCTACGGGGCCTTCTCGGCCTCATTGCTGACGCAATTGGGCCCCGGCGTCACGCAGGCTTTGATAGACCCGATCGTGACTGATGCATTCCAAAAGATGGGCCTCATGGACGAGTCGATGGCCATCCAGATCGACCGAATCTTGTTCGAGAAGACTGGGGCCCGAAGCGAGCGTTTCGAACGGTTGATCTCTGAGTTCCAGCGTGCACCCGACGCCATGCTGCAACAGCTTTGGCAAGGTGAGGACAGCCATGTGCAACGGGTGCTGCTGCGCAATCACGCCGATGCAGCTAGTTGGCCGTCGTTCAAGCTTTGCGAGGGATTGCTCAAGGAAATCTCGGAGCGATGCGAGGGAGCACCATTGCAGCTCATCAAAGCACTGGGCCGTCAACTCCTGTGGGCTCCCCAGGATTCTTCCGGTGGTCCCACAAACAACCCGAAACTGGATGTGGCAAATGCTCCGCTGCTTACCGGCTTTCTAGTTCAGGCGTGCGATGCAAATAGATGGCTTCAGTCACGCGACCATCTTGCCGCGCTTCGTCAGATAAAAGCGTTTGATCCGACCTGGTTCGAACTGGGCCTTCGAACTGGAGCAATCCTGGCAATGAAGGCTTCCCATCAGCAGACTGAACCGCCCCGGGTTTAGAGGAGTCTCCATTCTCTGAGAGGATGGAGTCATGAGAAAGTCAGTGAAGTATTCGCCCGAGGTACGCGAGCGTGCTGTGCGGATGGTGATGGAGCATCAATCGGAATACGCCTCGCAGTGGGCTGCCATTGAATCGATAGCAGTGAAGATCGGCTGCACCGCTGAGACGCTGCGCAGTTGGGTACGCCGGCATGAACGCGACACAGGCCAGCGCGAAGGAGTCACCACGGCCGAAGCACAGCGCATCAAGGACCTGGAGCGAGAGAATCGGGAACTGCGCAAGGCCAACGAGATCCTGAAGCTGGCCAGTGCTTTTTTCGCCCAGGCGGAACTCGACCGCCGACTGAAGTGATGTACGCACTCGTCGATGAGCACCGCCATGCCCATGGGGTCGAGTCGATCTGCCGGGTGCTGCAGATTGCCCCTTCAGGTTACTGGCGGCATGTTCAGCGTCAGCGAGAGCCAAGTAGACGAAGTCAGCGCGCCAGGCGCGATGATCACCTGATGCCCCACATCCAACGCATCTGGCAGGCCAATCACGGCGTTTATGGGGCGCGCAAGGTCTGGCGCCAGATGCTGCGCGAGGGCATCACGGTGGCGCGCTGCACCGTCGAACGCCTGATGGGACGCCTGGGCCTGCGCGGGGTCATGCGCGGCAAGGCGTTGCGTACGACGATCAGTGATCCGAAGGCGCCGTGCCCACTGGATCGGGTCAACCGCCAGTTCCAGGCCGAGCGGCCCAACCAACTGTGGGTTTCCGACTTCACGTACGTCTCGACCTGGCAGGGTTGGCTGTACGTGGCCTTCGTCATTGACGTGTTCGCCCGGCGCATCGTGGGCTGGCGTGTCAGCAGTTCGATGACCACCGACTTCGTGCTCGATGCGCTGGAGCAGGCCTTGTACGCCCGCCAAGGCGAGCGCGGGGGGCAACTCATTCATCACTCCGACAGGGGTGCGCAGTACGTCAGCATTCGCTACAGCGAGCGCTTGGCCGAAGCGGGGATCGAACCCTCGGTGGGCAGCAGGGGCGACAGCTACGACAACGCGCTGGCCGAGACCATCAACGGCTTGTACAAGGCCGAGGTCATCCACCGCAAAGGACCCTGGAAGACGACAGAGGCGGTGGAGATGGCCACGCTTGAATGGGTGGCCTGGTTCAACCACCATCGGCTGATGGCCGCACTCGACTACCTGCCACCGGCGGAGTTCGAGGCCAACTACTATCGTGATCTTGAGCAGCAGACCATACCGGTCTGACTCAAGCCAAGGAGACTCCACGAAAACCGGGGCGGTTCAGACAGGACTTCGCCGCGCTGTCTAGGTCAACCTCAAGGGCTGTTTCTTCTCGGCCCACTTCAAGTTGCGCACTACCTCATGAAATCCGAGTTCTTCTCGTCACTTCTTCCTGAGCTAAGCACGCGTGCCTCACGAGCCACCGTGGGCATCCTCGGCTTCTCGAATGAGCCCTTGCGTCGGCATCTGTTGTCATTGTTTTCTCGGGGATATGGCGCGCCCGGCTGCTTTCTGGCTGACCCTGTATTCGAGGCGACGTTCGGTTGGAAGACGACGGATGAAACGATGTCTCAGCTGTCCGGCAAGCTGTTGCACCCCGATGTCGTGAAGGCCATGGACAAGCCTTGGGGAGAGTCAGCTAAGGACTATCGGTTCCCGGCAGATGCAAAGCCCTACTCGCATCAACTGGCGGCCTGGTGCGCTCTCCTTGGGCCTGGATGCCAATCAGTGATGGTCACCAGCGGCACCGGCTCGGGCAAGACCGAGTGCTTCATGGTTCCGGTGCTGAGCAGCATTGCCCAGAGAAAAGCAGATGGAGCTAAGGGAGCTGGCGTCCAGGCGATCTTCTTGTATCCACTCAACGCCTTGATTCAGTCGCAACGTGAGCGCCTGCGGGCATGGACGGGACCTTTTGGAGGCGATCTTCGCTTCTGCCTATACAACGGCATGACGCCAGAGGAAGCGAAGGCTGATCGGTATCGCGACGCTCCGAATGAAGTGCATGACCGAGCGACCTTGAGGGACAGCCCACCGGAGATCCTGGTCACGAACCCAACGATGTTGGAGTACATGCTGGTCCGAGCGCAGGATGCACCGATTCTGGAGAAGTCCAAGGGCAAGTTGGGCTGGATCGTTCTGGACGAGGCTCATAACTACATTGGATCGCAGGCTGCCGAACTGGCCTTACTGCTCCGACGCGTACTCCACGCCTTTGGCACATCTGCGGACCAGGTGCACTTTGTCGCTACGTCTGCCACTATCGGGGCCAGCGACGAACCGGCCCGCCGGCAACTGCAGGAGTTCCTCGCAAGCTTGGCGGGAGTCGGCTCAGACCGGGTGACCGTGGTTTATGGTGAAAGGGAAATTCCAATAATTGAGACCACAGGGGACACAGGGGTAGCCCAAACAATCGATGCGTTGCGGGATTCCAGTCAGGGCTCCGACGACCTGTACAAGCGGCTCTCCGCTCATCCAATAGGCAGGCGCCTGAGGTCGTTGTTTGTACCGACACAAGGTGGCCGTGATTTCCAGCTGCTGTCGGAAGTCGCGACGGCGCTCGGGTCCGCTGGAGCGGATGCGCACTATCGTGATCCACTCAAGTGGCTTGATCTCCTCACGAGTGCAGTAGCGGGCGAAGGACGAACCGCCCAGCCATTCCTTCCGCTCCGAATGCATGTGTTTCACAACACATTGAATGGAATGTGGGCGTGTCCAGATCCACAGTGCGATGCCAAGCGAAGCACCGAACTGGACCACCCCGACTGGGCTTATGGCGCCGTATACACGGAAGAACGAAGACACTGCGCATGCGGTGTGCCAGTCTTTCCGCTGGTTTCGTGCAATGACTGCAATCAGACGTTTCTCAGTGCCGATCTGGTGCAGACGGGTTTGAGCCAGCGGCTGGCAGTACCGATTGAAGAAGATTCGGACGAGTTCATGTTGGATCGAGATCCAGATGAGCCGAGCGACGAGGTGGAGGAGGGCTCGGAAACAGGGATCTTGGACGGACCCTCGAATCGAACACACGTGCTGATCTGCAACGGTCTGACGCCCAGGCCTTCCGTGCTGCTCAAGCGTGACTCGATGGAGGTCGTTTCAGAAGCATCTGAAGAAGCCATTGCCGTCTGCATCCAGGATGTCTCGGCCGACGAAGATCAGAGCTTGGTTCTGAGATGCCCGGAGTGTAGCGGCCATGACATGCCAGCCCGTCAGTTTCGCAAACCAAGACTCGGTGCACCCTTCTATCTAGGCACCGTGATTCCAACACTGCTGGAGTATTGCCCGGATGGGGACACGCCGCTGGACATGCCTCGTAGAGGCAGGCGGATGATCACCTTTACAGACAGCCGGCAGGGCACGGCTCGTATCGCAGCAAAGCTGCAGCAAGACGCTGAGCGAAATGCACTGCGTGGTGCGGTATATCGAAAGCTTGTGTCAGACACGGCATCGTCCCTCGGTGAGAGGCAAAACCTCAGAGCGGAGATTGAGCAGGTCCGGCGACTCGTTCCTCAGGAAGACGGTCAGCTGCGGACCTTGCTGCTGACGCAGATCGAGGAAAAGGAATCAAAATTAGCTCAGCTCTCTGCAGGCAAGCCCGTTGGGCACGAAGAGATGGTGGCTTGGCTGTCGTCGCAGTCTGCTGACATCAGTCACTGGATTCGCACTGCCTACGCGGATGCGGATCAGGCGTTCAAGAGTAGCAAGGGCTCTGAGCTACTGGCGAGAATTCTCTTGTGCCGTGAGTTCGGTCGACGCCCGAAACGTCAGAACAGTTTGGAAACGCTTGGCTTAGTTTCAGTGCAGTACCCAAAGCTGGGCCAGGTGACGACGAGGCGAGTGGCTGTCGAGCAAGCCGGCTTCAGCCTGGACGAGTGGCGCTCCTTTCTCAAAATTGCGTTGGACTTTTTCGTTCGACAGCATTGGGCAATACAGCTTCCATCCAGCTGGCAACGTTGGGGGGCAGAACGAGTGTTCCCGAGGCAGATCCTGGCGCCGACCTCCGTTGAAAAGCAAACGCACAAGCTGATCAAATGGCCAAAAGTTTCCAAGGGCAAGAGAAATAGTCGCCTAGTCAGAATTCTTGCCCATGTATTGAAGCTTGATCCTCAGTCAGTTACGGGAGGTGATCGTATCAATGCCCTGCTGCTGGCTGCCTGGGAGGACTTGACCTTGACATCCGGTTTGCTTCAGATCGGGGGCGACCAGGGTAGGTATCTTGATTTGTCTGATGTTGCCTATCAGAACATCACTAAAGCGTGGTTTTGTCCCGTCACACGCAGGGTTCTGGATGTCACGTTGCGCGGCGTCACTCCTTATCTGCCCCAGAATATTGCTACCGAGGGCTTGACGGAGTGCCGCCCAATAACAGTCCCCGTTTGCGACGTGATCGTGCGAGATTTCGCGAGCGACGATGAGCGCGTTGAAGCCGCGCGTGAATGGCTGGCAAAACACCCCGCGTTGCAAGAGGCGCGGATCGAAGGAACATGGTCCGATCTGAACGAGCGCATCATCGAAGGTGCTGGGTTCTTCCGGGCCGTGGAGCACTCTGCCCAGCAAAGCGGAAGTCGCCTTGAACAGTATGAAGCTTTGTTCAAGAAGGGTCTGATTAACTTGATGAGCTGTTCGACCACCATGGAAATGGGCGTGGATATCGGCGGCATCAACATAGTCGCGATGAATAACGTTCCTCCCCATCCGGCGAACTATCTGCAGCGCGCTGGACGAGCGGGCCGCAGGGCGGAAACGCGCTCTATCGCACTGACCGTCTGCAAAAACAACCCGCACGACCAGCACGTGTTTCATAACACCGCGTGGCCCTTCACCACGCGATTGAGAACACCCGGCATTTCCTTGTCCAGCCCCTTGATCGTGCAGCGCCACATCAACTCAATGCTGCTCGCAAACTTCTTGCGCATGCAAAGCAGGGAGGGAAAACTCAACAAGCTGACTTTGGAGTGGTGGATGTTGCCTCGCGGCGAGAGTCGCCAGGAGCGCTTCGTCGCATGGTGCGAGTGCTTCGATCACTCGAAGCACTCCGAGTTGTGCACTGGCGTGCGGTCCCTGACGGCACGAACGGTCTTTGAAGGTCGCAGCGTAACCGCTTTGGTCGCAGAGGCTGGACTTACTGTGGCGCGGCATGCGATGAGGTGGATTGAAGAGACGAACGCTATCGAAGCGCAGATGTCCGAGCTCCGCGCCAGGGACGCTGAAGACAAGGTGCCCATGCGTGCCCTTGAGGTTCAGTTCAAGCGCCTTAAGGGCGAATACCTTCTCCGTGAGCTGGCCACGAGTGGTGTGTTGCCCGGTTACGGCTTCCCAACAGATATCACTACTTTCGAGACCCTCAACAAAGATTCGCGCGAGATCCAGCGGCAGCGGGAACATTCTGAGACTGGCCGGGAGGACAATAGGTTCCAGCGGCGGGAGCTACCCAGTCGAGACACGGTGACGGCGCTGCGGGAGTACGCGCCAGGAGCAAGCGTCGTCATCGATGGCCTTGTGTATCAGTCAGCAGGCATCACGCTGAACTGGCATGCGCCAGCAACACTGGATCAGGCACGCGAGTTGCAGAACCTGCGACAAGCTTGGCGATGTGGTCGGTGCGGAGCTAGCGGCACCTTCGTGCTGGCAAAAAAGCTCGAGACTTGTCCGGAGTGCGCGCATGAGCTGGAAGATGGCGTCCAGTACAACCTCCAGTACCTAGAGCCAGCGGGCTTTAGCGTGGACATTTTCGCGGAGACCCATAACGACATCACATTGCAAGAGTACGTTCCTGTCGAGATGCCATGGATCACTGCAACCGGAAGCTGGGTTCCACTGCCCAAACCTGAACTAGGGCGCTTTCGCGCCACGCCGCAGGGTTCGGTGTTTCATCACTCATCCGGCAAACACCGATCAGGTTACGCCCTGTGCTTAGAGTGTGGACGCGCATCGCCCATGGGGAACGAAGAAGACCCCGATGGGATACCCAAGGTCTTCCAACGTCCGCATGCTCGTTTGAGAGGGGGCAAGACTGCAGGCAGTTGGATGTGTGGCGGCAGTGACAACCCTTTCAAGATCAAGGCCGGCATACGGTTTGGTCGTGAGTACAAGACTGACGTTCTGGAGATTGTGCTCAACGATGTAGAGGGTCAGCCTTTGGTGGACTCGGCGGTTGCCTACACCTTGGCGGTAGCCTTGCGAAGAGCAGTGGCTGAGAGTCTTGGGGTTGAGGAAACTGAACTGGGATGCGACACCAAGATGCTGCGTGACGACTTCTATCGCAAGGCGCGCGTCATTCAAGTCTTTGATGTTCGTTCGGCAGGTTACTCAAGCCTTGTTGCTTCTGAACTCCCCAGGCTCATGCGCATAGCTAGGAGCAAGCTTCAGTGCGAAGCAGGCTGCGAAGGCGCTTGTCAGATGTGTCTCCTGACCTTTGATACGAGGTATCGTGCTGACGAACTGGACCGGCAAGCCGCACTGAACTTCTTGTCCGATGATTGGCTCGCGTCGCTGGCGTTGGATGACAGGTGCCAACTGTTTGGCGCAGCTTCCAAGCCGGAGTTCCAGCCGATCGATGAAGCGATTTCGCGAGAGTTGAATCGTGGGGATGCTCAGCGTCTGGTTGTTTACTTGAACGGAAGTCCAGCCGATTGGGATTTGCCGGCGTCGCCCTTGAGGCGATTGATGCACAGACTATCCGTCAGGGATGACACAGAACTGTTCCTGGTTGCCTCCAAAGGTGATCTAACGCAATTGTCGCGTGAGAACGCAGCTGTTCTTCGAAGCCTTGAGACGCTAGGTTCCGTGAGAGTGATTGCCGGTACTGCGCCGGCGTTGTCCAAGGATGGCTACTGCATCGCAACAATAGAGCGCTCCGACCGTACCTATTCGACTTGGGCTACTACCGAGCGGCAGTGTGCTAGTAGTGATCGCCACTGGGGACAGTTGGTAGACGGCATCGTCGTCTCAGCGCCCACAGTTGGCCCACACCTTTCGGGTGAGGACATCACACTGCCAGCCACAGATGCCGCGGGCGTCCAGTCGTTCGAAATCAGCAGCGAGCTGAATGGGAAAGGGCTTGGCTTCGGCGAGCGCTTCTGGAAGTACATTGGTCGAGGGGACATATCGACGCTGTTTCCAAGCGGCGCCGTTCCGACCGCGATCGAGTACGAAGATCGCTATCTGGCGACACCAATTGCCTGCGCTCTACTGGTCGAAGCAGTTTCGGCAATTAAGTCATATTTCCAAGCTACAGGAGAATGGCCCGATGTTCGAGTCAAAGTGGCCACCATGCTGATAGACGAGGGCAAAACTCAGCGCAATAGAGGTGCGTGGTGGTCGGATTGGGGTCTGACCAAACAGAGGGATCAGGCGCTTGAAGCGGCGTTTAAATACTGTGGAATTGAGGCTTCGGTCAAGTCAACAGATCGGCGAAATCTGATCCATGGACGCCGACTAAGCGTACATCTGCAGGGCGGTGGGCAGCTCGTGGTATGGCTCGATCAAGGCTGGTCGTATTGGTCCATGGCGAACCATCATCGGCATACCATGTTGGCGTCTTTCGACATGCGCGCCCCCGTGCCGACCCTTGGCGAAACTTTGGCGGAGTTCAGACTCGACATTCAGGGGCATGAGTTGCCGACGCAGGTTTTCGTGGAGCGGCTAGAGACTCTGTAGATGTCGTTCAGGCTGAATACAGACCTCGGTATTGTGTGTACGACGACCATATCAAGTCGCAAGCTGGCATCTGAAGTACAGTCTTTGACTGCAAGCCGCTATCGCCGAGATAGCGGACAGCAAGGCGCTGAACTTGCTTACGAAGCCGATGTCGTCGAAGTCATGCCTAGAGTGAGTCCCATAAATGACCGGACGCGGTGCGCTCGCGTACCTCGGGCGAATACTTCACTGACCTTCTCATGGCACCATCCTCTCAAAGAATGGAGACTCCTCTAAGTCCAGGGCGGTTCATTCCGACACTAGGAGCATGCATGAAAGAAGCCGTCAATCAAGCTTGGCTGCCAATGCAGAAGGGTCTGGATGGTAGTAGCGCTTCAGCATCTGAAGTGTTCTGTGGCCAGTGACTGCTGAAAGCTCCAGCACGTTGTTCAGTTTCGTCGACAAGTGTGTCGCGGCGCAGTGTCGAAGGTCATGGAAATGGAAGTCCTCCAGCTTGGCACGCAAACAGGCACGCTTGAAAGCTGCATGAAGTGCGTGCGCTCCAATCGGAAACACCAGTTCTTGGCCTGGCTGTCGATCCAGAGTCATCAGTACTTCGACTGCACGCCGTGACAGTGGCACAGCACGAGAGTCACCATTCTTGGAGATTTCCACAAAAGCGACCTGGCGATCGAGGTCGATCTGCCGCCAGCGAAGTGCGAGCAGCTCGCCACGTCGCATAGCGGTTTCCAACGCCAGAATCACCAGCGGGTACATCAGGGGGTTGCGTCGTCCTACGGGTTTGAGCTCATCGAGCAGCCTGTTGCGCTCATCCACCGAGAGCAGTCGGGTGCGCCCTGCGGGCGCCCTCGGACGTCGCACCAGAGCAAAGGGATTGGCCCCAGCCGCACCCCATTCCCGCCTCGCGTGGTTGACCACGGCCGACAGCAAGGCCAGATCACGAATGACGGTGCCTGCGCCGACCTTCGTCAGGCGGTGGTCACGAAAATCTGCGATATCGGAAGGGGTCAACGCATGCAGAGAGAAGGATGCGAGGCGCGAGCGCTGCAATGCGCGGATGCGAATAGCCTCATCCTTGCTGCCGCGCTTGGTGGGAGTGACTTCCCTCAGGTAGCGAGCCATCAGCTCCCGCAGTAGCCAGTCGTCGACCTCACCGTGTCTCTGGTGGACCCGGCGGTCCATGCCGCTTTCCACTTCGCGCGCCCATCGCAGCGCTTGGGTGCGCGTGTCGAAGGTCTTCGTTTCTTCAGGGTAGCCCTTTCGAATGATGCGTGCCTGCCACTTGCCGGCACGCTGCCTGATCGATGCCATGCGCTTCTCACTTGGACAAGCGTTGGACAAAATCCTTTTTTGGCGCTCTGGTGACGGGTGAGAACCACTGGCCCCACCGGCGTGGAGATGGAGGCTTTGACGGCTAAGTGCCTGTCGCGACATAGCTTCCCGACTTGCCCCCGTGCTTTTCCAGCAGCCGCACGCCGGTGATGGTCATGCCGCGATCCGCGGCCTTGCACATGTCGTAGATGGTGAGCAGGGCGATCTGTACGGCCGTCAGGGCTTCCATCTCCACGCCGGTGGGGCCGGTGGTCTCCACGGTCGCGGTGCAGACGACGGCATCGGCGCCCGCCGCATCGGCGCGGACAGCTTCGAAATCAATAGCGACTCGGCTCAGCGCCAGCGGGTGGCACAGCGGAATCAGATCGCTCGTCTTCTTGGCCGCCATGATGCCGGCGATGCGCGCGATGCCCAGCACATCGCCCTTCTTCGCCGTGCCGGATTCGATCAGCGCCAGCGTGGCCGGCAGCATCTCGATGCGGCCGCTGGCCACGGCCACGCGGTGGGTGGCAGGCTTGGCGCCCACGTCCACCATGTGGGCCTGGCCGTGGGCGTCGAAGTGGGTGAGGGGGCTGGGAGGGGTGTTCATGGGTAACGGCGGGGAACGTCGTGCGGGTGCGGGCATCATACGCAGCAGCCTCCCTGCCTGACTGCCTGCCCATGCACCGCCTGACCTGTAGCTGTCTCTGTCTCAACCGCCGTCACGCCACCGGCTGGCTGGCCCTGGCGCTGTTGGCGTCGCAGGCGCGGGCGCAGGGCGATGTCGCGGCGCCTGTGGGACGCAGTGGCCTGCCCTCGCTGGGCGATGCGGGCGCGATGACGACGCTGGAAGAGCGCAAGCTGGGCGACGCCATCATCCGCGAGCTGTACCGCGACCCGGACTACATCGACGACCCGGTGATCGGCGAATACGTGGACGGCCTGTGGCGCGCGCTGCTGGCCGGCGCGCGCGCGCGCGGCGAGCTGCCGCCCGAGCTGGACGAGCGCTACGCCTGGGCAGTGCTGCTGGGGCGCGACCGCAGCATCAACGCCTTTGCGCTGCCGGGCGGCTACTTCGGGCTGCACCTGGGGCTGGTGGGCGCGGTGGCCTCGCGCGACGAGCTGGCCTCGGTGCTGGCGCACGAGCTGGTGCACATAACGCAGCGCCACATTCCGCGCCTGCTGAGCGCGCAGGACCGCCAGGCTCCGCTGCTGCTGGCGGCCATGGTGCTGGGGGCCATTGCCGCCAGCAAGAACCCGCAGGCCGGCGCGGCGCTGGCGGTGGGCGGGCAGGCGGCGGTGATCCAGCAGCAGCTGAACTTCTCGCGCGACATGGAGCGCGAGGCCGACCGCATCGGCTACGGCGTGATGACGCAGGCGGGCTTTGCGGGGCAGGGCTTCGTCAGCATGTTCGAGAAGCTGCAGGCCGCCTCGCGCATCAACGACAACAGCGACTGGCCCTACCTGCGCAGCCACCCGCTGACCACGCAGCGCATCGCCGACATGCAGCAGCGCCAGCAAAGTCTGGCGCGCCAGGCGCCGCCGGTGGACCTGGAGGCGGCACTGGTGGCCGGCCGCGCGCGCGCCCTCAGCCGCCCCGGCGTGGACGTGCTGCGCGCCTGGGCGGGCGAGCCGGCGCAACCCGGCTTTGCCAGCCGCCCGCTGGCGCAGCGTGCGGGCGCGCTGTACGCCGCCGCGCTGGCGCAGGCGCAGCTGCGCGATCTGCCCAAGGCGCAGGCGCTGGCCACGCAGCTGGCGCTGGCCGTGGCGGGCGATGGCCCGGCGGCGCAACAGGCCCGTCTGCTGCAGGCCGAGCTGGCCCTGCAGGCCGGCGAGCCGGCGCAGGTGCTGAAGCTGCTGAGCGGCGCCCCGCGCCCGGCCAGCGCCGACGTGCAGGGCCAGGCCGGCCGCGCCGCGCTGCTGCTGCGCGCGCAGGCGCTGGTCGGCACCGGCCAGGCGACCGAGGCGGCGGGCGCGCTGCAGACCTGGGTGAGCGACCACCCGCGCGATGCTGGCGCGTGGCAGGCGCTGGCGCAGGCCCACGGCGCGGCGGGCCGCACACTGCGCGCGCTGCGCGCCGAGGGCGAAGTGCCGATGGCGCACATGGACTACGCCGGCGCCGTGGACCGCTGGCGCGCCGCGCAGGACTTCTCGCGCCGGCAGCCGGGCGACAACGCCGACCTGATCGAGGCCAGCATCGTCGACACGCGGCTGCGCGCGGCGCAGGCCGCGCTGAAGCAGCAGCAGCTGGACGAGATGAAGCGGCGCTGAGGCCGAGGCCGAGGCGGGGGCACTGAGGGAGCAGGCTTGCCCGCGATGGGGCGATGCGCCACAACGGCGGCCTGATCGCGGGCAAGCCCGCTCCCGCAGGCGCCGCAGGCAGAGCGCAGCGAAACCTGGCGATGCGCTGTGCCGCTGGGTTCCTTGACTCAATCGAGCCTGCTCATCATTTGATAGTGATTGCCGCAGTATATGAGCCGATTTCAAGACGTATCGGCCTGAAACTGGCTTGCAACAGGCGCAAGCCGCTATATATTCGAGAGCGTTTGGTGGGCGAGCGAGCCGCCCGCCCTCACTTCACCACCGCGTCGATCACCACGCCCAGCGCCGAATAGATCAGCGAGCCGATCAGCGCGGCCCAGAAGCCGTTGACGTGAAAGCCGCTCAGCACGCCCGAGGCGGCCCAGAACATCAGCGCGTTGATGACGAACAGGAACAGCCCCAGCGTGAGGATGGTGACCGGGATCGTCAGCACCACCAGCACGGGCCGCACCAGCATGTTCAGCAGGCCGATCACCAGCGCTGCGACCATCGCCGCGCCAAAGCTCGCCACGCTCACGCCGCTGCTGTAGATGTAGGCCACCGCCAGCAGCGCGGCGGCCGAGAGCAGCCATTTCAGGATCAGTTTCATGCCGCCAGCATAGCGCAGCGGCATGGCGCGGGCGACGCTGCGGCGCCCGCGTCGCGCGGCGTCAGGCCTGCGCCGAGTCGTCGGCCAGTGCCGGCTTGCGGCGCGTGGCCAGCCAGGCGGTGCCCAGCACGCCCACGATGCACAGCACCGTCAGGCCCCAGCGCAGCAGCTGCTCGGGCGCCTCGCGCGGGCCGAAGATGCCCGACAGCAGCTGCTCGTTCACGATCATCTTGGCCGCCGTGAAGGCCAGCACCGCCGCGCCCAGCTGGATGATGATCGGGAAGCGCTCCACCAGCTTCAGCACCATGGTGGAGCCGAACACCACGATCGGCACGCTGATCAGCAGGCCCAGCACCACCAGGTCCATCGCGCCCTGCGCCGCGCCGGCCACGCCCAGCACGTTGTCGATGCCCATCAGCGCGTCGGCGATGATGATGGTCTTCATGGCGCCCCAGAAGGTGGTGGCGCCCGGGCCGTGGCCTTCGTCCTCGCCGCCCTGGTCGGCGATCAGTTTGTAGGCGATCCACAGCAGGCCAACGCCGCCCAGCAGCATCAGGCCGGGTATCTTGAGCAGCCACACCACGATCAGCGTCATCGCCGTGCGCACGCCGATGGCGCCCACGGTGCCCCAGATGATGGCTTTCTTCTGCAGGTGCTTGGGCAGGTTGCGCGCGGCCAGGGCGATGACGATGGCGTTGTCGCCGGCCAGCACCAGGTCGATCAGGATGATGGCCATCAGCGCGGACCACCAGGCGGTTGAGAACAGTTCCATGAGAAACAAGGCTCCGAAGTGCGTGCCGGGCAGGGCACGGGTCGATGAAAACCCGCCATGGCCGTGGCCGGGCGCCAGCGCACACTCAGGGGACACACGCGCTGCAGCCACGGGGGGCAGACAGCGGGCAGACCCGGACGCTTTCGACCAGCCTCGCCAGACGGGGTTGATCGAAGGTCTTGCTCGGCAGGCGATGCAGCGGACTGCGCCTGCCCGACGGGCCGGAAGCCGCGGTCTGCCAGGGCAGAAGGGCTTCGTATTGACGACCGGACGAGGGCCGCCCGGGGTGGGCGGCGGGAGAGCTACTCCCCTTCGGAACGCGCGATTAAACCACCGTCCGCGCGGCGCGGCAAGTCGCCCAGGCGTCTTGTTTCAAGTCAAATTGGGCTGCGACGCTTGCTGGACAAGCGCTGGCAGCTATCAAAAAAGGATCAGCCGGCGGACCGGCCGGTGCTGCCGTCGTGCGACGGGCCGGGCGCCGGCGCCTCGCGGGCGCGGTCGGCGTAGCGGTTGAAGCGCCAGGCCGTGCCCTCGGCCGTGATGCGGCGCCACACGGCGCGCTTGGCGAAGGGGCTCAGCGCGGGCCAGTGCTGCACTTCGCCTTCGGTGCGGCCGCAGCCCTTGCACACGGCGTCGCCCTGCGCGGTGGAGCAGATGGCGATGCAGGGCGCGTCGGGCGTGGTGGCGTACCAGGCCAGCCAGGCGGCGCGCGCGGCGGCGGGCAGGTGGGCGGCGTCGGCCTGGTGCTGGCGGTGGAACACCATGCGCGCATACACCTCGGCCAGCGCCGCCACCTCGGGCGCCAGCGCGGCGCCGGTGGCGGGCTGGCGGGCGCGCCAGTGGTTGATGGCGGCTTCGAGGTCGGTGATGTGGATGGCATCGCGCATGACCGGGGCATGATAGGCGCCACCGCGCCTGAACCATTGCGCGCCGCGCGGCACCAACTCTTTCTGGCCGCCAAACCCACCAGGATGCTTGATCCGCAACACAGCGTTGTGGGAGCGGGCTTGCCCGCGATGCGGCGCCTCGTCGCCACAAGCGCTTGATCGCGGGCAAGCCCGCTCCCACACTCGCGGATGCGGTCCGCGCGGCATCGGAGACCTTTTGATAATCCAGCAAGGATGTGAACCGTTTTGAGCCCTGAAACGCCCCCCGCCCAGCCCTCGCCCGCGCCCCGCCGTCGCCGCCACTGGCTGGTGCTCAGCCTGCTGGCCAACGCGCTGCTGGGCTGGTGGCTGTGGCGTGCGCAGCCGCCGGCGCCGCCCCCGCTGGCGCAGGCCGTGGGCGAGGCGGTGGTGCTGCGCACGCCCGGCGGGCGGCTGGAGGTGGCCGAGCTGAAGCAGGTGGAGACCTTCGAGGTCTCGCGCGACCACGACGTGCTGGGCGTGCCCGTGGGCAGCACGTTTTCGCGCATCCGCGTGCCGGCGCATTACCGCAGCCATGTCGATCTGGCGCCCGAATGGCGCGTGAGCGTGCGCCCCGACGGCAGCGTGCGCGTGATCGCGCCGCGCCTGCAGCCCACGCTGCCGGTGGCCATCGACACCGCGCGCATCGAGAAGGAATCGCGCGGCCTGTGGTCGCTGTTCACCGGGCCGGAGCAGCTGGCGGCGCTGGAGCGGTCGATCACCGCCTCGCTGGCGCGCAAGGCCGCCACCGCGCCCGTGCTGGCGCGCCAGCGCGAGGCCGCGCGCGCCACCGTGGCCGAGTTCGTGCAGAAGTGGCTGATGACGCAGACCGCGTGGCAGCCGCACGGCGACAAGCCCGTGCAGGTGCTGTTCGCCGACGAGCCGATCGAGGCGCTGGACGCCGCCTGCGACGCCCAGCCGGGCTGCGCGGCGGCCTGGGTGGGCGCGGCGGGGTTGTGAGGGGCTGAATCCGCTTCCACTTCAGAACGTGAACAACCGTCATCCCGGCGAAAGCCGCGAGCCGGGTGTTCTGGCACACGCCGCCTGGATTCCGGCTTTCGCCGGAATGACGGATTTCTGGCTGTTTTGATCGGGAATTGGGCTGAATAAGGCGATAGCGATTTAGTGCGGGGTGGCAGTCCTGAATTAGTAGCTTCTGGCGCCCGATGGATGGGCGCTTAAGCCAATTTTTGCCATCAGAAAAATTTGACAAGTCCCCCCCCCTGCAGCATCGGTCTGTCACGGCGGCCGGGCGCCGGGGGGGCGCGCCAGCGCGCGGGGTGGACGCCAAAGGTGTGTGTGGGAGCGGGCTTGCCCGCGATCAAGCGTTGGTTGCGACGAGACGCCCCATCGCGGGCAAGCCCGCTCCCACAACACCGCTGACCGCGCACGCCTGCCGGGCAAAAAACGCCGCCCGGCGGGTGGCGCAGGCGGCGTGGGCAGCGGCGGCAGGCTCAGTCCGCCTTGGCGCCCGACTGCCTGACCAGCTTTTCCCAGATCGGCGCATCGCGCTTGTAGACAGCGGCAAACTGCGCCGGCGTGCCGCCCACGGGGGTGAAGCCCATGCTGACGATGCGCTCGCGCACCTCGGGCAGGGCCATCACGGCCTGCACCTCGGTGCTGATGCGCTCGATCAGCGCCGGCGGCAGCTTGGCCGGGCCGCCCAGGCCGACGAAGCCGACGATGCGGTAGGCGTCGTCCTTCAGGCCCTGCTCGGCCAGCGTGGGCAGGTTGGGCAGCACGCCCATGCGCGTGTCGCCGGTGGCGCCCACCAGGCGCAGCTTGCCGGCGTCGGCGTGCGGCTTGGCCGACAGCGCGCTGGTGAAGGCCATCTGAATCTGCCCGCCGATCAGGTCCTGCAGCATCAGCGCCTCGCCGCGGTAGGCCACGTGCGACATGTCGGCGTCCTGCGCCAGGCTCATGGCGGCGCCGCCCAGGTGCGCGTACGAGCCCACGCCCCACGAGCCGTAGGCCACCTTGCCCTTGTTGGCCTTCACCCAGGCCAGCAGCTCGGGCCCGGTCTTGGCCGGCACGCTGGGGTGCACGGCCAGCACCACCGGCGCCTTGGCCAGCTGGCTGATCAGCGCCAGGTCGGTCATCGGGTTGTAGGGCATCTTGGTGTAGAGGTACTGGTTGATCAGCATCGAGGTGCTGAGCGAGACCAGCAGCGTGTGCCCGTCGGGCGCGGCCTTGGCCACGGCGTCGGTGCCGGTGATGCCGCCGGCGCCGCCGCGGTTGTCGACCACGAAGGGCTGGCCCAGGCGCTTGGACAGCTGTTCGCCCAGCACGCGGGCGGTGATGTCGGTGGCGCCACCGGCCGGGAAGGGCACGACCAGCCGCACCGTGCGCTGCGGCCATTTGTCGGCCTGCGCCTGGGCCAGGCCTGGCAGGCCGGCCAGAACCATCAGGCCAGCGGCGGCCAGCACGCGGCGGCGGGGAAGCAGGGAGCGGAAGGCGGCAAGGGTGTTCATGGCGGGGGCAGGTGCAAGGGTGGAAAGGGACCCGCGGCCCTCCAGGCCGTGGGCGAGCGGGGTGTGCGGAACTGCAAGGTTCCTGCAGGCCGGCGGCGCCGGCGGGCCGCGCCGTCACTGGGGCGACGGCGCACAGGGGACAGCAAGCGGCGGGTTGCGCGCGCTGGGGTGGCGCCGTGCCGCTGTGCCATGTCCAGAGCGAACCGACATCCATGTCGTCATTCCGGCGCAAGCCTGCAATCCAGGCGGCGTGCGCACGGGGACATGGATCCCGGCTTGCGCCGGGATGACGAATGTTCACGTGTCGAGGCAGCAATGGCATGACGCCAGCGCCGTCCGGGCCGCTGCGCGACGCACAACGGCGCCGCGCCTCAGCCTCATACTGTTTGTTTCGCGTTCAAAAAAAGATGGCTGCTGGCGCGCGATGCGACGACGAAATGACCTTGCTGCGCTTCGATGACGGCGGCTGCGCCGCCAACACGCCAGCCAAGGGCGAGGCATTCCGCGCATCACTGACGTCATTTCGTCATCACGCCGCGCAGCGGCGAAGTCATGGCGTCACCCCGTCAAAAGCTGAGGTTTGGGGCGCGAAACGGCTTCAAGGCCAGCGCAGCACAGGATAGGGGTTCAGCGCCTCGCCCTTCCACCATTCCTTCTTCGGCCCCAGCTTGAAGATGGCGAAGTGCAGGTGCGGTGCCTGCGGGCTGGCGTTGCCGCTGCTGCCCACGTAGCCGATCAGCTGGCCGCGCTTCACCGCCTGGCCTTCCTGCAGGCCGTCGGCGTAGCGGTCGAGGTGGGCGTAGTAGTAGGCGAATTCCTCGCCCGGGTCGAACTGGTAGATGGTGATGCCGCCGCCGCCCTGGCTGAAGAACAGGCGGGCGATGCGACCGTCTTCCACCGCCAGCACCGGCGTGCCGATGGGCGCCATGATGTCGATGGCGTCGTGGCTGCGCGCACCGTTGGCGCGGGCGTCGGTGTAGGTGTCGGTGAGCTGGTGGGCGGCGATGCCCTGCACCGGCAGCGTCAGGCGCCGCGCTGCCAGCCGGGCCGTGTCCTGGGGTGACGGATCGCCGGCGCGCGCCGCCTGCTGCGCGGCCTGCGCCGCGGCTTCGGCGGCGGTGTCGGCGCGGGCCTTGGCGCCATCGCTGGCGGCCAGGATGATGGGCGCGGCGGCTGTCGGCGCGGGCTGGACGCGGCTCGCGGGCACAGGCACGGCGGGCGGTGTAGGTGCGCTGGCTTCGGGCGGACGAACCGATGGCGCCGGCGCCTGGATGCGGCTGGCTGTCGGCGCGGGGTCGGCAGCGCGGATCAGTGGCCGATCAGCCTGCCGCAGCGCCCAGCTGGCGCCCAGCAGCAGCGCGGCCAGCACGGCGAACCAGCCCAGGGCCTGGCGCCAGCCCGGCGGGCGACGGCGTGTGTTCGGTGGCAAGCGGGTGGGCTCCGCGTGATGGCCGCCGCGCTCAGGGCCGCACGTCGACCTTGGCGCCCACCTTGACGACCTTGGCCAGGCGCTCGGCGTCCCAGTTGGTCAGGTGGATGCAGCCGTTGGTTTCGGAATGGCCCACCTTGGCCGGCTCGGGCGTGCCGTGAATGCCCCAGTGCGGCTTGGTCAGGCCCAGCCAGATGGTGCCCACGGGGTTGTTGGGGCCGCCGGCGATCTCGACCTTGGCGGCATCCTTCGGTGCATTCTTCAGGATCGCCGGGTTGTAGGTGAAGCTGGGCATGTCGACCGCGTTCTTGATCGCCATCTGGCCGATCGGCAGCGGGTCGTTCATCTCGTTGCCGATGCTGATGGGAAAGCCCGCCGCGGGCTTGCCGTCGCTGTCCAGCACGAACAGCACGCGTTCGCCCTTGTCGATCTCGATGCTCTGCGACGCGCGCGTGGGCGCCTTGCTGTCCAGCACGTTGGGCACCACGATCTCGGTGCCGGCGGCCAGCGCCTTGCCGCCGTTCAGGCGCTTCAGATAGGCGGGGTTGACGTGAAAGCGCTCGGCAATGGCCTCGTCCAGCGACTCGTACACCAGCGCCTTGAGCTTGGCGCGCTCGGCCATGTCGGCGGGCGTTTTCTCGAATGGGCCGGCGGCGTCTTTCTCGGTGATGGTGTAGCGCGTCAGCAGCGGCTCGGCGCTGGCCTCGCGCAGCGACTGCCAGGTGGCGGCGTCGACGCTGCCGGTCTCCTTCAGGCTGTTCGACCGCTGGTAGGCGCGGACCATGCGCTGCATGTTGCGGCCGAAGGCGCCGTCGATCTCGCCGGGCGAGAACCAGGCGCGGTCGAGCAGGACCTGCGCGCGGGTCACGGCGGCGCCGCGGCTGCCCATCCTGAGCGCGGGCGTGTCGGTGGCGGCGTTGAAGGCGTCGAAGTCGAGCGTGTCGGCGGCCGCCTGCGCGGCGCCCTGGCGGGCCCAGGCGGGCAGGGCGGTGAAGGCGCTGGCGCCCAGGCCGGCGATGAGAAAGCGGCGGGTGACGGTCATGGTCGGTGACTGCAAGGGTGGCAACATGGCCTGCAGTGTGGGCCGCGCCGCGCCGGCCGACTGTAGGAAGGCGCCCGCTCTGCCTGGCGGCGACGGGCGCGGCCTGGCGCCTTGATGGCGCGCTGTGGCCAGTCGCGCGCTGCACCCGGCGGCGGTTCGCCCCGGCTGGCGCATTCACCACCCAGTGGCGTGGAGGTCAGTCTTTGGCGGGGGAGTATGTAACTTTGTCGCCCGTCCGGCGGGCGCTGGCGGTCGGCATGGTGGGGAGTATATGGGGTGCAGCGCACCCGGGCTGCATTCGACCAGAGCATTCATGCCGATGGCGCGCGCTGGCGCCCGAGGGCGCCCGGCCCTCAGGCCGCCCCGGCGCGCCGGCGCCGCGCCCAGGCGCCCAGTGCCAGCGCCCACAGACCCAGGCCCCACAGCAGGCCGGTGCTGCCGCCGCCATCGTCGTCGTCATGCCAGTCGCCGCCACCGCTGCGCGTGGTGACGGTGACGTAGTTGTCGGCCGAGCGGCCGGCCGAGTCGGTGACCAGCAGGCGAAACACCCAGTCGTCGCGCGCGCCGGCCGGCAGGGTGACGGCCAGCGTCGGCCCGTTGGTGGCGCCCAGCGTGGCCGGCGGGCCGGAGACCTGGCTCCACTGGTACGCGGTGATGCTGGCGCCGCCCACGGCCGCGCTGCCGCGCCCGTCCAGCGTGAGGCTGCTGCCCGGCGCCACAGTACCCACCGGCGCGATGACCACGGCCGGGCTGTAGGCCAGCTGCAGCGCGCCTTCGGCGTCCAGCAGGCCGGGGCCGCAGGTTTCGCGCGTGCAGTTGCAGGCGCTGTTGGTGGGGGCGCTGACGTTGCAGGTGGGGTAGCCGGGGCTGCTGGGGAACGCGCGCGCGCCAGCCTGGATGCGCGACACCAGTTCGGACGGCGTCAGCGCCGGGTTCACCGACAGCATCAGCGAGGCCACGCCCGCCGCCAGTGGCGACGCGAAGCTGGTGCCGTCCTTGCTGTCGTAGCTGTGTTCGGCCGGGCCGCGCGTGCCGGTGTTGGCGGTGGAATACAGCCTGGGCCCCACGTCGCGCCCGCCCGGGCCGCCGGGCGCCATGATGCCGACGTTGCGGCCGTAGTTGGAGTAGTAGGTCTTCAGCCCGTCCTGCCGCACCGCGCCCACGGCCAGCACGCCGGCGCAGTCGGCCGGGCGGGTGAGCGGGCCGTTCTCGTTGCCCGCGGCCACCACCACCAGGCTGCCCACGGCGCCGGCGTCGTCGATGGCGTACTGGTACGCCGGCGTGCAGGCCGTGCTGCCGCCGAAGCTGACGTTGATCACCTTGGCCGGGTTCGGGTTGGTGGGCACGCCGCTCACCGGCAGGCCGGCGGCCCAGCGGATGCCGTCCACCACGTCGGACAGCCAGGCGCCGCACTTGCCCGACACGCGCACCGGCAGAATCTTCGCGCCCCAGCTGACGCCGGCCACGCCGACGCCGTTGTTGGTCAGCGCGGCGATCTGGCCGGCGATGAAGGTGCCGTGCCAGCTGCTGTCTTCGGCCGGGCAGCCGGGGTAGCGCGCGGAATTGGCTTCGGTGTCGCTGATCCAGTCGCCCGGGTCCGAGGCATCGGCGTCGCGGCCGTCGCCGTCGTTGCTGGTGTCCAGATCGCTGATCAGGTCGTAGCCGGGCAGCAGCTTGCCCTGCAGGTCGGGGTGGCCGGGAACCGTGCCGGTGTCGACCACCGCCACCACCTGGCTGGGGCTGCCGGTGCTGCGGTCCCAGGCGGGCGGCAGGTTGAGGGCGCCCGCACCGCCATCGGCCGGGCGGCGCAGATGCCATTGCGTGCCGTTGGCGTAGTAGGGGTCGTTGGGCTCGGCCTGGCGCTTCAGGCGCACGTCGGGCTCGACGCTGGCCACCAGCGGGTTCAGGCGCACGCGGCGCTCGGCGGCCTGCAGCGCGGCGCCGGTCAGCGGTTGCGCAAAGTGCAGCAGGTGCGCGCGCGAACCCACCGGCATGGGTGCCTGCGCGCCCGGCAGGCCGGCGTCGGTGGCCACCGTCTTCAGGCGCTCACGCGCCGCCTGCGGCGTTTCGCGGCTGCCGTCGGCGGGGGCCTTCAGCGTGACGATCAGGCCGCGTGCCACCGGGGCATCGCCCGGCGCGGCATGGGCAGCCGTGGCCAGCAGCGCGGCCGACAGCCACAGGACAGAGGTGCAATGAAAACGGCTCATGCCAGCTTTCTAGCATGAGCCGTGCGGCCGGTAAATCCGGCCGGAGCGAAAAGCGCCGGGCTTTACTTCTTGGTGACCACGCGCACCATGTCGAGGCAGCGGTTGGAGTAGCCCCACTCGTTGTCGTACCAGCTCACCAGCTTGACGAAAGTGCTGTCGAGCGCGATGCCGGCATCGACGTCGAAGATCGAGCTGCGCGCATCGCCGCGGAAGTCGGTGGCCACCACCTTGTCCTCGGTGTAGCCCAGGATGCCCTTCATCTTGCCCTCGCTCTGCGCCTTCATCTCGGCGCAGATTTCAGCGTAGGTGGCGGGCTTTTCGAGTTCGACCGTCAGGTCGACCACCGACACGTCGGACGTCGGCACGCGGAAAGACATGCCCGTCAGCTTGCCCTTCAGATCGGGCAGCACCACGCCGACGGCCTTGGCAGCGCCGGTGGACGAGGGGATGATGTTCTCCAGAATGCCGCGGCCGCCGCGCCAGTCCTTATTGCTGGGGCCGTCCACGGTTTTCTGCGTGGCGGTCGCGGCGTGCACGGTGGTCATCAGCCCGCGCTTGATGCCCCATTTGTCGTGCAGCACCTTGGCCAGCGGCGCCAGGCAGTTGGTGGTGCAGCTGGCGTTGCTGATGATCGGCTCGCCCGCGTACTTGGCGCAGTTCACGCCGTGCACGAACATGGGCGTGTCGTCCTTCGACGGGGCCGACATGATGACCTTCTTGGCGCCGGCGTCGATGTGCTTCTGCGCGGTTTCCTTGGTCAGGAACAGGCCGGTGGATTCGATCACCACCTCGGCGCCGACCTCGCCCCACTTCAGGTTGGCCGGGTCCTTCTCGGCCGTCAGGCGGATCTTCTTGCCGTTGACCACCAGCGTGTTGCCGTCCACCTTCACGTCGCCCTTGAAGCGACCGTGCACGCTGTCGTAGGTCAGCATGTAGGCCAGGTAGTCGGGCTCCAGCAGGTCGTTGATGCCCACGACCTCGATGTCCGAATAGTTCTGCACCGCCGCGCGGAACACCATGCGCCCGATGCGGCCGAAGCCGTTGATGCCGATCTTGATGGTCATTGCTTTCTCCTGAAGTTAATTGATATGATAGGCGATATGAATTCGGGGGCGCTGTGGCGTGTGGTGCTGGACACCAATGTTTGGGTGGCCGCAGCGCGCAGCGCCGACGGATCGGCCGCTGCCGTGGTGCAGGCCCTTTGGAAGCAGCGCTATCGTCTGCTGCTGTCGGTTCCGCTGGCGTTGGAGTATGAGGCGGTGTTGAAACGACCGGAGCATCTGGGTGCGCGCCCCCCGGCGCAGATCGATGCGCTGGTGAACCGCCTGTGTCAACTGGCCGCGCCCGTGGAGCGACATACGCGGTGGCGCCCCCAATTGCAGGACCCCGCCGATGAGATGGTGCTGGAAACCGCGCTCAATGGCGCCGCTCACGCGCTGGTCACTTTCAACGTGCGCGACTTCCAAGCTGCGGCGATGCGCTTTCGGTTGCGGATCTGCACCCCCCTGGAGTTCTTGCACATACTTGACCGACAGGAGAATCAGCATGGCTAACTATGCGCTTCGTGTACCTGAATCATTGATGGAATACGCCCGCCAGGTGGCGCAGGAAGAAGGCGTGTCGATGAACCAGTTCTTCGTCACGGCCATCGCGGAGAAAGTCTCGGCCCTCAAGACCGAGGCCTTCTTTCGTGAGCGTGCCGCGCGGGCCAGCGAATATCCGGGCGATGCGCTCGCCGACTGGCTCGCCGCCAGCCCCCACGTTCCGCCCATGCCCGGCGACGAACTGCCGCCCGGATATTCCGACTGAGTGCGGGTGCCGCGCATGACGGCCCTAGCGGCCCAGCACCGCGCGCACAGTGTCGGCCACGTTCTCCGGCGTGAAGCCGAAGAACTCGAACAGCTTGCCCGCCGGCGCTGATTCGCCGTAGCGGTCGATGCCGACCACGGCGGCGCAACCGTATTTCCACCAGCCGTCGGTCACGCCCATCTCGACCGCGATGCGCGGCAGGCCAGCCGGCAGCACCGATTGCTTGTATTGGACGCTCTGGCGGTCGAAGGCGCTGGTGCTGGGCATGGAGACCACACGCACGGCGATCTTTTGCGCGGCCAGCAGCGCCTGCGCCTTCAGCGCCAGCTGCACCTCGGAACCGGAGGCGATGATGACGGCGCGCGTCTTGCCGTGCAGACGGAGGTCGGCGGGTTCGCTCAGCACATAGGCGCCGCGGCTGATCTCGCCCAAATCGCGCTTCGGTGCATAGGGCAGGTTCTGGCGGCTCAGCAGCAGGGCGGTGGGCCGGTCCTTGTTCTCCAGCGCCACGGCCCAGGCGATGGCCGTTTCGGCCGTGTCGGCGGGGCGCCAGACGTCCAGGCCCGGGATCAGGCGCAGGCTGGCGGCGTGCTCGATAGACTGGTGCGTGGGGCCGTCTTCGCCCAGGCCGATCGAGTCGTGCGTGAACACGTGCACCACGCGCTGCTTCATCAGCGCTGCCATGCGGATGGCGTTGCGGCTGTAGTCGCTGAAGGTGAGGAAGGTGCCGCCGTAGGGGATGTAGCCGCCGTGCAGTGCGATGCCGTTCATGACGGCGGCCATGCCGAATTCGCGCACGCCGTAGTTGATGTGGAAGCGCGCGCCGATGGCCGGCGCAGCGGCCTTCAGGTCCACTTCGGGCAGCGGGGCGGGCGCGCTGGTGGTGGCCTCATCTTCCTTGCCGACGCCGTTGTTGGCGCGTTCCAGTTGCGTCTCGCGTTCCGGCTTGGCCTCGGGCAGCACCACGCTGCCATCGTCATGGAAGCGCAGCGGCGTGGTGAACGAGGTGTTGGTCAGGTTCGAGCCGGTCAGGTCGGCGCTGCCGCCGATCAGCTCGGGCAGCGCGGCGGTGAAGGCTTCCAGCGCGATCTGGCTGGCCTTGCGGCTGGCCACGTTTTCGGCCTTCTTGTGCGCCTCGACCGCGGCGTCGACGGCGACCTGGGCGAAGTTCTTCGGCAGTTCGCCCGCCATGCGGCGTTTGAAATCGGCCGCCAGGCGCGGGTGGGCGGCGGCGTAGGCGGCAAAGCGCTCGTCCCACTTCTGCTCGGCACGGGCACCGGCGTCCTTGGCATCCCACGCGGCGTAGACCTTGGCGGGGATCTCGAATGGGCCGTGCTCCCAGCCGATGGTCTGGCGCGTCAGCGCGATCTCGGTGGCGCCCAGCGGCTCGCCGTGCGCCTTGGCGGTGTCCTGCCGGTTGGGGCTGCCCTTGCCGATGTGTGTGCGGCAGATGATGAGCGTGGGGCGGTCGGCGCTTTGCCTGGCCTCGCCGATGGCGCGGTCCACGGCGTCCACGTCGTGGCCGTCGATCGGGCCGATCACGTTCCACTGGTAGGCCTCGAAGCGCTCGGCCGTGTTGTCGACGAACCAGGGCGCCACCTTGCCGTCGATGCTGATGCCGTTGTCGTCGTACAGGGCGATCAATTTGTTCAGCTTCCACGCGCCGGCCAGCGCGCAGGCTTCGTGGCTGATGCCTTCCATCAGGCAGCCGTCGCCGATGAAGGCGTAGGTGTGGTGATCGACGATGGCGTGGCGGGGCCGGTTGAACTCGGCCGCCAGCAGCTTCTCGGCCAGCGCCATGCCCACGGCGTTGGCAATGCCCTGGCCGAGCGGGCCGGTGGTGGTTTCCACGCCGGGCGTCAGGCCGTGCTCGGGGTGGCCGGGCGTCTTGCTGTGCAGCTGGCGGAAGTCTTTCAGCTCCTGCAGCGGCAGGTCGTAACCCGTCAGGTGCAGCAGCGCATAGATCAGCATCGACGCGTGGCCGTTCGACAGCACGAAGCGGTCGCGGTCGGCCCACAGCGGGTTGGCCGGGTTGTGCTTGAGGTGCCGGCCCCACAGTGCGACGGCCATGTCGGCCATGCCCATGGGTGCGCCGGGGTGGCCTGAGTTGGCTTGCTGGACGGCGTCCATGGCGAGGGCACGGATGGCGTTGGCCAGGAGAGAGGTGTTCATGGGCGCGCGGGGGCAGGGCAGCTGGGGAACCCCCGATTCTATCGGCCGCACCAGCGCGGCCGGACCCGGCCGGTCGCAACGCCAGCGGTTGCACCCGCATCCGCTAAAGTGCGGCGAATGCCTGATCCGCTGATCGCCCCAGCCTGTGACGACACCGCGGCGCGCGCGGCACCCAAAGCATGAGGCTGCCCGCCGCCCCGGCTGTGCCCGTGCACCCGCGCGCGCTGATCCTGGCCGCCGGCCGGGGCGAGCGCATGCGGCCGCTGACCGACCACACGCCCAAGCCGCTGCTGGTGGTGCGCGGCAAGCCGCTGCTGCAGCGCTGGGTGGAGACGCTGCGCGCCGGCGGCGTGGAGCAGATCGTCGTCAACACCGCCTGGCTGGGCGAGCAGATTGAGAGCCATTTTGGCCTTCAGCGCCCGCCAGATGGGCGCGAGCAGCTATTGAATCAGGAGTATTCGCCGGCTGCCAGCCCGCTTCGCTTCTCGTGCGAAGGCCGCGACTTCGGCTATGCGCTGGAGACGGCGGGTGGCATCGCCCGCGCGCTGCCGCTGCTGGCGGCGCGGGCCGACGACATCTTCTGGGTGGTGGCGGGCGACATCTTCGCGCCCGAATTTGTTTGCGCGCCCGCGGCGGTCGAGCGCTTTGCCGCCAGCAGCCGGCTGGCGCACCTGTGGCTGGTGCCCAACCCGGCGCACAAGCCGGAGGGCGACTTCGCCATCGGCGACGGTGGCCTGGCGCTGAACGAGGCCGCGCCGGGTGGCGTGCGCCACACCTTCAGCACCATCGCGCTGTACCGCCGCGCGCTGTTCGAGCCGCCCTGGTGCGACATCCTGCCCGGCAATCCGCAAGGCACGGCCGCGCCGCTGGCGCCCCTGCTGCGCCAAGCCATCGCGGCGGGGCGGGTCAGTGCCGAGTTGTACGAGGGCGCGTGGACGGACGTCGGCACGCCCGAGCGCCTGGCGGCGCTCAACGGCGGGGCGTGACGGCGCTCAGTTGGCCTTCTTGTCGCCCAGCCACTCCAGCAGCTCGAGCAGGCGCTGCTGCGAGTTGGTGTCGAAACCCTTGAGGCCGATGGCCGCCAGCGCCTTGGCGCCCTGCTCGGTCTTCGACAGCGCCACCAGCTCCGCGCCCAGTTCACGCACCTTGTCGGCCGGAATCCTGGCACCGGCGATGAGCGGCAGGTACGGCTGCGGGCGGCTCTTGTGCAGCACGCGCAGGCCTTCCTTCTGCAGCCGGCCGGCCACGCCCGAATACGAGGCGATGCCGCCGATGTGCGACAGGTTGTTCTTGAGCGCGAACGGGATCGCGCCCTGCTCGCGCACGAAGGTCACCTCGCCCGGCGTCAGCGGCAGGCCTTGGTCGCGCAGCTCGGCCAGGCAGAACTTGGTCATGTAGGCGATCTGCTCGGGCAGGATGAAGCGCTTGCCCTTCATCTCGTCCAGCGTCTTGAAGGGGCTGTCTTCCTTCACCACCAGCAGGCAGTGGCCATCCGGCTGGGTGGTGGTGACCACGTTGTAGCCGTAGTCGCGCAGGCCGCGGGCGGGGTAGTCGCTGGGGCGAGCGATGACGAGGTCGAAGCGCGCGTTCTTCATGCCGTCTTCCAGCATGCGGAAGTCGCGCACGTAGCGCACGGTGATCTTCTGGCCCAGCACGCGCTCCATCACCTCCACCACGGGCCGGTACTTGGTGGCCATCTGCTCGTCGGTGACGGCCGAGCCGCCACCCGACGTGCCTTCGCTGACCGCGAACAGCAAGGGCGCTGTCGGCTGCGCCGTCGCAGCAACACCCCAGGCGAGCGCAGCCAGCGTGAGCGCCAGGCGGGCGGCTTGTCGAACCATGGTCGAGAGGGGGTGCTTCACGCGTTTCTCCAGTGCGGGCAAGATGTAAAAATATTTAACAAGGGTCTTAGGAAGCAAACCTCTCTACCAAGTGAGCTAACTTCCTATCGTGATTCAGAAAAACAGG
>NZ_JBHUEP010000002.1:0-25589 GCF_042680925.1 Ottowia beijingensis
CGGCGCAGCGCGCCACTTCGTCGCGCAGTTCACGTACCAGTGAGCGGCGCTGGTGCTCGCTCATCCGCAACGCTTGCTGGATAAGCGCTGCAAGCTATTTTGGCCACAAGGCGCTTACCGTCCCAGTTCCTTGGCGCTGACGCCCGCGATGCCCCAGTTTTCCTTGGGAACATCGTGGATCCAGACGCGCACGTTGGCGGGCGGCGCGCCCACTGCATCGACGAGGGCCTGGGTCACCTTCTCGATGACAGCCTTTTTCTGCTCCTCGGTGCGGCCTTCGATAATGTAGATCTGTGCGAATGGCATGGTGTGTCCGTCTGTGAAAAAGGGGTTTATTCCGCCTTGATGCCGTTCTTGCGGATCAGGTCGCCCCAGCGGCGGTTTTCGGTGCGGATGAACTCGGCAAACTGCTGCGGCGTGGTGACGCGCAGGTTGCCGGAGATGTTGTCAAACGCGGTCTGCGCTTCGGGGGCGGCAGAGCCGGCGGCCCAGGCAGCCTGCAGCTTCTGGACGATGGCTGCGGGTGTGCCGGCGGGCGCGATCAGGCCAAACCAGGTCTCCACCTCAAAGCCGGGGTAGCCGGACTCGGCGATCGTCGGCACATGGGGCAGGGCCCTGGTGCGCTGTTGCGATGTGACCGCGATGGCCTTGAGCTTGCCTGCCCTGACATGCTGCAAGGTGGTGGCCAGCGAGCTTTCCATGCTCATCAGCACCGTGCCCGACAGCAGGTCCGGCACGATCTGGCTGGAGCCCTTGTACGGCACGTTGGTCAGCTTGATACCCGCCACCGACTGCAGCAGCTCGGCCGCCAGGTGGTTGCTGGTGCCGATGCCGGAAGTGGCGTAGCTGAGCTTGCCGGGGTTGGCCCTGGCATAGGCCACCATGCCCTTGAAGTCGGAGAACGGCGCCGACGGATTCACGACCAGCGCGCAAGGCGTGGTGCCCACCAGGGAGATCGGGACAAAGTCTTTTTCGACATTGAACGGCACGCTGCCATACAGGTGCGGGGCAATCGCCAGGCTGCTGATGGCCGACAGGCCGACGGTGTAGCCATCCGGCGCGGACTTGGCCACCGCGTCGGTGCCGATGTTGCCGCCCGCGCCGGCCTTGTTTTCCACCACGAACTGCTGGCCCAGCTGGTCGCCCATGGCCTTGGCGGCCGTGCGGCCCATGATGTCTGTCGGCCCGCCGGGCGGAAAGGGCACGATCAGGCGCACAGGCCTGGTCGGGTAGGCCGACTGCGCCCAGGCGGCGCCGGGCAGGGTTGCGCCCAGCGCGGCCAGCGCGCCTGCGGTCATGAAGTCACGTCGTTGCATGCGCTGTCTCCAGTTATCGTTGTGGTTGCATCAAAAAAGGGGCGACGCGGCCCCTCAGGCAAAGCGCAGCGAGACGCTGCCCATGCCCTGCACGCGCAGGCAGACGCTGTCGCCCGCGGCCACGGCCACGGCTTCGGTGGCGCCGCCCGACAGAATCAGGCTGCCGGCCGGGATCTCCTGGCCGCGGCGGCCCAGGTGGTTGGCCAGCATGGCAATGGCCGCTGCGGGGTGACCCAGCACGGCAGCGCCAGCGCCCAGAGCGACGGGCTCGCCGTTTTTCTCCAGCACGATGCCCACGGTGCGCAGGTCCACGTCTTCGGGGCGCATCGCGCGCCCGCCGACCACGAAGCGCGAGGCCGAGGTGTTGTCGGCCACCACGCTCTTGAGGTCAAACTTGAAGTCGCGGTAGCGGCTGTCGATGACCTCGATGCCGGGCAGCACGAAGTCGGTTGCCGCCAGCACGGCGCCGATGTGGCAGCCCGGCCCCTTGAGCGCGTGCTTGAGCACGAAGGCGATTTCGGGTTCTACCTTGGGGTGAATCAGTTCGGCGGTGTTCACGGTGGCCCCTTCGGAGACCACGTATTCATCGACCAGGAAGCCGAACACCGGGTTGGTCACGCCCATTTGTTTCATTTTGGCGTGTGAGGTCAGGCCCGCCTTCAGGCCAACAACGCGCGCGCCGCGTGCCAGCTTGCGCTGCAGGATGACATCTTGAATCGCATAGGCATCGTCCCAGTCCATATCAGGGTGGTCGTTGGTGATTTTGGGTGTATCGCGAACTTCAAGCTGGCAGGTTTCCAGGTGTTCAGCAAGTTGGGCGATGGTTTGGGGTGAGAGTGCCATAGTGAATACTCCAAAAAAGTTGGGATGAATAAAAAGTCGGAAATCGTTAGCCCAAGTGCCGCGTTGGTTAATGGGCTATAGCCTGAAAGGCTGCCCTGCCTGGCGCAGAACTGGGGTCACCCGGTTGCTGGGTACGGCGGGCACCGGTGCGCTTGTTTGGGGTGTCGCTGCGGCGGCGGTGGCCGGAACGTTGCGGCCTGTGCTATCGCCCAGGGCGCTCAAGGCGTTTTTGACGCGGTCGTAAGCGGGGCGCACCTGCTCGGGGACCAGTTGCCGGATGGTGTCAAAGTCGCCCTGGCGGGCACACTCCAGCATTCGGGCACGCACTTGGCGGTAGTGCGCCATGGCGCGGTCAAAGTCTTGGCCGGCAGCGCGGGTGCGCAGGGTGGCGGCCTGGGCCCATGCCTGGTCGATGAGCTGGTCGAGTTCACCAATGCGGTGAACTACGGCGGCCACATCGTTCCATGTTTCGGAATTCATGATAAGGATGTTGCAGGCACGCATTTCTTCCACCCCATCGCTGATCACTTCCAGCGCCTGGCGCTTGGGCTGCAGGGCGGCTGTTTCGCGTTTGAGCTGGCCCACCATGGCTTGCACGGTGCGCACCTGGGTGTTGCTTTTGCCAATCCATTCCACCGATTCCTTGGCCGCTTGTGACAGAGTTTCGCTTTGCTGGCGCAGGCGTTCGCCCCAGTGGGTTTGTGTTTGCACCGCCTGGGCCATGCTGCTGGTAGCGGTCAGCGCCTGTTCAGCCCGGGCGCGGATGTCGGCCAGGGCATTGCTCGTTTGTTGGGTGCGGGCCACACCGCTATCCATGCCTTGCAGCACGGTTTGCAGAAATTGATCGGCTTCTTGCGTGCTATGGGTGATGCCGACGACCATCTGCTGAATTTGCTGGGTCGCTTCGCTGGTGCGGGCGGCCAGTTTGCGCACTTCGTCGGCCACCACGGCAAAGCCCCGACCCTGCTCGCCCGCTCGGGCGGCTTCCACGGCGGCGTTGAGGGAGAGTAAGTGCGTTTGCATGGCTACGTTCTTAATCATGGACAGGATGCCGTCAATGGCGGCAGTGTGCTGGCGGACTTCGCCAAAACGGACATCCAGGCCATGGGCAGAACTGCCCAGGGCGGTGATTTGCTCTGTTGTCTCGCGCAGCAAGCGGTCGCCATCGAGTGCCAGCTCGTACATGGATTGCACTTGCTGGCGAGAGATGTCGGCCGATTGCACCACCGTCTCGACGCTTTCAGACAAGCCATGCACGCTCTGATCCAGGGCCTGCAGGCTGCTCTCTTGCGTGCGAGAAAAAGCCACCACCCGGGTGAAGGAGGACAGCATGCTCGCGTTATTGACAATCACGTCCAGCGCGTGCTGGTCGATCTGTGCCAATACGGTCTGGCGAGAAGCGCCCCGGCGGTTGCGCCACCGAAGTCTTCCACGACTGCACCAGGCCACCAGGGCCACCAAGGCCATTCCGCACAGCAGGCCCAGCGCAAAGCCAAGCCCTGTAGCGGGGTTCCACCATGCGAGCATGTTCATTGGAGGCACTCCTGGTTCAAGGGTTGATCAAGGGTTGAGCGTGGTGGCCCAGGTCAGCACCGCGCTGGGGCAGTGCTGACGTTGCTTTGCAAGCAGGTTATGCAGGCAGGGCAATGCCACGTTCGCGGGCCATGGTCAGGGCGGTGTCTTCAATCATGTCTTCCTGACCACCCACCATGCCACGGCGGCCCAGCTCGACCAGCAGATCGCGCGCCGGAATGCCGTACTTCTTCTCAGCACGCTTGGCAAACAGCAAGAAGCTGCCATACACCCCGGCGTAGCCCAGCGTGAGCGCGTCGCGGTCGATGCGGATAGGGAAGTCCATCAAGGGTACGACCAGGTCTTCGGCCACGTCTTGGATCTTCCACACGTCCACCCCGGTTTGGATGCCCATGCGGTCGAGAACGGCCACCAGCACTTCCATCGGGGTGTTGCCTGCGCCAGCGCCCAGGCCAGCAGCAGCGGCATCAATGCGGTTGGCACCGGCCTCGATGGCGGCCACGCTGTTGGCTACGCCCATGGCGAGGTTGTGGTGGCCGTGAAAGCCCAGCTCGGTCTCGGGCTTCAGGGCATCGCGCACGGCAGCGATGCGCTCTTTCACCTGGTCGGGCAGCAGGTAGCCGGCCGAGTCGGTGACGTAGATGCAGTTAGCACCGTAGCCTTCCATCAGCTTGGCTTGTTTGATGAGACCGGCAGAATCGCTCATGTGCGCCATCATCAGAAAGCCGACGGTGTCCATGTCCAGTTTGCGGGCCATGGTGATGTGCTGCTCGCTCACATCGGCCTCGGTGCAGTGGGTGGCCACGCGGATGGTGTGCACACCCAGGCCATGGGCCATTTTGAGGTGATCGACGGTGCCGATGCCCGGCAGCAGCAGGGCCGAGACTTTGGCCTGTTTCATTAGCGGGATGACGGTGCTCAAATACTCTTCGTCGCTGTGCGCCGGAAAGCCGTAGTTCACCGAAGCGCCGCCCAGGCCATCGCCGTGGGTGACCTCGATGAGTGGGATGCCTGCAGCGTCCAGCCCCTGGGCCACGGACTTCATTTGCTCCAAGGTCATCAGGTGGCGCTTGGGGTGCATGCCGTCGCGCAGCGTCATGTCGTGCAGGGTGATTTTTTGTGTCATGTCAAAACTCCTTAGGCGGCTTGCAAGGTGAGCGTGCCGGCCAAAATTTCTTCGGCAAACATTTCGGCGGTGCGCGCGGCAGCGGCGGTCATGATGTCCAGGTTGCCGGCGTACTTGGGCAGGTAGTCGCCCAGGCCTTCAACCTCCAGAAAGACCGAGACGCGGTTGCCGTCAAACACCGGGCCGTTGACCAGCTTGTAGCCGGGCACGTACTTTTGCACTTCGGCCAGCATGTCGTGAATGCTCTTGGTGATGGCTTCGCGGTCGGGCTCGCCTTCCACCAGGCAGTGCACGGTGTCGCGCATGATCAGCGGTGGATCGGCCGGGTTGATGATGATGATGGCCTTGCCCTTTTTGGCGCCGCCCACCTTCTCAATGGCACCGGCGGTGGTGCGGGTGAACTCGTCGATGTTCTTGCGCGTGCCGGGGCCCGCCGAGCGGCTGGAGACGGTGGCGACGATCTCGCCATACGCCACAGGCTGCACGCGGCTCACCGCTGCGACCATGGGGATGGTGGCCTGGCCACCGCAGGTGACCATGTTGACGTTCATCTCGGCCTTGCCCACGTGCTCCTTCAGGTTGACGGGCGGCACGCAGAACGGGCCGATGGCCGCAGGCGTGAGGTCGATCATGAGGGCGCCCTGCGCGTTGACCTTGCGCGAGTTCTCGGCGTGCACGTAGGCGCTGGTGGCGTCGAAGACGATTTGCACGCCGTCTGCCTTCATGTAGGGGATCAGGCCATCCACGCCTTCGTGGGTGGTTTTGATGCCCATCTCACGGGCACGCTTCAAGCCGTCCGATTCGGGGTCGATACCCACCATCCACACGGGTTCGAGCACGGGGCTGCGCTGCAGCTTGGCCAGCAGGTCGGTGCCGATGTTACCGGGGCCGATCAGGGCACATTTGATTTTTTGGGTCATAAGAAGTCCTTTGGAAAAAAGGGTCAGCAAATCGAAGACAGGATGCCGCCCTCAACCCGCAGCGCTGCACCATTGGTGGCGGAGGATCGGGGGCTGCACACATAGGCCACTAGTGCGGCAACCTCGGAAGGTTCGATGAAGCGGCGCAGCAGCGAGGTGGGGCGTGCCTGGGCGAAAAAGCGCCGCTCGGCCTCGGCCAGATCCACGCCCTGGTCGGCAGCCAGCTTGGCGAAAAAGTCGCCCACTCCCTCAGTGCTGGTGGGGCCGGGCAGCACGGCATTGACCGTCACGCCCGTGCCTGCGCAGTGCTGCGCCAGCCCGCGTGAGACGGACAGCTGTGCTGCCTTGCTCATGCCGTAATGCACCATTTCGGTGGGGGGATTCACGCCGGACTCGCTGTTAATGAACACGATCCGGCCCCAGCCTGCGGCCTGCATGGCGGGCAGCAGTGCGCGGCTTAGGCGCACGCCACTCATCACGTTGGCATCAAAAAAGCGCTGCCACTGGGCATCGTCGATGGCCCCGAAGGGCTGCGGATCGAAGATGCCGAAGTTGTTCACCAGAATGTCCACGCCCGCGCTGGCCTGGGCCAGCAGGTCGCAGCCGACGGCCGTGGCCACGTCGGCAGCCACGCCGCGCACCTGGGCCTGTGGCACGGCCGCCTGCAGGCGCTGCACGGCTTGGGCCACGCGCTCCTCGCTGCGGCCATTGAGCACGACGGCCACGCCTTCGCGTGCTAGTTCGGTGGCAATGGCAAAGCCAATGCCTGCGGTGGAGCCGGTGACCAGGGCGCGTTTGCCGCTGAGTTGCAAGTCCATGCCGCGCTCCTTAGAGGAAACGCACCGAGCAACCGCCGATGCCGCCGATGGTCACACGCAGGTTGTCGCCCGCTTGCACAGGCACCATGATGCCCAGCGAACCCGACAGCACCACTTCACCGGCTTCCAGCGCAATGCCCAGGCGGCCCAGCGTGTTGGCCAGCCAGGCCACGGCGTTGGCGGGGTGGCCCAGGGCCGCAGCGCCAGCACCGGTGGCAACGATCTCGCCATTCTTTTCCAGTACCATGCCGCAGGTGCCCAAGTCCACGTCGCGCGGATCGACCAGGCGGTCGCCCAGCACGAACACGCCGCAGCTGGCGTTGTCAGCCACGGTGTCTTGAATCTTGATTTTCCAGTCGCGGATGCGCGAATCCACGATTTCAAAGCAGGCCATCACGCCCTCGGTGGCGGCCAGCACGTCGGCCGCCGTCACGCCGGGGCCCTTGAGGGTTTTCTTCAGCACGAAGGCAATCTCGCCCTCGGCCTTGGGTTGGATCAGCGTGTTGGCGGGCACGGCCTCGCCTTCGTTGAACACCATGCCGTCGGTGAGCCAGCCAAAGTCGGGCTGGAACACGCCCAGCATGTTCATCACGGCCTGGCTGGTCACGCCAATTTTCTTGCCGACCACTTTTTCACCAGCGGCCAAGCGGCGCGCCAGCATTTTTTGCTGGATGGCGTAGGCGTCTTCAATGGTGATGTCGGCATGGAGGTTGGTCAGCGGCTCCAGCGTTTGGCGCTGCGTCAGGGCCTGGTACAGCTCGTCGCCCAGTTGTTCGATCAAGGCAGGGGTCATGGTCATGGGGGTTCCTTTGGCGAGGGTGTTCAGAAAAGTCGTTCAGGGCCGCAGCGGCAGCGGCTCGTCGGGGTGCGCTTCAGCAAGGAAGTCGCCCACCAGGCGGGCAAAGCGCGCGGCGTGTTCAATTTGCGTCCAGTGGCCGCATTGGCCATAGACGTGCAGTTGGGAGCGCTGAATCCAGCTGGACAAGGTCAGCGAGGTGCTCAGCGGGATCACGCGGTCTTCGCGGCCATGGATGACCAGGGCTTGGTGCGGCAGGGCACGGATGTCGGCCTCGGCGCTGGCCAGGGCTTCAATCCAGCGCTGGCGCGGGGCGGGGAACATGGCGGCGAACGATTCTTGAAAGCCGGGGCGGATGCTGGCCTCAAAGCGCAGGCGCGCCAGGTCGTCGCTCATCAGGCCTTGGTCGAAGGCGAAGTAGTCCATGATGGCGCGCATGTTCTCTACCGAGGGGGTGTAGCCCCACACGGCGTCCAGCCCCTCGGTCAGGGGGAAGGAGACACCGGCACTGCCCATCAGCACCAAGCGGCGCACGCGCTCGGGGTGGGCAATGGCCAGCGCCAGCGACAGGCCGCCGCCAAACGAGTTGCCCACCAGGTCGGTGCGCTCAATGCCTAGGGCATCGAGCAGGCCCACAGCCTGGCGCACCCAGGCGTCCATGCTGTAGACAAAGCCTTGCGGGCGCTCCGAGTAGCCAAAGCCCACCATGTCGGGCGCAATCACGCGGGCGTTCTGCGCCAGCGCGGGCATCACCAGGCGCCAGTTGGCCCAGGCAGAAACACCCGGCCCCGAGCCGTGGATGAGCAGCACGGGCGCGCCCTGGCCACCACTGTCGTGGTAGTTGGTGCGAATGCCCGCTGCTTCGATGCTGTGCCCGATCTCGGGGTTGGACGATGTATTGCTCATGTGAAACTGTCTCCTTGCTATTTTTATAAGAGCTACTCGCGCTTGCCTGGCAAGCGCGAGAGGCCGATTTGGCTTAGAACTTCACCATCACGTTGCGCAGCTCGGTATAAAACTCGAGCGAGTGCACACCGCCTTCGCGGCCGATGCCCGATTGCTTGGAGCCGCCAAACGGCGTGCGCAGGTCGCGCAGGAACCAGGCGTTGATCCAGCACAGGCCCACTTCGATCTGGTGCGCCAGGCGGTTGGCGCGCGCAATGTCTTGCGTGAAGATGGCCGTGGCCAGGCCGTAGCGGTTGGCGTTGACCTTGCCCAGCACTTCCTCTTCGCTGTCGAAGGGGCTGATGTGGCAGCAGGGGCCAAAAATTTCTTCGGTCACCACGGTGGCGGTTTCGGGCAGGCCGGTCCAGATGGTGGGTTGCACCCAGGAGCCATCCTTCAGCGCGTCGGGCATGTCGGGGATGCCGCCGCCGGTGACGATGGTGGCGCCTTCGTCCTTGGCTGTCTTGTACAAGCCCAGCACCTTGGCCTGGTGCTTCTTGCTGATCAGCGGGCCAATCTTGGTGTCGTGATCAAACGGCAGGCCGGGCTTCATGGCTTCGGCGCGCTCTTTCAGGGCAGCCACCACTTTGTCGAAGATGGGTCGCTCGACGTACACGCGCTCGGTGCCCAGGCAGACCTGGCCAGCGTTTTCAAAGCACGAGCGCGTCAGCGTATCGATGGTTACCTGGAAGTCGCAATCAGCAAACACCACGGCGGCGTTCTTGCCGCCCATTTCCAGCGACACGGGGCGCACGCCATCGGCAGCGGCCTTCATGATGGCGGTACCGGTGCGCGTCTCGCCGGTGAAGGTAATGCCGTTCACGCCGGGGTGCTTGGTCAAAAATTCACCGGCCGAGGCAGGGCCAAAGCCGTGCACCACGTTGTACACGCCCTTGGGCATGCCCACAGCGTTCATCACCTCGCCCAGCAGCGTGGCGGTAGCGGGGGTTTCTTCGCTGGGCTTGACGACCACGGTGTTGCCGCAGGCCAGGGCCGGGCCCACCTTCCAGGTCATCAGCAGCAGCGGCAGGTTCCAGGGGCAGACCACGGCAATCACGCCGCGCGGCACGCGCACGCCGTAGCTCAATGCCGTCTTGCCGTCGGGCGTGCGCATGTTGAACGACTCGGTGGCCGTGCTCTTGATGGTGTCGATGAAGATCTGGAAGTTGGCGGCGCCGCGCGGAATGTCCACGTGCGAGGCCAGGTGGTGCGGCTTGCCGGTGTCGGCAATTTCGGCCTGCAAAAAGTCGTCGAAGCGGCGGTTGATCTCACCGGCCACGGCGTCCAGCAGCTTGCAGCGCTCGGCCACCGACAGGCGGCCCCAGTCGCCCTTGAGCGCGGCGCGCGCGGCGGCCACGGCGGCATCGACCTCGGCCTGCCCCGCTTCGTAAATATTGCCGATGACGCTGCCGTTCACCGGGTTGATGTCCTGGAAGGTCTTGCCGCTGGCGTTGCGAACATATTCGCCGTTGATGAAATTCAGAAACTCTTTCATGGTGTTACCTTGCTATGGAAATGTTGAACAACGCTGCGGCTTGTCCGGGATGCCGGGCATCCTCAGCAATCCAGCCCCAGCGCGGCCAGCGCGGCGCGGGCACAGATTTCGTCCTGCTCGGCGCTGCCGCCGGACACGCCAATGCCGCCGATCAGCGCCCCGCCCTCACGCATGGGCAGGCCGCCGCCAAAAACCACGTTGCGCGGGCGCGTGGGCATGCCCAGGCGCAGCGCTTCGTCGCCCTGCAAAATGCCGGCCCACTGCGCCGTGGCAAAGCCAAAGCCGGCGCTGGTGTAGGCCTTGTCGATGGCAATGTCCACCGAATGCAAAAACGCCCCCGGCATGCGCAGAAAGGCCGCCAGCACGCCCGATGCGTCGGTCACGGCGACATTGATGCGGATGCCCAGCTCGCCCGCCTTGGCCACCGCTGCAACCACGGCCGCGTTGGCGGCCTCGGCAGTGATGGCGCGTTGTTCAACGCTGTGTTGTGCCATTGCCGCCTGCTCCTTTAGGTCACCACGCTCAGGAAAGCGTCGTTGAGCTTGCGGTCGTGATAGAAGATGCCGCGGCCCACGTTCTCCCAGCTCCAGGTGATGGGGTGCATGTCGGGGTAGTGGTCGTAGCCGCCGCAGAAGGTCTCCAGCCGGTTGCCGCTGGGGTCGAAGAAGTAGATCGTCGTGCCCTGCGTGACGCCGTGGCGCGTGGGGCCGATGTCGATCGAGACGCGGTTGATGCTCATGATGTCGGCCGCGCGCAGCACGCTCTCCCAGCTGGGCATCTGGAACGACACATGGTGCAGCTTGCCGTCCTCGGGGCTGCGCACGAAGGCGATGTCGTGCGCCTTGGCGCTGCAGGTGATCCAGATGGCCAGGTCGGTCTTGCCGTCTTCCAGCTTCACGCGCTCGACCAGGGTGAAGCCCAGTACTTCGGTGAACAGCTTGAGGTTGCCTTCGATGTCGCCGCCGTACAGCAGGCAGTGGTCCATGCGGATGGGGCGAATGCCAGGGCCGTCGAGCACGTCCACATCGGGGTCGAAGTAGCCGATGCCGTTGCCCACGTCGGTTTTCTCGGCGTACAGCTCGACGGTGTGGCCCGTGGGGATCTGGAAGCGCACGCGCTCGCCGGTCTCCAGCAGCTCACCGGCGGGGATGCGCTCGGTTTTCACGCCGAAGGCTTGCAGCTTTTTGTCGAAGTCTTCCAGCGTGGCCTTGTCCAGCACCTTGAAGGCAAACAGGTCGATACCCGCCTGGTCGGCCTGGCGCAGGATCACGCTGTTGTGATCGCGCTCGGCGCGGGTTTTGAAATAGGCGCGGCCCTGGCTGTCGCGGCCCATGGGCACCAGGCCCATGACCTCGGTGTACCACTTGACCGATTCCTCCAGATCCAGCACGCGGATTTGTGCGTGTCCTGGGCGCAAAACGCCGGTTAATGCCATGGTGGGTCTCCTTTGATGGGGTTCACGGGTGGGTTGACGGGGGCGCCGCCAGCGGGCGGCAGACGTTCTTTTTCATTGCACCCACGACCTGCAGACGCAGGTCGCTGGTCGGGTAGATGCGGCACGACAGTACGCAGCCAGCGGCTTCTTCCTCGGCACTGACATGCGCGCGGCTCATCACGCGGCGCGCGTACTGGCCTTCCAGGATGTGCACCTTGCACACGCCGCAGCCGCCCTGCCGGCAGCCCACGGGAATGCCTTTTTTGCCCAACGCTTCCATGCCTTCCAGCACGGAGCGACCGCCGACGCAGCTGTACTGCTCGCCGGTGTCTTCGATGCTGACGACAAATTTCTGCATGGTGGTGTGTCGCTTACGCGGTGCCTTTAAAAAACCAGCAATTGCGAGCCAGGAAGCAACGATAGAAAGACATTTCAATACCGTCCAATACCATTTTTGCCCACCCTCAATACCGTTTTGGCATTTATTAGGGTTTTCCCTTGATTTTTGTGATAGGGCGATTTCAACGCTTGGCGTGCAGCCAGGAATGCAGCCAGCGCGTCAGGCGCGGCGCCACCACCCAGGTCATGATCAGCACGACCAGCACGGTAATGACCATCACGCGCGGCACCAGGTACCAGTCGGCCATCAGCGGCGCAATGGTCAGAAACAGCAGCAGCACGGTAGGAAAAATGCCCAGCCAGGTCACGGTGGCCACCTTCCAGCGCGGCGGCGCGGGGCGGGTGGTGCTGTTGGGGGCGGCAAACCAGTAGTCCAGGCCGGTAACCCGGTGCAGCTGCTGCTGCCCCACGGTGTGCGGCAGCACCTGGGCCAGCCAGTGCGCGCGCTCGGCGGAGTTTTGCCAGGCGGCCAGGTGGGCTTCGTTATCGAACGCAAAAACGACGTGGTAGAGCAGCGGCTCGGTGCTGCCGTCCGCAGCAAGCGATTCGCCCGGGGTGTCGCTGTCACCGGGTCGGATGACCTGGCCGCCCAGGTGCCCGGCAAACCCTTCGGCAGCGGCCAGCATGCCTTGGATGGCCACCTCAAACGCCGCCACCGACGCGGGCGCCACGCGGCGGGCAATCAGCACGGTGACCACACGGCGGGAAGCGTCGGACACTGCACCGCGGGCGGTCGCCGAAGGGGAAGTGTGGGAGGCGGGAGAGGCGGGTGAAGAAGCCGTCATTCGGTGTCCTTGAAAAGCTGCGCCACTCGGCAAGCAGGCCATGCCCGCGATGATGGGACGCCCTCCCGATACCTTCCAATACTGTTTTTTGCGGTATCCCATACCATTTCAGCATCTTTACAGCACGGACGGGAGCCCCCATGGATTTGCGTGACCTGCGCCACTTTCTTGCCGTGGCCGAAGAGGGCCACATTGGCCGTGCGGCGGCCCGCCTGCATTTGTCGCAGCCGCCGCTGACGCGCCACATCCAGGCGCTGGAAGAAAAAATCGGCGTGCCGCTGTTTGTGCGCACCCCCAAAGGCATGCAGCTCACCGACGCCGGCCACACCTTGCTGCAGGAAACCCCCAACCTGCTCGCGCTGGCACAGCAGGCGCTGGAGCGCACGCGACTGGCAGGCCAGGGCCTGATCGGGCAGCTGGATGTGGGGCTGTTCGGCTCGGGCGTGCTGGATGTGATCCCACGCATCCTGGCGCGCTTTCACGAGGAGCGCCCCGAAGTCAAAATTGTTTTGCATAACCTGACCAAAGACGCCCAGCTGCAGGCGCTGCGCGAGCGGCGCATCAGCGTGGGCTTTAACCGTCTGGTGCCGCAAGAGGCCGACATCAGCATCGAAACCGTTCTGCACGAGCCGCTGGTGGTGGCCCTGGCGGCCAGCCACCCGCTGGCGGTGCGCCCCTCGCTGCGCCTGTCCGACCTGGAGGGCATGCCGCTCATCCTCTACCCCAACGTGCCCCTGCGCGGTCTGGCACAGGAGGTGACGGACGCTTTCCGCGCCGAGGGCGTCCCCCTGCGCGTCGAGCAGGAGGTGCAGGACGTAGTGACCGCCGTGGCGCTGGTGGCGGGCGGCTTTGGCTGCTGCATCACCACCCGCTCGGCCACCAGCTTGCGCCTGCCCGGCGTGACCTACCGGCCGCTGCGCTCGCGCCACCTGAGCGACATCGAGCTCAGCTGCCTGTACCGCAGCGATGACCCTTCCCCCGTGCTGGGGGCATTTCTGGACGTGGTGCGCGCCTTTGCACAAGTGCGCGCCGCTGCGCCGGGGTAGCCGCCTGCGGCAGCGCTCACCGCTCACCGCTCAGAAGGCTTTTACGAGCGAGAAGCGCAGCAGAGAGCCCTTGGGCTGCGCGCCGGTGCCGGCCTCGGCGCTCAGCTCCTTGTAGAGCGCGCCCTTCAGGAACATGCCCGCGCCAGGCACGGGATAGACCACCTCGGCGCCCAGCGCGTGGCGCGATGCCTTGTGGGTGCTGGCGCCCGGCCCGCTGTCTTCGCTGGTCTGCCACTGGCTGTAGCCCACCAGCCCCGCCTGCCAGGCGCCGAAGGACTTGCCCAGGCCCCATTCCAGCGTGATCTGGTTGCCAGGGCGCATGCCCGCGCCGTTCTTGCCGTTGCGCTCGAAGCGCATCAGCCCCGAACCCGACCAGGTCTTGGCGCCGTCGAAGTAGTAGGTCAGGCCGCCCGTGAGCATGGTGCTCTTGAAGCCCTTGCCCGGGGAGGCGGGGTCGCTGGTGCTGGCGGTGTCGAACCACATGCCCGCGGCCGCCACGGCGTCCCACTGGGGGCCATGCCAGCCCAGCACCAGCGGCCCCAGATACACGTCGCCCACGCCCGAGCGGGTGTCGGAGATGCCCGCCGCGTTGATGGTGAGCGAAGTGCGCATCAGGGGCACGATGGCCTCCATGCCGTAGTCGGCGCCCAGCAGCTTGTGCTGCGTGACCCAGACGAAGCGGTTGGCCAGCGCCGAGACGGTGCCGCGGTTGTGCCCCGGCAGGTTGCTCTTGGTGCCTGGCGCGCGGAAATCGTCGATGTCGTAGTTGAGGAGATAGCCCAGGTAGTAGAAGCCGGGCGGCGGCACGCTCGCCGCCTGCATCCCCTCGACGCCGGGCACGTAGTGCCCCTCGGCCTGAGCCAGCGGCGCGGCCAGACCGCCTGCCAGGGCAAGCGCGGCAATGACCCTGTGTTTTTTCATGCTGTGTTCCTTGTGCATGGATGCGCGCCCGATCAGGTATAGACGTCCGTGAAGGACGGCACCAGGTCACCCGTGTGATAGAAGATCCCTCTGCCCATCTTGTCCTCGCTCCAGGTGGTCACTGGGCGGTCGGGCTGCGCCAGGTAGCCCAGTCCGGCAAAGGTTTCGTTGCGGTTGCCGCTGGGGTCGAAGAAATAAATGGTCTCGCCGCGCGTGATGCCGTGGCGCGTAGGGGCCACGTCGATCTTGACCTTCTTCTTGGCCATGACGTCGGCGGACTTGAGCACGTCGTGCCACGAATCCAGGAAAAACGCGATGTGGTGCAGGCCGCTGACAGGGCCGCCCACAAAGGCGATGTCGTGTGGCGTGGACGTGCGCGCCATCCAGGTGGCGGCCTGCATGTCGCCCTGGGGGCCCACCAGCACCTGCTCGGTCAAGAAAAAGTCCAGGCATTCCTTCATGAAACGCGTGTTGTCCTGCACGGTGTTGATGCCGGCCTCGGGGTTCATCTCGCACATCAGCAGCAGGTGGTCGAGCCAGTGCGCGCCCGCGCCCCGGACACCGTCGGGCCACGGGTCGGGATTGACAGTGCCCACATCGGTGCCCACGTATTCCTTCATGGCGTACAGGCGCATTTCGTGGCCGCTGGGCAGGTTGAACTGCAGCATGCGGCCGGTGGAGGGCAGCGTGCCTTCAGGCAGCAGCGTGGTCTTGATGCCCCAGGCCTCGATGCGTGCCTGCAGCGCGTCCAGATCCTCGTCTTTCTCCACCTTGTAGGCAACGTGGTTCAGGCCCGCCCGGTCGCTGGGGGTCAGGATGATGGAGTATTTGTCCCACTCGTCCCAGCATTTCAGGTAGACGTTGCCCGCACTGTCCTTCATGACGGTCTTGAGGCCCAGGACCTCTTCGTAGTGCTTGACGGCAGCAGCGATATCCATGACCCGCAGGCTCGCGTGGCCGATTCTCAGTACACCCATTTCATGTCTCCTCTTGGTTGATAAATCTTCAATGACTCAATTGGCTGGACGTTGCGCCACCGAGGCGGCACTGCCCAGAAACGGTTTGCGCAATCGGGCGGCCACTTCCAGGCACACCGCCTGGGTGGGCGCCACGCGGCAGGCCAGCGTGTAGCCGTTGGCTTCTTCTTCGGTGCTGACATGCGCACGGCTGACGGGTCCGAGCGACTGCACCGCACCCTCCACAATGCGCACCTTGCAGACCCCGCAGCCACCATTGACGCACCCGGCTGGAATGCCCTTGCGGCCCAGCCGCAACATGCCGGCGAGCAGACTTTCGTTGGTGGCGCAGTCAAAACAGTCGCCGGTCTGCGACACGCTGACACGCACTTGCTGGCAGGTGGTGGCACCCATGGCAACTCCTAGATGGTCCGGAACAACGGGCTGCGCGCCTGCTGCGCATCGGCTGCCGAGAGGAATTTCTCGGTGTAGATGTCGCGCTCGAAAAGGCGCCCCTGCATCAGCGTTCCGATGCACGCTTCGATCATGGGCGGCGGCCCGCAGAGGTATGCCTTGTGACCGGTGAAGCTGCCGCCAAAGTGCGCCCTGGCCGCTTCATGCACAAAGCCGCGCGCACCGTCCCAGCCATCGCTGTCGGCAGCTTCCGACAGCGCGGGCACGTAGGTGAAATGCGGGTGGCGCGCCGCCAGGGCGCGAAACTCGGCGTCGTAATAAAGCTCCTGCGCGCTGCGCTGGCCATAGACCAGCGTGATGGGCTGCGTGCAACCGCTGGCCAGCAGATCCAGAATCATGGCGCGCGGACTCGACAGGCCCGAGCCGCCGGCCATGAACACCATCGGCATGGCGGCCGAGCGGCGCACAAAAAAGCGCCCATACGGCCCGGTCAGCTGCAACCGGTCGCCCACGTTGAGCGATTCGTGCAGCCAGGTGGTGCCCGCACCGCCGGGCACCCGGCGCACATTCAGCTCGATCTCGCTGCTCTGGCCGCCGGCTTGCGGGGCATTGGCAATCGAGAACGCACGGCCCCCTTCCACGCCGGGAATCTGCACCTGCACATACTGCCCCGCCTGGTAGCGGATGGGCTGGTTCAGACGCAAATGCAGCGCCTTGATGGTTGGCGTGAGCTGCTCGATGCGCGCCACCGTGGCTTCAAAGTCGCGCATGGGGATGATCTGTGCATCGGGCTCGTCGTCGATATCGGCCTCAATGGTGGCGTCCGACTGCAGCGTGGCGCAGCAGGCGAGGGTCTTGCCGTCGTCGCGCTCCATCTCCAGCAGCGCAAAGGGGTTGGCGGCACCGTGGTCCACCTCGCCGTCGGATACCTGCACCTTGCAGGTGCCGCACAGGCCGTGGCCGCAGGCGTGGGGAATGTAGATGCCCTGGCGCAGCGCGGCGTCGAGCAGGGTCTGGCCCTCTTCGACGTCGATCGTTGCGCCCAAGGGCTCGATGGTCAGTTGGTAGGTCATGGCATGGACGCGGGGCCCGGGGGTAGCCCCCGGGCTTCCCTCACCGAATGGGACTTAGCTGCACGTACCCTGGATGCCGGTCAGGCCCGGGGTGCGAAAACGGATCGCGTCCTTGTGCTGAAGGCCATTGGCCTGCAGCGACTTGGCCGGATCGGGCGTCCACGGCTGGCCGGACTTGAACCACTCGACCTGGGACCAGTCGATCTTGGCAAAGTCGGGGTGCTCGCCGTACACGCCGGGCAGCACGCCCTGGGCCAGCGCGCCGAACGGGGTATCCGGCGGCAACGGCAGGCAGACCGGTGATGCAAACATCAGGTGATCCTCCCAGCCGATGTAGAGCAGCGGTGCGGGGAAGTTCTCGCGCCGGTCGCGGGCGGGAAAGTCGTAGGGTTTGACAGCAACGACGCTCATGCCTTGTCTCCTTGAACAGCATCACCACGCCAGGCGGCAAAGTTCTTCTGGTCTTCCGAGCCTTCAAAGTCGAGGTTGTCCCGGCCCACCTTCAGGTCGTAGTAGTCCATCACGGCAGCCATCGGGTCAAAGCCCTCCACCGTCGGGTCGGTGCCCTCGGGGAAGCAGTTGCCCTGGTAAATCTGGTGCACGGGCAGCCAGGCTTGCGAATATTTCTCGGGCTCGTCGTCAAAAATTTCTTTGCAACCGTCGCTGCAGAAGTGGTACTTGTCGCCGTGGTAGTCGGACTCGCGGTAGCAGATCTTGGTCGGATCGCCGGGCTCGGTAAAGAACATGGGGACCTGGCAGATGGTGCACAGCATGGGCAGCGTCTTGTTGTAAAAGCGCTTGCCCTGTTGCTGCTGCGCGTGGAAATGCTCGAAGCGCGGCCGGTAGTACTTGTCGAAGGTGTCGGGGTACTTTTCGCTCAGCCACTGCATCTCGTCTTCCTTGGGAATCCAGGTGTGGAAGGGCGCAGCAGCCGCATAGTTGTAGAAGGTATTCCAGGCCTGGTGGCTGATGTGGTCTTTGCCGGCGCACGCCTCCTTCCAGCCCTTGGGTTCGCGGATGCCATAGCGGGCCAGATCGCGGAACAGCGCGCCACCGTTTTCCTCGGCGTACATCTCCCAGGCCTCCTTCCAGCTCATCACGCGCTTGGGCAGCATGTAGTCCTGCATCATGGCCACGATGGTCAGCAGGCGGTAGCCGCGCCAGAGCCACTTGTCGATCCACTTCTGCACGATCGGCACGTTGGCCGGGTCCTGCTCGAGCATGAACTTGATGCACTCGATGCCCAGGGTCATGTGACGCGATTCGTCGGACTGGGCCGAGAAGCCAAACGTCACGGTGCTCATGTCGCCGTTGTGGGCGGCGCCGGACATGAAGGGCACGAACACCAGGTTGGTCAGCACGTACTCGAACGAGAAGCTCACGGCGGTGAGGAACTCGAACGGCCCTGCGGTGGAGGCGTCTTCAAAAAACGACTTGGGCACGGACAGGTACCACACACGGTCAAACATGTGGGGTGCCTGGTGCAGGCCATTGAAATACTTGTTGTAGTGCGACAGGGCGTGGGTTTCGGTCTGGCAGTGGCGCAGCTCGTCAATGGACTGCATCTGCGCGGCAACGCGGGCACCGGCACCGGTGAAGTGGCGGCCCACATGGGCAAAGCCGCGGTGCGCGAGGTACTCTATCGGGGTCACGGCCTGGAAGAAGATCTTGATCGCATTCACATAGCGCGCATCCGAAATACCCAGCTGGCCATTGTTCTGCGCAAAGGCCTCGATCACGGCATAGAGCTTCTTTTCCTTCTCGCCCTGGTATTTCCAGTAGGCGTCCATGGTCAGGCGAAACGGGTCTTCCCATTTATCCCAGTCGTGGATCTTGATGCCTTCGTATTTGTCGAACGGGAACACCTTGTCCATCGGTTGGTAGGTAGTGTCCCAGGCCAGATCGCGCGTCATGGCGATGTGGCGTTCTTTCAGGCCGAGCTTCTTTTTGGTAACGGGTGCGTCCATGGTGTTATCTCCTGGTGGTTGCGGCAATAAATCGGGGGGTGGCGGCTGCTTTAGCGCAGCCAGCTCAACGACAACTCGTCGTCGTCTTCATTGATGTAGCCTGAGATCGTGACCAGATTGACGTGAATCTGTTGCAGGTCAAAACGCTGGCCGGTTTGCTCTTCGATGCTCTCGCGGCGCACTACCAAGCGGCCGGGGGCGTCGATCTTGACCAAACCGGGCGAATGCACGGCAGTGGCTTCGGGGTTGTCGGCCAAGATGGCATCGACAATCGGGCGCGATTCTTCGTTGTCTTGGAAGGCAATGAAAACTTTAGAAACGGGTTCGGTCATCACAAACTTTCTCAGAGGGTTAGACCGGCCTTGCGGGCGCGGGTGTTGAGGGTTTCGCGCACGGCCAGCAGGGCTTCGGCACCGGCAGCGCCCAAGGCCATCTCTGCCACCGGCGCCAGCGCGGCCTGCGCACTGTCGGCATAGGTCTTGAACCAGCCGGTAATCAGCGCGCGGTTGTCGTCCGATGCGGCGGCGGCCACTTTGATGACCGCGTCCACCCAGCGTGCGCTCTCGTCATGCCATTCGGGCATGAAGGCCGTGAGCATGGCCACCGCCGTACCGCCCTGCACCGCAAGGTGGTCGTCCACGAAATGCGTGTAGATCAGCGGGTACAGCAGACCGTCGAGCGCCAGGTTCTGCGCCACAAACAGCTCGAACGGGTCGTTGACGACCAGCGTGTCCTCCACCAGCTTGCGCAGTCCCTGCCAGCGCGGGTCCTGCAGCCAGTCGTTCTTGCCGGCTTCCAGTGCGCCGGGCTCCCCCAGCGCCAGGCCCAGGCGGGTCAGGTACTGGGCCACGCCTAGCTGGTCCATGGCGTGCATCATGGCCGGGGCGGTAAAGGCCGTTCCATAGCCGCGTGCACACACCTGGCAATTGTTCATGTTGGCGCCCCAGGCCGCGTGGCGCAGCGGCATGAGCACCTCGCAGGCTGCGGCGCGCTGCGCGTCGGGAATCTTGTCGATCAGGCCGCGCGACTCGACAAACTGGTAGTTGGCCTCCATCGCCTCTTGCTGGCGCGCACGCGCCATGGTCCAGTTGGCGTAGTAATACTGGCGCGGGTCGCGCAGGGCATCCCAGTCAGCCAGTTTGACGGCCGTGCGGCCAGCATCAAACAGCTCGAATTCGGGCTCCCAGGTCGGGCGGTAATGGAAGTTCGCGGCGTTCTGAATGCCCAGCGTGGCTTCAAGGTAGCGCGACGCGGGCTTGTCGCCCGTGTAGGCCGCCACGCGGGCGAAGGTGTTGCGCAGCGGCTGAATTTCGCGCGCCTGCAAGTCGATGTTCATGGGGCTTATCTCCTGGTCGTGGTTGTTGGGGCAGGGCTCAGTCATCCAGGTGGCGCACGCGGTGCGCCGCGCAAAAGGCATCGAATGCCGGTTCAGGGAGCATCAGCTCCACCGACAGCTCGGGCCATCCGATCGAGAAAGCAAACTCGACAAAGCCGTTGTCGCGGCGGCCCAGCACGCGCACAAACCGCTGCGACAGATCGCAGACGGGTTGCGGGGTGGCAGATGCGTCGGTGGCAATGGCGGTGTGGGTCATGACGGTCTCCTTTTCGGTTTTGCGCCATCTGTTTTGCACGGGCCATGCCAATGCTGGCGTTTTGCGCGCAAATATCGATAAATCCAGGGTTAATCCCTAGCAAATCGCGTCAAAGAGGCCCGCCCGCAGGTTGGTAGCCGCCGGCTGCGGCACCCGCGGACAGCCCGGAGCCGCGATTGCTGCACAGCAGCATGATGTTTTGATGAGACCCAGGGGTCAGCCAGTTCATGAAATGATGAAAAACCTCCCCGGGTCGATCCCGATGGACGACCACCCGCTGTTTATCGATACTTTTTTCATGCCAGCCACCACCCTGCCCCCCTACCCGTCCGACGCCGACTTGCGCCGGCTGGTGCACTTCTCGCCCGTCGATGGGCGCATCTGGCTGGCTGATCAGCGCATGCTGCTGGTACATGCGGCGGCCTTTCAGGCGTTGCGGCGCGAGCTGGTGGCCAGCCTGGGGCCGGAGCACGCCCGCCGCTTGCTGATGCGTGCGGGCTACGCATCGGGCGAGCGCGATGCGCTGCTGGCGCGCCAGGTGCGGCCGGGCGCATCGCTGTTCGACGCCTTTGCCGTAGGGCCGCAGCTGCACATGCTGGAAGGCGCTGTGCGCGTGCAGCCGAAGGTGTTCGAGCTGGACGAGGCGGCAAGCCACTTTCACGGCATCTTTCAGTGGGATCACAGCTGGGAGGCCGAGGTGCACCAGCGCGCCTGGGGCCCGCAAGGTGCGCCCGTGTGCTGGATGCTGCTGGGCTATGCCTCGGGCTACACCAGCGCGTTCTTTCGCCGCCCGGCCCTTTTCAAGGAAGTGCAGTGCACTGCCTGCGGCCACCCGCACTGCCTGATCGAGGGCCGCTTTGAGCACGAATGGCCCGACGGCGAGCAACTGGCGCGCGACTACGACCCCGACTCCATGCTGGTGCGCCTGGGCGAGCTGCAGTCGCAGGCGGATGCGCTACGCACCCAGCTACAGCCCGCGGACGACCAGGGCCCGCTGCTGGGACGCTCGCGCGCCTTCAACGACACCGTGGAGCTGCTGCGCAAGGCCGCGCCCACGCAGGTCACCGTGCTGCTGACCGGCGAGACCGGCGTGGGCAAAGAGCGCTTTGCGCGCGCGCTGCACGCCATGGGCCCGCGCGCCGACAAGCCCTTCGTGGCCGTCAACTGCGCGGCGCTGCCCGCCGATTTGATCGAAAGCGAGCTCTTCGGCGCCGAAAAAGGCGCCTACACCGGCGCCACCGCCGCGCGCGTGGGCCGCTTCGAGCGCGCGCACGGCGGCACCTTGCTGCTGGACGAGCTGGGCGAGCTGCCGCTACCCGCGCAGGCCAAGCTGCTGCGCGTGCTGCAGCAGGGCGAAGTGGAGCGCCTGGGCGGCACGCAGCCGCGCAAGGTGGACGTGCGCGTGATTGCCGCCACCAACGTCGATCTGGAAAAAGCCGTGGAGGAAGGGCGCTTTCGGCGCGACCTGCTCTACCGCCTGAACGTCTATCCCATCCGCATACCGGCGCTGCGCGAGCGCGCGGACGACATCGAACTGCTGGCCATGCACCTGCTGCAGCGCTACGCCGCCCTGCACGGCAAGCGCCTGGCGGGCTTCACTGACCTGGCCATGACCGCCATGCGCCAGCACGCCTGGCCCGGCAACGTGCGCGAGCTGGAAAACCTGGTCGAGCGCGGCGTGATCCTGGCGCCCAACGACGACCTGGTGGACGCCGCCATGCTTTTCCCCGCCTCCGCCACGCCCGCGGCGCACACCGTGAACGCCGTCGGCGCGCTGGAGAGCGAGGCGCACTGCCAGCAAAGCGCCAGTCTGTACGACACCCTGCAAGCCAGCGGCCTGACGCTGGACGCGCTCGAAGACGCGCTGATCCGCGAGGCCGTGGCGCGCGCAGGCGGCAACCTGGCCGCGGCGGCGCGCGCGCTGGGCCTGACGCGCCCGCAGCTGAGCTACCGCCTGTCGCGCCTGCAAGAGCGGCCGCTGGCGGCTTCGTGAGGCGCACACCAGCCCCGCATTGCCATGGCCAAACGCAGCTTTCACCCTTTGATTGCGCTGGCTGGCGGCCACGCCGCCGCCGATGCCAGCCTGCACGGCGCACCCTCGCGCACGCTGATCGAGCAAACCTACGCCACGCTGCGCAGCGACATCGTCGAGGGCCGCCTTGCGCCCGGCAGCAAGCTGCGCATCGAGCACCTGCGCACCCAGTACGAGGTGGGCGCGGGCACGCTGCGCGAGGCGCTCACGCGGCTGGTGAGCGACGCGCTGGTGACCGTGGAGGGGCAGCGCGGCTTTCGCGTGGCGCCCATCGCGCTGCAAGAGCTGGAAGACATCACCACGCTGCGCGTGCACATCGAGACCGACGCGCTGCGCCAGTCCATTCGCGCCGGTGATGCACAGTGGCGCGAAGCGCTTGCCGAGGCCTATGCGGCCATCTCGGCCGAAGAGCAGCCCATCGCGCCGCACCGCCGCCGCCAGTGGGAGCTGCTGAACGTGCGCTTTCATGAGGCGCTGCTGGCGGGCCACACCTCGCCCTGGACGGTGCGGGTGTTGCGCCTGCTGTCGCGCCACAGCGAGCGCTACCGCTTCTGCGCCATGGGCCTGCCGGGTGGTGTGCGCGATGTGCACGCCGAGCACACCGAAATCTTCGCGCTGGCCATGTCAGGCCAGGACGCCCGCGCCGCGCTGGCGCTGGAGGCACACATCCGCGCCACGCCCGATTTGCTGATCCGCGCCCTGCGCGAAGGCCGCGCCTTTTTGCCGGGCTGCGCACCGCCGCAGCTTCAAGCCAAATCAGCCACCAGCGCTTGACTGACAAGCGCCAACAGCTATCAATAAAGAAGCAAATCAACCACCCCGCGCCGCCTGGTACAGCCCCTGCACCTTGGGCACGTTGCCCTCCAGCTCGCGGATGCGGTCTGGCCCCGAGGGGTGGGTGGACAAGAACGCGACGCCGTTGTTGCCCGTGGCCGCGCCCATCTTGCGCCACAGGCTGACGGCGGCCTGCGGGTTGTAGGCGGCGCGGGCGGCCAGCTCCAGGCCGACCAGGTCGGCCTCGGTCTCGTCGGAGCGGCTGAACTTGAGCGTGAGCAGCTGCGTGCCCAGGTTGGCCGCCACGTTGCCCAGCTCGCCCAGGCCCAGCAGCTGCGCGCCCAGCGACAGGCCAATGCTGGTGGCCTGGCTTTTGGCCACGCGCGAGCGGGCGTGCTCGCGCAGCGCGTGGGCCATTTCGTGGCCCATGATCATGGCGGCCTCGTCGCCGGTCAGCTTGAGCTGGTCCAGGATGCCCGTGTAGAACGCAATCTTGCCGCCCGGCATGCAAAAGGCGTTGATCTGGCGGCTAGCGATCAGGTTGATCTCCCAGCGCCACTGGGCCGCGCGGCTGTTCCACTGCGCGGCGTGGGGAATGAGGCGGCGGGCAATACCGCGCAGCGCCACCAGCTGCGGGTGGTTGTCCGGCGCCAGTGCGCGTTTGGCCTTGGCCTGCGCCAGCAGCTGGTTGTATTGCTGCACGGCGGATTCTTCCAGCGTCTCGGCGGGCACCAGCATGCGCATGCCCGATGCGCTGCCCACATCCACCTGCGCCGCCGCCGGCAGCGCCGCCGCCCCAGCCGCCGCCAGCACAAAGGCGCGGCGCGCCTGCCAGATTCCGCCGGACTGATCACCGCGCGCGACGCAGCACAGGCAGCCCGGCCAGGCGGACAACGAGGACAAGGGGTTGGGGGTGCGGATGGTCATGGGCGCGAGTCTAGGACAGACTGGCGCACCCCGCCAATGCTGGCCGGCGGGTGTCATGGCGTCCTGCGCGCTGCGCGCTGCGCGCTGCGGTGCGGATAATCCCGCGATTGCACCCATCCCCCGCCCTTGCCCATGCCTGCCGAAACCGCCACCAACGCTCCCCCTGCTGCCGCTGCCCCCCCTCGCCGCTCCTGGCGCCAGGCCTGGCTTGTCTATCTGGAGCCCGCCAGCCTGCGCATGCTGGCCCTGGGCTTTGCGGCGGGGCTGCCGCTGTTGCTGGTGCTGGGCACGCTGTCTTTCAGGCTGCGCGAGGCGGGCATCGACCGCACCACCATCGGCTACCTGTCGTGGGTGGGGCTGGCCTATGCGTTCAAGTGGGTCTGGTCGCCGCTGGTGGACCGCCTGCCGCTGCCATTGCTCACACGCTGGCTGGGCCGGCGGCGCAGCTGGCTGCTGCTGGCGCAGGCGCTGGTGATGACCGGCCTGGTCGGCATGGCGCTGGCCGACCCGCGCGACGCCCTGGGGCCCATAGTGTGGTGCGCGCTGCTGGTGGCCTTTGGCTCTGCCACGCAGGACATTGCGCTGGACGCCTTCCGCATCGAATCCGCCGACGCCGACCACCAGGCCGCCCTGGCCGCCACCTACCAGACGGGCTACCGCCTGGCCATGATCTGGGCCGGCGCGGGCGTGCTGTGGGTGGCCGCGCGCGCTGAAGTGGCCGGCCTGGCGGGCTACCAGGCCGGCGCCTGGACCACGGCCTACTTGGTGATGGCGGCATCCATGCTGCTGGGCGTGGTGACGGTACTGCTGTACGGATAGGAAATTCAACCGCATGAGGCCAAGTATGGCACGAGTTTTGGGCCTCGAAACACGTTCGGCCAAGGAAGGTTGAGCGCTCGCTTGCCGCTCAATGGCAAGAGCTTGGGAGGCAGTATGCATTTGGGCCTGGCGCGCGCGCAGCTGCTTCCCCGCAGCGATGGATACCGCCGCTTCACTGGGTCACCAATTGACGCGCTGGTCTACCTCGTCGGGTTGAGCTGCCAGATCCCAATCCGGCTCGCCTTGCGCACCATCATCCACCGGCGCGTCGCAGCCCTCCCACAGCGGTGGCCCGCGTGCCGGGGTGATGTGCGGGGGGGCAGACTCCACCCCGATGTGGTTCAGGATGTGGCGGATTTCGGCGCTGTGCGTGATGAAGGCAATGATGCGCATTTGCCCCCCGCAGTTCGGACACAGCAGTGGGAAGACCTCGTAGATGCGGGCAATCAGCACCGCCCATAGGTAGTGCGCTGGGCGTTTGGGAGGTGCTGCAGGTTCTGGTGTGGGTGTGGCCGCGTTGCCCGGCGCCGCCACCCCAGGTACGCCCACGCCCGCGCCAGATTGTGCAGTCTCGACCGTGGCTGGTTGCGCCGCAGCAGGCTGAGCCAGCGCCGTTACCGCCGCTCTCAGCGGCGAGTTTGGTGCCAGCACACCAAA
>NZ_JBHUEP010000003.1:0-4664 GCF_042680925.1 Ottowia beijingensis
TTCGGGGTGGCGTGGGTTGTAGAGCTTGGGCTTGGAAGTGGCTGACATGAATACTGTACAAATGCAAGGGGTATCTATTTAGCTCCAGTAGCGCCGATGACGCAGTGTCGATGCGCCTGGCCGGGTGGCCGTGTAGGCCAGCTTGGATCCCTGGCGTGATCCGCCGCCCGGCCCTGCCGTGGTCGGCGGCGGCGTGCCGGGGTCAGCGGTAGCGACCGTCGTACGGATAGCGGTCGTACTGGTTCGCCACGCCGTCGCCGTCGTCGTCGAAGACCGGCGCGACGGCGACCGTGGGCGGCACGACGACGTCGGCATAGGGCGCGGGCCCCTGCGCCAGCGGAATGTGGCGGCCGGCCGGGTCCACCTGGTAGCGCGTGCCGTTGGCGTCGGTGTACACGGTGCCCACGGGGAAGGCGGGCCGGTCGGGCGGCGTCGGGTCGTACGGGACGCCGAAGATCTGCGACAGCGTCTTTCCCACGCCATCGATCAGGTCGGCGTGCGCGAAGCCGCCGAACGCCATCGCGCTGGCGGCGACGGCAGACAAGATGAACTTCTTCATGAGCTGCTCCTGCGGATCCATTTCCGCTCTGGATCCATTGCACTGCAGCGCGCCCGGGTGCGCAGCCGGTGCATGCAGCGGCGACCTGTGCGCCGCTTCCTGCGCGGCCGTAGGTGATGCCGGCTGTGCGGCGGCCTTCGGCGCCGCGGCAAGCCCGAGCGAAACAAAAAGGGCTCCCACGCGGGAGCCCTCAGCCTCGATCAGCGATCGCTGCCGGTTACAGGCCCAGCCGCTGGATCGTCGCTGCCTTCGCCCGGCTGTCCTCGCGCAGCTTGCGCCCGAACGCTTCGGCCGGCTGGTACTCGACGACCTGGCCGGCCTTGGCGGCCCAGTCCACGTAGCCGGGCGACTTCACCGCGCGTTCGCAGGCGGCTTGCAGCTTGTCCAGCACGGCGGTCGGCGTCTTGGCCGGCGCCAGCAGGCCGCCGAAGCTCAGCTGCACCACCGGCACGCCCGACTCGGTCAGCGTGGGCACGGCCGGGAAATGCGGATGGCGCTGGTCCGAGTACACCGCCAGCAGCCGCAGCGTGCCGGCCTGCACCTGCGCGCGCACCGAACTGGCCAGCACCGCGCCGAAGCCCAGGCGGCCGCCCAGCAGGTCCTGCATCATCGGGCCGTCGCCCTTGTAGGCGACGTGGTTCAGCTGCACCTTGGCCGCGGCCTCGATGTCGGCGGTGCCCAGATGGGGGATCGAGCCGATGCCAGAGGTGCCGTAGCTCACCGCACCCGGCTCCTTGCGTGCACCCACCAGCACGTCGGCGATCGTCTTGTACGGCGAGTTCGCCAGCACCGCGATCGCGAAGATGTTGTCGAAGACGTGGCACACGGGGGAGAACGACTCCACGCCGTACTTGATCGTCTTGACGCGGTGCGGCTGGCTGGTGAGCGACACGGCGGGCGTGAACGCCAGCGCGTAGCCGTCGGCGCGCGCGCCGGCCACGAAGGCCAGGCCGATCGCGCCGGCCGCGCCGTCGCGGTTCATCACCGCCACCGGCGTGTTCAGCGCCTCGGAGAAGGCCTTGGCGAACGCGCGGGCGTTCTGGTCCAGGCCGCCGCCGGCGGCGAAGGGCACGGTCACCTCGATCGGCCCCTGCGGAAAGTCCGAAGCCGACACCGCCGATGCGCCCAGGCCCAGGACAGCGGCGGCGAGGATGCGAGTGGTCTTGTTCATCTTCCGGTCTCCTCGTTGGTTCAGTCTTCGTCGACGATGGGGTTGCGCAGCACGCCGATGCGATCGACCTCGATCTCCACGACGTCGCCGGCCTTCATCCACACCGGGGGCTGGCGCCGCGCGCCCACGCCACCGGGGGTGCCGGTGACGACCACGTCGCCGGCCTGCAGCGGGGCGATGGCCGAGACGTAGGCGATCTGCCGGGCGATGCTGTGGATCATCATCTCGGTGGTGGCGCGCTGCATCTCCTGGCCGTTGAGGCGGGTGACGAGCGTCATGCTGGTGCCGAAGGGGATCTCGTCGGCGGTGACCATCCAGGGGCCGAAGCCGCCGGTGCGCCAGAAGTTCTTGCCGGGCACCCACTGGGAGGTGTGGCGCTGCCAGTCGCGCACGCTGCCGTCGTTGTAGCAGGCGTAGCCGGCGATGTGGCGGGCCACGTCGGCCTCGGCGATGCGGCGGCCGCCCTTGCCGATGATCACGGCGATCTCGGCTTCGTAGTCCAGCTGGGTGGATTCGCGGGGCCGCACGATGGCCTGGCCGTGGCCCACCTGGGAGTCGGCCACGCGCAGGAAGAAGGTGGGCTGCTCGGTGACCTCGCGGTTGGTCTCCTGCACGTGCTCGTGGTAGTTCAGGCCGCAGCACCAGATCTTGCCGGGCTCGGGGATGACGGGCAGCAGGGTGACCGACTCCAGGGCGAAGTCGGGCTTGCGCTGCGCCACCGCGGCGCGCGCTTCGGCCAGCGCATCGCCGGCCAGCAGCGCCCGCAGGTCCGCGTACTTGCCGTCCAGGGCGGCGCCCAGGTCGACGACGCCGCCTTCGACGACGGCCCCGAATCCGGGGCGATCGCCCCGCGTGAAACTGATCAATTTCATGGAGTGCTTCCTTGGTGACTACGGGTTGGGACGCCTTGCGCGTCAGGGCGTCGGCGCGCGCAGGGGGCGCAGGGCCGCGGCCCAGCGTGCGAGCTCCTTGAGCATCGCGGCGGCGGACTCGCCGTGCAGCGCCGCCGGCTGGAACTTGCCTTCGGCGTCCACGAGCGTGCCGACGTTCTGGACGGCCACGGCTTCCAGCAGCGGCACGATCTTCTGGGTGGTCATCAACTGCTTGGCGACCTGCACCGCGCGGATGCCGCCGGACATGCCGCCGTAGCTGACGAATGCCGCCGGCTTGTAGGCCCACTCGGCGCTCAGGTAGCTCAGCGCGTTCAGCAGCGAGGCGGGCGGGCCGAAGTTGTACTCGGGCAGCACGAAGACGTAGGCATCCGCGGCCGCCGTGAGCTTGCTCCAGCGCAGGGTGTGCGCGTGGCTGTACTTGCCCGTGCGCGGATGCTCCGGCTCGTCCAGCAGGGGCAGGGCCAGTTCCTTGAGATCGCAGGCGACGACTTCGAATTCGCCTTGCGCGCGGGCCACTTGCTCGAACCAGGCGGCCACGGCGGGGCCGACGCGCCGGGGGCGCGTGCTGCAGGTGATGACGTTCAGGATGGGTTGCATGCGGTGGGGGGGCGGAGCGCCCCGCTTCGGATTCAGGTCGCGGCGATCATAGCGACAAAAAGGAAAAATATATCTCTAAAGCAAAAATATCGATATTTAACCGCGAAGCGCTAGAATCCGCCGGCGCACCGCGCATGGCCATCGGGTGCCTGCGCCGGGGCCCTGATTCCATGGAGACTCTTGTGACGCGTCCCGGCTTTTCCTTCAGCCACTTCGGCATGTTCGTGCACGACATCGCCGCCCTCGAGGCCTTCTACACGGAGCTGCTGGCGTTCACCGTCACGGACCGCGGCCAGTTGCCGGGGCCGAATGGCCCGCGCGACCTGGTGTTCCTCAGCCGCGATCCCGACGAACACCACCAGCTCGTGCTGATCTCCGGCCGTCCGAAGGAGCTGGACTTCAACCCGATCAACCAGATCTCGCTGAAGGCCGACAGCCTGGACACGCTGTGCCGCATGTACCGCACCCTCCAGGCCCGTGGCGCAGGCGAAGTCAGGCCCATCACCCACGGCAACGCGGTGTCCATCTATGTCCCGGATCCCGAGGGCAACCGGCTCGAGCTGTACTTCGACCTGCCCTGGTATGTCTCGCAACCCATGGCCGTGCCGATCGACCTGGACGACGAGGCCACGCTGCTGCAGCGCCTGGAGGCGCACGCGCGCGGCCTGCCCGGTTTCCGCCCGCGCGCGCAATGGCGTGCGGAGATGGCCCGGCGCATGGGATGGACCTCGCAGGAGGGCGCGGCGGGATAGCATCCGGTTCTTCGCCATGCACAAAGCCATCCCACGGATAGGAAATTCAACCGCATGAGGCCAAGTATGGCACGAGTTTTGGGCCTCGAAACACGTTCGGCCAAGGAAGGTTGAGCGCTCGCTTGCCGCTCAATGGCAAGAGCTTGGGAGGCAGTATGCATTTGGGCCTGGCGCGCGCGCAGCTGCTTCCCCGCAGCGATGGATACCGCCGCTTCACTGGGTCACCAATTGACGCGCTGGTCTACCTCGTCGGGTTGAGCTGCCAGATCCCAATCCGGCTCGCCTTGCGCACCATCATCCACCGGCGCGTCGCAGCCCTCCCACAGCGGTGGCCCGCGTGCCGGGGTTATGTGCGGTGGCTGCGAGTCCACCCCGATGTGGTTCAGGATGTGGCGGATTTCGGCGCTGTGGGTGATGAAGGCAATGATGCGCATCTGCCCACCGCACATGGGGCACAGCAGCGGAAATGCCTCGTAGATGCGGGCAATCAGCACCGCCCACAAGTAATGCGCCGCTCGCTTCGGGCGTGCTTCAGGTTCGGGTGTGGGTGTGGCCGCGTTGCCCGGCGCCGCCACCCCAGGTACGCCCGCGCCAGGTTGTGCAGTCTCCACCGTGGCTGGTTGCGACGCAGCAGGCTGAGCCAGCGCCGTTACCGCCGCTCTCAGCGGCGAGTTTGGTGCCAGCACACCAAA